>CAZGUM010000376.1:0-2514 GCA_964529085.1 uncultured Methylomonas sp. | reverse complement strand
ATTTATTCGTCAAGACACTGGCGCAATTGCCGCGCGTCAAACTGATCAACCCGCCTCGGATGGCCGACTTTACAAGACTGGGCGAGGCAATGGCACAGGCGCTAGGTAATCCGCCGGGCGTGTTCGATTCGCTCTACAAGGTCAATCGTTCTGAAAGCGTGGGCAGGGCGCTGGAATCGTCACCCGTTGCAGTGGCGGTGTGCGAAATGGTCGACAAACATAACGGGCGATCGGCTACGGTATTTTACGGCACCGTAAACACCCTGCTGATCGAGCTGGCAAATCATCGTCATGATGCAGAAAGCTGGCCGCGTTCAGCGCGGGGATTGGGCGACATACTCAAGCGTCAGGCCCCAGCGTTAGAAGCCTACGGCATTCGTGTAATATCCGGTAATAAGCCGGAGCGTATCGGAGGCAATCGAGGCATCCCTGTGGAGATTCGGAAAGATGGCAACATTGGCAATGTTGGCAACGTTGTTTCAGAGTTTTCCGTTCAGAAAAAAAATTATCCACCTAATATCAGCGGCATTTCAGACGATGTGGAGCGTTTCTAATGTCCGTATTGCAAAAAGTCCGTGAAGAAGGGTTTGCCGTTTCGTTGGATGGAGAAGCTATTGAAATTGGTCCTGCTAGTGCGTTATCGCCCAATCAACGGGACTTCCTTAAATCACACCGTACTGAAATCATTGACGAATTAAGGGCGGAAACGAAGAAGTTATCAGCCTGTGACCGTCAAAAGCTGTTGGCCTATCTGGCGGCTATTGATGAAACCGACCCAACCATTATTGATGAATATCTGACCGAGTGCGACAAGGATGCCGAAACCCTGACAAGGGAGTTGCAACAGGCCGGTGATTGCTTACAGATCAAAACCGGCGACTATACCGGGCTGGTGCAATGCACAGGCTGTCGGCAATTATCCGGCGATGCCTGCAACCGTTACGGCTGGCGCGTGGTCGTCGACAAGTGGCGGCGCTGTCCTAACTTCGATGTACTACAGAAAACTACAGATTCGGCGCTCATTACCTGCAAGGCATGTTCAAATTTTCAGAGCTTTAACACCCATGGCGGCGGCGCTGGTGCGTGTAGTGCTGGCGCTCAATCCTTCGGCGCTTGTTGGTGGGCTGATACGGTTCACGATTGCCAAAGCTATCAGACATTAAAAGTGAAGTCTTAGAACGGTGAGGTTATGCCTAGGTTAATGAGTACCGGTTGATAAAAGTTGAGTTTCTAGCGAAGTTTTAGAGTACTAAAAAATACTAAATTTAAAGCGAGTGAATACGACATTACCACCACAAGCAGAGCATCGATGCTTTACCGCAAAGTACGCCATAATTTATGGCAAAGTGTGACTTAGTGTCATCAGAGGCGGGTAAGCAGCTATCTAAACACCTTTTCATTCAAGGGGATAGTGACAAAAAACAGGCAGGCGGCGAATAAATAGAATTGGTTTATTGGAGCCAACCAGTCAGTTACCTAACCCGCTGATAATTCAACCAGATAAGAAGTATGATAATGTAACAATCAGGCAGTGTGGTATTTGGCCTTTTTGCGTTTGTAGCAAGGGTAAAAACCAAAAGTGTTACCTTAATTGTTACCTTTCAATCTAAACTTAGAATATAGTTTTTATTTTTCAATTAGTTGTTGATTAATTCAAGTCCGCCCGTCGTGCTGTCGGCGGACGATTTGGATCCAAGTGCGGGAAGAAATGAATCAAAACAGCCCGACAGCTAGCCGGGTATCCAGAAAACCTGGTCTATGCAGGACTTCTATACAAGATGACTTTATCGACTGTGGTCCGCCAATAGTTACACTCGATTCGCATCTAACCCGCTACCCTTCTACACAAAAAACCAGATTTTTGGTGTTCCCAATTCTTGGCGACAAGGCAATAAAGGAAATCAAATCATCGGGATGTATTGGCGAAACTAAAAACGCTGATCCAGTTAAATAAGCTCGAAACTGCCCACCATCTACGTGCCGAAATCCGCCAGATATTTGCCTACGCCATTGCGTATAACTACACCGGCTGCGAACCGGCTTCTCTCCGCCGGCGACGCCGCCCTCCATTTGAAAAGGCACAAAAAAGCCGCTGTGCAGCGGCTTTTTGTTGTTCCCAATAAAGAAACGCTTAACGTTTTGAGTATTGAGGACGCTTTCTAGCTTTGTGCAAGCCGACTTTTTTACGTTCAACCTCACGAGCGTCGCGAGTGACGTAACCGGCTTTTCTCAGTGATGGTCTCAAGGTTTCGTCAAAAACCATCAGAGCACGGGTCAGGCCGTGACGGATTGCGCCAGCTTGGCCAGAAGGGCCGCCGCCGGTGACAATGATGTTGATGTCGAAATCACCGGTTTTGCCTAACAATTCCAGTGGTTGTCTGGCAATCATTTCGTCGGTTTTACGGCCGAAATATTGTTCAACAGGTTGTTTGTTGATAGTGAATTTTCCTGAACCGATGGTGGCGTAGACGCGAGCGATTGCGCTTTTGCGACGACCTGTTCCGTAGTATTGAG
>CAZGUM010000375.1:0-2522 GCA_964529085.1 uncultured Methylomonas sp. | reverse complement strand
CATGCTTGAAATGTTTAGAAAATAAGGAGAGCTACATGTCAAACGGTCTAGTTACAATGGCGTACATTGCAGCCTCGATTCTTTTCATTCTCAGCCTTAGCGGCCTGAGCAAGCAAGATACGTCACGGCGCGGCAATTACTTCGGCATGACCGGCATGGCGATTGCGATTGTCGCCACCGTGTTAGGCGGCAGCGTCACCGCCTATACGATGCTGACCATCGCCCTGCTGATTGGCGGCTTTATCGGCACCAAAGCCGCCGCCAAAGTGGAAATGACGCAAATGCCGGAGCTGGTGGCTTTAATGCACAGCTTGGTCGGTATGGCGGCGGTGCTGGTGGGATATGCCAACTTCATGGACCATTCCACCAGTCTGGAAGGCGCGGAAAAAACCATACACGAACTGGAAATCTACATCGGCATTTTCATCGGTGCAGTGACATTTTCCGGCTCGGTGATCGCCTTCGGCAAGCTGTGCGGCCGCATCAGCGGCAAACCGGTACTATTACCGGCCCGGCATTGGCTGAATCTGGCCATGTTCGTTGTCACTTTTATCTTGGGCGGCAACTTTCTCGAAGGTACCGAAACCGGCGGCGGCTTGCTGCCGTTGGCGATCATGACCGCAATTGCCCTGGTGTTTGGCGTGCATATGGTGATGGCCATCGGCGGCGCCGATATGCCGGTGGTGGTATCGATGTTGAACAGCTATTCGGGTTGGGCCGCCGCGGCCACCGGCTTCATGCTCAGCAACGATTTATTAATCGTTACCGGCGCCTTGGTCGGCTCCAGCGGCGCGATTCTGAGTTACATCATGTGCCGGGCCATGAATCGGCACTTTCTTAGTGTGATCGCCGGCGGTTTCGGCAGTGCCGGCGGCGAAGCGGCGGAAGTGGTCGGCGAGGTGCAAGCTATCGAAGTCGAAGAGACTGCTCAATTACTGCGAGACTCTAAAGACATTGTTATCATCCCCGGCTACGGCATGGCGGTGGCGCAAGCTCAGCACACAGTCAACGAAATCACCAAATATCTGACCAGCCACGGTAAAAAAGTCCGATTTGCGATTCACCCGGTCGCCGGCCGCATGCCGGGGCATATGAACGTCTTGCTGGCCGAAGCAAAAGTCCCGTATGACATCGTGTTTGAAATGGACGAAATCAATGAAGACTTCCCGCATGTCGACGTCTCCATCGTTATCGGCGCCAACGACATCGTCAACCCGTCCGCCTTGGACGACCCCAATAGCCCGATAGCCGGCATGCCGGTGTTGGAATGCTGGAAAGGCGCGACTACCATCGTGCTGAAACGCTCGATGGCCTCCGGTTACGCCGGCGTCGGCAACCCGCTGTTCGTGCATGAAAACACCCGCATGCTGTTCGGCGATGCCAACGACAAGTTGCAGAGCTTGTTGAAAGCTTTGCAGGGTTAATGCTGAGAACGACTATCGGCTCGTAATTGCCAACTTTAATTGTTGGCAATTACGTCGAACACGACGGCGGGCTTTCTCTTTATAAATCGGCCGGATTATTCAGCCCGCCCGGAACATATTCCATTGCCGCAATATGAATTGAAGGGGTCGGCATGGGAATTGATATTCTGTCCCGCTGGTGGGACATTCAAACTGCCATGGCTAGATAGCCCAAAAGCCATGTGATGATTTTGACGGGCAAATTTCGACCCGTTGCGGTCTATCAGCTAACATGATTCAATGGCAGCAATTGGATCATTACCAGACATAATTTTTTCGTCACCGATGATATACAGAAGGGACAATTATATGCATATCAATAAATTATCGCTTCAACGAGTATTTTTGGTAAATATACGGAAACCATCCAATTACTAGTTAGCGATATCTATGTGTCGCCTTCAATATTTAGTAGTTGCGTTGCTAATCGTATTTGCTGCGAGTAATGGCTTCGCCGACTGGGCAATTGTTGGTGCCACATATAACTGTAACGGCGAATCGCTTACGCTTGAGGGGATCGTAGATAGTTCTAGCGGGAGTATCAAGCCCAAGCCAGGAACGACGAAATTGGTTAAGAGCAAGAATATTATTCGTTGCTCAGTAGGCGATTCCGCTGTTGAAGCACGTGTGTTCGCAACGCCTCCATCAGATCATGGCGAATGCGGTAGCGCTGGAACCGTGTGGTTAGCTTCAATTCGAATCAACGACGAAGACTACCTAACCGAGCCTGGGTACATAAATAATTACTGCACGATGCAACCGAGTTATAGCAAAGTTGTAGTTAAAAAAATGCGCAAATCCATCGTCCTAAGTACCTGTCGCGCAATCTGGGATTGGGGAAATGAATTTGAAAATGAAAAATGCGATGAAATCAATATCGCTAACCCGGCAGTCAACACGGACGCTACGCGATAAATCCGCGTAGCGCAGGTTACTTCTTCGGGTTAATTAAAAGAGCAGTATCCAGCATCAACCGGTCATTCAGAAATCCACCTCGATAGACTGCTTTTGGCCCAGACCGTGTAAAAACGCACAAATTGAGATTGTTCGAGCATGGAT
>CAZGUM010000374.1:0-2526 GCA_964529085.1 uncultured Methylomonas sp. | reverse complement strand
CGTTATCGTACACGCTCATATCGGTAAGCAGCGCGCCGCTTTGGAACAGCATGCCCATGCGTTTACGCAGCTCGTATAGTTCGCGGGTTTTCAGGCGGTGGACATTTTGGCCGTCGACATGGATTTGGCCGCGCTCCGGCGTTAGCTGTCCGCCGATCAATTTTAGAAGCGTGGTCTTGCCGGTGCCGCTGGGGCCCATGATAGCGGTAATCTTGCCGCGCGGAATGTCCAGGCTGACCGCGTCGAAAATTTTTCTGGGGCCTCTGGAAAAGCTCAAGTTGCTAATAGAAACGATATTGTCTTCGGGACTTGCGCTATTGGCCATCTACCGGAATCACAGGAGTTTTTGGGTTGGGAACGGGCTATTTTCTATGAGTCGCCGAGAATAAGTCAATGACTTGGGGTGAAAAGTCGGTTAATAACATGCAATAATGGTTCCTTTTTGTGTCGGTGCGTGGAGTCGATTTGCGTGGGTCGTGATCAAGATATACAAGCGTTGGCGTTGGCGGTGATTCAAACCGAAATGCAGGCGGTTGCCGGCTTGGCTGCGCGGATCGATGAGCAATTCGTCAGTGCCTGCCGATTATTGCTGGCTTGCAAAGGCCGGGTAGTGGTTACCGGCATGGGCAAGTCCGGGCATATCGCCGGTAAAATTGCCGCGACTTTGGCCAGTACCGGCACGCCGGCGTTTTTTGTGCATCCGGGCGAAGCCAGTCATGGCGATCTCGGAATGATTACCCGGCAGGACGTGGTGTTGGCTTTGTCCAATTCCGGCGAAACCGAAGAAATCTTGACGATTTTGCCTATTATTAAGCGGCTCGGCGTGCCACTGATAGCGCTGACTGGCAATCCAGAATCGGCTTTAGCTAAATTTTCCACGGTACATATTAACGTGGCTGTCGAGCAAGAGGCTTGTCCGCTGGGATTGGCGCCGACCGCCAGTACCACGGCGGCATTGGTAATGGGGGATGCGTTGGCGGTGTCGTTGCTGCAAAGCAAGGGATTTACCCGCGACGATTTTGCGTTATCTCACCCCGGAGGCAGCCTCGGCAAGCGCTTATTGCTGCAAGTCAGCGACATCATGCATCGAGGCGGCGAGGTGCCGGTGGTCGAGGATACGGTTTTGGTGAGCGATGCATTGCTGGAAATGACCGGTAAGAAAATGGGTATGACTGCAGTTGTTGACGGCGCGGGGCGAGTTGCCGGCATATTTACCGATGGTGATTTGCGGCGCATGTTGGAAAAAAACCTGGACGTGCACACGACACGGGTAGACGAAGTCATGACCGGGCCTTGTAAGGTCATTGGCGTCGATATGTTGGCGGCCGAGGCGATGCAAATCATGGAAACCAAAAAAATCAACGCCCTGTTGGTGGTTGATGAACGGCAAAAGTTGCTGGGCGCCTTGAGCATGCACGATTTACTACGGGCCGGGATAGTTTGAGAGCCGCGAAATGTTCGAGTTAAATCCGCAACAATTAGAGATTGTTAAGCAGTTGAAGCTGTTGATTTTGGATGTGGATGGCGTGCTGACCGACGGCCGGTTGTTTTTCGACGATAACGGTAAGGAATACAAATGTTTTCACGCTCGGGACGGCCACGGCATCAAATTGCTGCGGCAAACCGGGGTGGAAGTGGCGGTAATTTCCGGCCGTAAATCCAATTCGGTTACCTTGCGCATGCAAGGCCTGGGGGTCGAACATGTCTATCAAGGTCACGAAAACAAACGCGCCGCGTTCGCCGAAATTTTGCAACGCTTGGTGTTGACGCCTGAACATGTGGCGTATATCGGCGACGATATTCTGGATTTGCCGGTCATGCGGCAGGTCGGGTTCGCGGTGGCGGTGCGGGATGCCAATTTCGCGGTAAAAGAACATGCGCATTGGCAAACGCAAACAGCTGGCGGTTTAGGTGCGGTGCGGGAGATTTGCGATTTAATCATGCACGCCCAGGGTACTTTTGAAGGCGTTTTGCAAACCTATTTATGAGATTGCTGCAAAATCTGCGGATTTTTATTTATATCGGAGTGGCCGCGCTGCTGTCCTGGTGGCTGGTGCAGCTTAACGAGCAGCGCGATGCCGAAATCAAAATCGCCGAGAATAGCCCCGATTTTTTCAGCGAGGGTTATTTCAAAAAAGAAATGAATATCGATGGCGTGGCGAAAAGCGAATTGGCGGCGGAAAAAATGCAGCATTTTAAAGCCGACGGCAGTACGCATCTGGAAAAGCCGGTCATGAGCCTATACAACCCCGATCAGATGCCTTGGCTGATTAAAGCCGACAGCGGCGTAATGGCGGCGGACGGCGATAATTTGCAACTCAACGGTAGTACTTATATCAATCGGGAGGCGTCGAAGACCAACTCGGCGCTGACCATTAATACATCGGATTTGCGGGTCAAACTCGCCAGCCATTATGCGGAGACACAGGCGTGGGCCGAGATCATCAGTCCACCCAACAAGACGGCGGGAATAGGAATGGAAGCGACTTTTGTTAGTCCGATTCACCTGAAATTGTTGTCCAAAGT
>CAZGUM010000373.1:0-2537 GCA_964529085.1 uncultured Methylomonas sp. | reverse complement strand
GACTGGCATCCCCGGCCAGACGTCTCTCCCTGCATAGGGAGAGTGGATTGAAACAATGGGCGTGGACTGACCCTCCAGCCGTTTGGCGTCTCTCCCTGCATAGGGAGAGTGGATTGAAACCCCTTCTACGAGTAATGCCATGCCCACCTATTAGTCTCTCCCTGCATAGGGAGAGTGGATTGAAACACGACGGGGGCGGGCGGGTTCTTCAGGCTCACACGTCTCTCCCTGCATAGGGAGAGTGGATTGAAACAGCGACTAATACGTGGTTTTGGACTATCTGCCAAACGTCTCTCCCTGCATAGGGAGAGTGGATTGAAACGGGCAGTTCATCGGCGGGGATGGGTTCGAGAATGAGTCTCTCCCTGCATAGGGAGAGTGGATTGAAACTACGTTGTTCATGCCTTCTCTCCCAGCAGGGGAGTCTCTCCCTGCATAGGGAGAGTGGATTGAAACTCTTCCACAATCACTCCTGCCGTCGTGTTTCGATGTCTCTCCCTGCATAGGGAGAGTGGATTGAAACACACGCGATCAGGGTTGTCCCCGAACCGCTGAAGTCTCTCCCTGCATAGGGAGAGTGGATTGAAACAGCCTGTTCGGGGTGGACGTGAAGAGCCCCGCGTCTCTCCCTGCATAGGGAGAGTGGATTGAAACATCGGCGATGCGCCTGGCGTAACTGTTCAGCGCGTCTCTCCCTGCATAGGGAGAGTGGATTGAAACAGCGAGCCACACACAAAGGAGTCTGTCATGCTCAGGTCTCTCCCTGCATAGGGAGAGTGGATTGAAACTTTCTGCTTTCGCCTCTTTGGGCGCTGGGTCCTGCGTCTCTCCCTGCATAGGGAGAGTGGATTGAAACTCCATCCAGACCTCGATCATGTCGGCTGTCATGGGTCTCTCCCTGCATAGGGAGAGTGGATTGAAACCACATCGTTTCAGCAAGTGCGCGTTTTTTCTGCTGTCTCTCCCTGCATAGGGAGAGTGGATTGAAACGAGGCGGCGCAAGCGCCTGACCCGTTCCAAATCGTCTCTCCCTGCATAGGGAGAGTGGATTGAAACTCTCTCTCCTTTTGTTAATAATGGCCGATACATGTCTCTCCCTGCATAGGGAGAGTGGATTGAAACAGCATGGCGGCGTGCTCTTTTCGCGCGTCTTTGTCTCTCCCTGCATAGGGAGAGTGGATTGAAACCTGGCTGGCTGGCGGCTCGCTCGCCGTCCCGCTGGGTCTCTCCCTGCATAGGGAGAGTGGATTGAAACTTTGCGCCTGGCTCAGGGTCCTTGGCCGTTGCTTCGTCTCTCCCTGCATAGGGAGAGTGGATTGAAACGCGCACGGGAAGATCAACATCCTGGCTACCAAGCGTCTCTCCCTGCATAGGGAGAGTGGATTGAAACAGCCTGCGCAGCAGTCGTTTTTTTAGCCTGTCCGCGTCTCTCCCTGCATAGGGAGAGTGGATTGAAACAGGATGAGACCATGCGCGGGAGTGAGATCGGGCGGGTCTCTCCCTGCATAGGGAGAGTGGATTGAAACAAAACCATCAAGCCGACATCCAAAACCGAACCGCGTCTCTCCCTGCATAGGGAGAGTGGATTGAAACGTGCGCGCACTGGTGCGCCTGGTCGCGGCGGGCCTGTCTCTCCCTGCATAGGGAGAGTGGATTGAAACTCGCCTGGCGTCGGCTCGCTCAAGGTCGCAGGCGTCTCTCCCTGCATAGGGAGAGTGGATTGAAACTCCTTTTCCTCTCCCCCAAATTCGCCCTGAGCATAGTCTCTCCCTGCATAGGGAGAGTGGATTGAAACTGGAAATAAGGATGACAGAAAGAGGATGAAATGAAGTCTCTCCCTGCATAGGGAGAGTGGATTGAAACAATGTGCTGGAAACTGCGGGACTTTGGTCCTGGCGTCTCTCCCTGCATAGGGAGAGTGGATTGAAACAACCCAGGCACGCGCTGACAATCGTCAATGCAAACGTCTCTCCCTGCATAGGGAGAGTGGATTGAAACATTGCCTTGGAGGTAGCATGAGACAACCAAAACGTCTCTCCCTGCATAGGGAGAGTGGATTGAAACACATGATCCTCGTCAGGATGTCTTAGACGGTTTTGTCTCTCCCTGCATAGGGAGAGTGGATTGAAACAAGCTGGCCGACGGCACCAAAGTCCTGGTCTGGTGTCTCTCCCTGCATAGGGAGAGTGGATTGAAACCCTACCCTTCCGAAATCCTGTACATGAATTGCCGCGTCTCTCCCTGCATAGGGAGAGTGGATTGAAACGTGGCCGCCAGGTCTTTCTCCATTGCTTCGACGAGTCTCTCCCTGCATAGGGAGAGTGGATTGAAACATCCAGACAGTCAGGGCCGCGCGCGCCGCCTCGCGTCTCTCCCTGCATAGGGAGAGTGGATTGAAACACACGCGTCGGTCATCTATTGCAGCCAGGCACCACGTCTCTCCCTGCATAGGGAGAGTGGATTGAAACCAAGAACCATCTCGAGTACAGTGAAAAATATCCTGGGTCTCTCCCTGCATAGGGAGAGTGGATTGAAAC
>CAZGUM010000372.1:0-2545 GCA_964529085.1 uncultured Methylomonas sp. | reverse complement strand
TAGGAATGGAAGCGACTTTTGTTAGTCCGATTCACCTGAAATTGTTGTCCAAAGTGAAAGGTCGCTATGAAATTAAGTAAAATGGTCGGACTTGGCCTGTTATTGTCGGTGCGGATGGCGTTTGGATTGGAGTCCGATTCCGAACAGCCCATTTATATCGATTCCAACAACGCGGTTTACGACGAAAAAGCGCAAATTAGTACCTATACCGGCAATGTAGTGGCGACCCAGGGTACGATCAAAATCGATGCCGACAAGTTGGTGGTTTATTTGAAGGACGGCGCCATCAACAAATTGATTGCGACCGGCAAGCCGTCAAGGTTCAAACAGTTGCCGGCGGTCGGTAAAGACGAGATGCATGGCGAAGGCTTGATTAACGAATACTACCCTGACAAAAATTTGTTGATATTTATGCAGAATGCGTCGGTTTGGCAGGGCGATGCCAAACAATCCAGTGAATATATCGAGTACGATACGCTTAATTCCTTGTTGAAGGCCGGCGAACAAAGCTCCGACGGCAAACGTGTGCATTCGGTGATCAAGCCCAAGCCTAAAGCCAAGCAGGCTCAATAATGGCGCGATTGCTTGCGGAACAGTTGTTCAAACGCTACAACAACCGAAATGTCGTCGATGGCGTCAGTTTGCGGGTCGAGACTGGCGAGGTGGTCGGTCTGCTGGGTCCGAATGGCGCCGGAAAGACCACCAGCTTTTATATGATGGTCGGGTTGGTGAAAGCCGATAGCGGCGATATTTTTTTGGACGATCAGCGGATTACTCATCATCCGATGCATAGGCGCGCACGGCTGGGGATAGGTTATTTGGCTCAAGAAGCTTCGGTATTTCGCAAGTTGAGCGTGGCCGACAATCTGCGGGCGGTGTTGCAGATTCGCCCTGACTTGACCGACGGCCAAATCGAGTTATTGATTGACGAGTTGTTGACGGAGTTTAATATCAACCATTTGCGTAATCAGGTGGCTTTGGGCCTGTCCGGCGGCGAACGGCGGCGGGTGGAAATTGCCCGAGCCTTGGCTAGCGAGCCGCAGTTTATTTTATTGGACGAGCCTTTCGCCGGCGTGGATCCGATCTCGGTGTTGGAGTTGCAAAAAATCATTGCCCATTTGAAGCATCGAGGTATCGGTATTTTGATTACCGAGCATAAAGTGAGAGAGACATTGGAGATATGTGATCGCGCTTATATTTTGAATAATGGTAAGGTTATAGCCGAAGGCCAGTCGCGCCAGTTGGTGGATAACGAAGAGGTGCGTAGAGTGTATCTAGGCGAGAAATTTAGTTTATGAAATTCGAATAGTCATGAAGCAATCTCTACAACTCCGAATAGGTCAGAGTCTGACCATGACGCCGCAATTGCAGCAGGCGATCAAGCTGTTGCAGATGTCGACCTTGGATTTGCAACAGGAAATTCAGCAAGCCTTGGAATCCAACATGATGCTGGAATTGGATGAAGAGGATTTGCCCAACATCGATTTTCGGGATAAGAAGCTCGATAACACCGATCAGGTGACCAGCGAAGGTTCGCAAACCGATATGCCGGATGAATTGCCGGTTGACGTCAGTTGGGACGATGTCTACGAAAGTTCGTTGCCTAGCGGCGGCGACGATAGTGACAGTCCCGAGTTTGAGGCTTTTCGCGGTAAGTCCGAGTCCTTGCGCGATCATCTGGTGTGGCAGTTGGAGCTGATTCCGATCTCCGACCGCGATTATGCGATTGCCACCGCAATCATCGATGCGGTGAATGACGACGGCTATGTGACCAGTGAATTGACGGACATTTTGCAGGGCCTGCAGGAGCAATTGGATGGCTTGGAGATGGACGAGGTGCGGGCTGTTTTGCACATGGTGCAAAATTTCGATCCGGTTGGCGTTGCCGCACTTGATTTGGCCGATTGTCTGGGTTTGCAGTTGCAACAATTGCCGGATACAACGCAGTACAAGGCCGAAGCGCTGGATTTCGTCCACAGGCATTTGGATTTGTTGGCCAGTTGCGATCAAGCCCGGCTGATGAAGCGGATCGGTTTGAACGAAGAGACCTTGAAAGGCATATTGGCACTGATCAGAACTCTGGATCCGAAACCGGGCGCCCGCTTGCAGGAGTCCGATGTCGAATATGTGATCCCGGACGTGTTTGTGGTCAAGGTTAACGGTAATTGGCTGGTAACCTTAAATCCCGATATTGCGCCTAAATTACGGGTTAATCCTTTTTACTCCGGAATGATCAAGCGTGCCGACAACAGCCAGGACAATGTCAGCATGAAAAACCATTTGCAGGAGGCGCGCTGGTTTATCAAAAGCCTGCATAGCCGCAACGATACCCTGTTGCGCGTGGCGAAAAGTATCGTCGAAAAACAAGGTGATTTTTTTGAGCACGGTGCGATTGCGATGAAACCGATGGTCTTGCGCGACATCGCCGAGGAATTGGAGTTGCACGAATCCACCATCTCCCGGGTGACCACGCAGAAATATATGCACACGCCGCACGGTGTCATCGAGTTTAAATATTTTTTCTCCAGCCATGTCAGTACCGATG
>CAZGUM010000371.1:0-2548 GCA_964529085.1 uncultured Methylomonas sp. | reverse complement strand
CGCGACAAAATTCTCGCCAAAGCCATCGAACGTGGATTGATTCCAGCCGGCGCGGCGCTCAGCGATCAGGAAATCTTTGCCTTGATTTTCGAGCCCGGTTTTTCCACCGCGGATCAGATTTCCAATCTGTCGGGTCGCGGTGTCGGCATGGATGTAGTGAAGCGCAATATCGCCGAACTGCGCGGTGTTATCGACATCGATAGCGTACCTGGGCGCGGTACCACGCTAAAAATTCAATTGCCGCTGACATTGGCGATTATCGATGGGTTTTTGGCGGGCGTCGGCGATGCGTCTTATGTTATCCCGTTAGACCGGGTCGTGGAGTGTCTGGAATTGCCGGCCGATGATCACCGCGATTACATGGAGCTGCGCGGAGAGGTTCTACCCTTTATCCGCTTACGGCAATTGTTCCGTAAAAGCGGACCGGAGGCAAAGCGTCAAAACGTTATCGTAGTCGAGCATCTGGGTTCCAAAGCCGGGCTGGTGGTTGATCGTCTACTGGGCGAACTGCAAACCGTTATCAAGCCGCTCGGTAAGCTGTTTAGTCATGTGCAGGGGGTCGGCGGCTCAACGATCCTTGGCAGCGGCGAAGTAGCACTGATTATCGATGTACCCATCATGCTGCGGCAGCAGGAACAGGGCAGCCATCGCAACCACTAAAAATTAGCGAGGGCGGGGTTTTACCGTCTATCCGCATTTGCTTGTTACCGCAGCCACCGATGATAGGGGCTCTTGCATTTTTTCGATTTGCTGCGGGAAAGGGTTTAACGACAGATTGGAGGCTTGAACCGCTACGCGGAGCCTACCCAATGCGATTTGAACTAAGGATCTGAAACGATGAGAACGCTAGGAAAATTACCGAATTTGAGACAGGTTATTTTGCTACCCGCCATGTTGTTGGCCCAAGTTGGTCAAGCCGAGGAAGTAAAGGCTTTCGGACAAATAAACGAGCATCTGCGCATCAGCGGCGACATGCGCATCCGTTATGAAAACTGGGGATATTTCGATCCATCCACCGCGACGGCGCATGAAAACAGCTACGATTTTGTCGGTCATCGCATCCGCCTGGGTGTATTGTTGACCAGCGAGTACGTCGATGGCTTTGTTCAAGGCGAATATACCGGCCTTTACGGTTTACCCGAAAATGCCACGGTCTCACCGGTCGGGGCACTGGGCATGGGGGCAAACTACTATAACGACAGTGCCCGGGCTTCGTCGATTGGCGACCTGCATCTTAAGCAGGCTCATATTGTTTTGAAAGGCGCTCTCTTAGGTTTGGATGGCTTGCGTTTGAAATTGGGCCGCTACGAAATGGCCGACGGTCTGGAATATAAAACCGGCAACGCCAAATTCGACACGCTGAAAACCAGTCGAGTGTCGCAACGCCTATTGGGCCCGTTCGATTTTACCTATACCACCCGCAACTTCGACGGCGTGCACTTAGCATTTGATCAACCCGCTTACAACATAACACTGGCCGCCAGCCATCCTACTCAGGGAGGATTTAACGCCCGCGGCCAAGACGACATTGGTCACATCGACGTGTTTTACGCAGCATTGACCGGCAAGAAAGATGCACTGTTGCCCGGCCTCGAACAGCGCTTGTTTTACGTTTATTACGGCGACGACCGCAATACTCAAGTCATTGACAACCGGCCTAGCGCTTCACGCCCTAATTTAAGCCGGCAAGACTTGCGTCTGCACACGCTTGGTAGTCATTGGTTGGGAGTTTGGAAAGCCGGTTCGGGTAGTATCGACGGCTTGTTGTGGGGGGCCTACCAGTTCGGAGATTGGGCCGGACTGCATCAGGACGCCGGCGCCATCGATGCCGAACTGGGTTACCAATGGGACGAAACCCCTCTCAAGCCCTGGATCAGAGCGGTTTATTTCCGCAGCTCCGGCGACAGCGACCCCAATAACGGTAGCCACGGCACATTTTTTCAAATCTTGCCGACCGGCAGGCCTTTCGCCAAATTCCCGTTTTATAACCTGATGAACCTGCAGGATGCCTTTGTCCAGATTAGCATCGCACCCAGCGATACCGTCAAAGTGAGTGTAGACCTGCACCATCTGTCGCTTGCCTCCGGCGCCGATTTGTTTTACGGCGGTGCCGGTGCCACCTCGCGTTCCGGTTCCTTCGGCTATGCCGGCCGCAATGCCGGCGGAGCGAGCGAAATTGGCGAGCTGGTAGATATCGGTTTTAGCCACCAGCTTAATCGTTTTCTCTCTTGGAACGTTTATTACGGTCACGTATTCGGCGGCAAGGCCTTGAAAAACGCGTACAGCAGGCAAGCCGACGGCGATTACGGTTTTATCGAGGTCAATGCCGCATTTTAAGAAATCCACTCGATGTTTGTCGAGGTAACACAAGTAGTACACAGCCAATAAAATATAAGGAGAATCATATGCTTAACAATCTTAAGCTCGCAGTTAAACTGGCGCTCAGCTTTGCGGTAGTACTAGCGCTGTTGACTGCTATCGTCGTGGTTGCCAGTAACAATATGGGGAATATGAATGACGCAACCAAGCAGATAGTCGAAGACCGCTA
>CAZGUM010000370.1:0-2549 GCA_964529085.1 uncultured Methylomonas sp. | reverse complement strand
GTCCTGAAACCAAAACGCTACAGGTTTTGGATGATGGCTGCGGCATCGACTCGATTGCCACACTACTGACAGTTGCCGAATCCGGTTGGGATGCAGCGGTGGTTGCCCATGAGCATCCGTTTGGAATCGGAGTGCGACGTGAAGTCGCATAAGTAACTGTTTCGGCTGCTTCGGCGGCAATGAAACCTGCCATTCCCTTGGCAGTAGCCTACCGCCACATGCGGTCTTGGTAACAGGACGGTGTGAAGCTGGCGGAACAATGTAACCCATCCTCAATATGAGGTAAGCCGAGCCCGCGAGGGGGAAGTGTATCTGCGAGCACAACGCGGAAGGGTGCTAGGCTTGGTGGTACGGTTAACATATGTGAACTGTTGATAAACTCCGTGACGAACATAAGCCAAATGTGCTGACAGGCTTTAAACCAAAATGGTATGTGGCTGGCTGATCTGCTTCCGAGTCGGATCACAGGGGCATTAAAGCCACCGGAGAAAAGACAGAACCTAACCCACTGTTGTTATTTATGCGGAACACGGTAAACCCGACCCTTTGCCAGCAATGGCAAGCCGACCGCAAGGAAGGCCGATGGAGGGCGGGCATAGGATGGCGGAAAAAGCGAATGCTGCTCTGTAATGGGGTAGATAGGGATTAAAACATCATCCCGACTGGTAACGGTGCAGACTTCCGCTTGGTCTCTCGTCACGAGAGAGTTTGTAGAACCTTACCATAAAGGAGGAAAAGCAAATGAACGTCGTTACATCAGCGTGTGCAGCCTCCGGCTTTGAAGTGGACTGGCACAGTATCAATTGGGGCCAATGCCATCAACAAGTCAGAAGGCTGCAAGCGCGTATCGTGAAGGCAATACAGGAAGGCCGCTGGGGCAAGGTGAAAGCTTTGCAATGGTTGCTGACCCACTCGTTCAGCGGCAAGGCCATTGCCGTCAAGCGGGTGACTGAAAACAAAGGTAAGAAAACTTCGGGTGTGGATGGAAAAACCTGGTCAACTCCGAAGGCCAAATCTCAGGCGATGTTATCTCTCAGAAGACGGGGTTACCAACCGCTTCCACTGAGACGGGTCTATATTCCAAAGAGTAACGGGAAAGAAAGGCCACTGGGTATCCCGACGATGAAAGACCGGGCAATGCAAGCGCTATATCGGCTTGCACTGGAACCCATATCGGAAACCACAGAGGATCCGAACTCTTATGGCTTCAGGCCCGAAAGATCCACGGTAGATGCAAGAGAGCAATGCTTCACGGTATTGAGTCGTGCGTATGCGCCGCAATGGATTTTAGAGGGTGACATTAAAGGCTGTTTTGACAATATCAGTCACCAATGGATGCTTGAAAATATCCCCATGGATAAATCGATACTCCAAAAGTGGTTGAAGGCCGGATACGTCTACCAAAACAAGCTCTTCCCAACGGAAGCGGGTACCCCGCAAGGCGGTATTATTTCGCCGACGTTGTCCAACATGACTCTGGATGGACTAGAAACCTTGTTAATGAACAGATTCGCCTTATCGAATAGAACCGGGCGGTTTAGTCATGGTATGGCAGCAAGGCATCAGGTCAACTTGGTTCGGTATGCAGATGATTTTATCATCACCAGTAGATCGAAAGAATTACTGAAAAGTGAAATCAGACCCATGGTTGAAAACTTCCTGCATGAGCGAGGCTTGCTGCTCTCGGCGGAGAAAACCAAGATCACGCATATCGACGAAGGCTTTGATTTTCTCGGATGGAATGTACGCAAGTACAAAGGGAAATTACTCATCAAGCCAGCAAAGAAGAATGTGAAGGCTTTTCTGGATGAAGTCCGAGCAACGGTAAAGGCTAATAAGCAAGCAAAGCAGATAAACCTGATAAGACTCCTAAATCCAAAAATCAGGGGCTGGGCGAATTATCATAAAGCTGCGGTCGCTAAGGTTATCTTTTCCAAGGTAGACAATGAGATTTGGAAATTGTTATGGCGATGGGCAGTGCGCAGGCATCCGAAAAAGAGTGGTTTATGGATTAGGCGAAAATATTTCAGTCCAAACGGCAGTCGCGGCTGGGGGTTTAATGCAGCCTTCTTGACATCAGACGGAAAACCGAGGCGAATGACACTGGTTAAGGCCACTGATACCGCTATTCGGCGACACGACAAAATCAAGAAGGACGCCAATCCCTATGATCCGAAATGGGAACCCTATTTTGAAGGCCGACTTGGTCTAAAGATGAAAGGTAGCCCGAAAGGTAAACGGCAATTGCTGATAATGTGGCTGGAACAGGCGGGAAAATGTTCGATTTGTAGCCAGCGTATTACGAAGGAAACGGGATGGCGAATCCATCACATCCTCTCAAAATCCAAAGGCGGCAAGGACAATCTATCCAATCTGACCCTAATTCACCCCAATTGTCTGTATAAAACCAAACCTAACACCGATAAGTAAGTTGTGTCACCGGTTTCCGCAAGGAAGCTTTCTAGAGGCTTGAGCCGGATGAAGGGAAACTGTCATGTCCGGTTCTTAGGGGAGGAAGCAGCAGCAATGCTGTTTCCTTACCCGACTTT
>CAZGUM010000369.1:0-2569 GCA_964529085.1 uncultured Methylomonas sp. | reverse complement strand
ACAACAACATGCCGCCCCGGCGCAAACCGACCGTCAACGCCACGCCGATGGCGCCAATCAAGCTGAGCAGCGGAGTAGCTAAGATCAATGTCAGCCATAAAGTTCCCATGGCCTGCTCCGGCAAACCCAAAAACACCGCCAGCAACGGCGCAACCAGCAACAACGGTAAACCGGTCACCAGCCAATGGGCAATGATTTTGCCCAACACCAATATCGATAAGGCATGCGGACTGAGCAGCATTTGCTCCAGCGAACCGTCTTCGAAATCGCTACGAAACAAGCCATCCAAAGATAACAAAGCCGCCAATAGCGCGGAAACCCAAATCACACCCGGCGCCATCGCCCGCAATAAATTGGGTTGCGCGCCCACTGCCAATGGAAACAAAGTCACCACCAGCACGAAAAAAAACAGCGGGTTAGCCATTTCCGCCCGGCGCCGAAACGCCAGCAATAAATCGCGGCGGATGATTGCCCAAAAAGCCCGAATTATTGGCATGCTTGCAGATGAATGCGTTTCAGATTGAGATCGGCCATGCTTAAATCGTGATGGGAGGTCAAAACCGCCATACCGCCTTGCGCAATATGTTCGGCCATCAGCGATTCTATCAATTTGATGCCTTGCCTATCCAGCGAGGTGAAAGGTTCGTCGAGTATCCACAGCAGGTTATGCGTAATCAATAAGCGTGCCAGCGATAGGCGCCGCTTTTGGCCTGCCGACAAGGTATGCACGGGGTTATCGTCGAATCCGGCCAGCTGCACTTTGTCCAATGCTTGTTCAATACCGTACTTGCCGACGCCGCCCAAGGCCAACGCAAACTTCAGATTTTCCAACACGGTCAATTCCTTTTTTGTGCCGTCGGCATGACCGACATAAGCCATGTCGGTGTAATAACTGCTGTCGGCGATTTTGCTGCCGCACCAGTAAATTTCGCCGGCATCGGCTTCTCGAAATCCGCACAGAATGCGCAACAACGACGTCTTGCCGCTGCCGTTTGCACCTTCCAGCAACAGCACTTCCCCGGCTTGCAACGCGAAACTCAGATTGGAAAACAACAAGCGCTCATCGCGAAAACACGATAATTCACTGGCTAGCAGCGAAGCGTGTTGCGAGTTGTCCATTCATCCATCCTTAGGTTGACACATTACGAGGGGCGCTATCTTATCATTAAGCCCGGCTTTGTTCGCAATTCGCCGACAGAGAAAATCTCCCCATTTATGCGATAATCGGGCCGTTTCGATTTATTGCAGATACCGGAGATTTTGCATGACCGCATTGATAGGCATCATCATGGGTTCCACATCCGATTGGGAAACCATGCAACATGCAGCGCAAACCCTAGAACATCTTGATATTCCGCATGAAGTGGAAGTGGTTTCCGCTCATCGCACCCCCGACAAGTTGTTTAATTATGCGGAAACCGCGGAAGGCAAAGGTTTGGAAGTGATTATAGCCGGCGCCGGCGGTGCCGCGCATTTGCCGGGCATGACAGCCGCGAAAACCGCACTGCCGGTATTGGGTGTGCCGGTGCAATCCAAGGCGTTAAACGGTATGGATTCTTTATTATCCATCGTGCAAATGCCGGCCGGCATTCCGGTCGGCACTCTGGCCATCGGTAAAGCCGGCGCCATCAATGCCGCACTGCTGGCCGCTGCGATTATCAGTAACAAACATCCGCAATATCGCCCGGCTCTGGATGCTTATCGTCAACAACAAACCGACAGCGTGATCGCCACTCCCGACCCAAGACAGGTGGCAGGATGAAAATTGGTATTTTGGGTGGCGGCCAGCTCGCCAGAATGGTTGCCTTAGCCGGTTATCCATTGGGATTGAAATTTATCGTCCTCGATCCCGATCCCAATGCCGGCGCCGGGGGGTTAAGCGAGCATCTACTGGGTGGTTACGACGACCCGGATTTGCTGGCGGAGCTAGCCGAAAAAGCCGACATCGTGACTTACGAATTCGAAAACGTGCCCGCGCATGTCGCCGAATTTCTGTCCAGCCACACCCAAGTATACCCTCCGGCCGGCGCGTTGGCCGTCGCGCAGGACCGCCTGCTGGAAAAGAATTTCTTCAAAGATTTAGGCATACGCACCGCACCGTTCGCTGCGATCGATAGCTTGGCGGATTTGGAACAAGCAATGCCCGAAATCGGCTACCCGGCTATTTTGAAAAGCCGGCGCATGGGATACGACGGCAAAGGTCAAATGGTTATAAGATCGGCCGACGAACTCGAATCAGCCTGGCAAAGCATGCAAGGCGCAGCCTCTATTGTCGAAGGTTTCGTGCCGTTTCAACGCGAAGTATCGATTATCGCCGCCCGCAGTCCGTCCGGCGAAATTGCATACTACCCTTTATCGGAAAATCAACATCGCGGCGGCATTCTCCGTATCGCCGAATGCAGCACTAATGATCCCGAACAGACCATTGCCGAGAACTACGTTAACTTACTGCTGGAAAAACTGGATTACGTCGGCGTGATAGCTCTGGAATTGTTTGATCTTAACGGCGAACTATTGGCGAATGAATTTGCGCCGCGCGTGCATAATTCCGGACACTGGACGATAGAAG
>CAZGUM010000368.1:0-2604 GCA_964529085.1 uncultured Methylomonas sp. | reverse complement strand
GTGGCCGTTATGACATGGCTGGCTATGGCGGTTATGGTGGCGATACTTGGGAGGCAACCAAGGCTGGCTTTTCAATGCAACATGAAGACAAATTCTCTCCCCGTGTTGGCGTGGTATATCAGCCTTGGGAATGGCTGTCTTTATACGGTAACTATGTTGAATCCTTTGGTACTAATAATGGTCGGTCGGCAACCGGATCAACTTTTGCTCCTCAGACATCTGAGCAATATGAAGTTGGTTTCAAAACAGAGTTTTTCGACAAAAAACTTTCATCAACGGTTGCATTCTACAACCTGACTAAAACAAACATTCTGGTCAGCGACCTGACCACACTCACTCCAAATGATCAAATCGCAATTGGAGAAGCCCGAAGCCGTGGTATCGAAGTAGACATAAAAGGACAGCTAACAGATCAATTAAGCCTAATTGCTACTTATGCCTACACGGATGTGCATGTAACAAAAGATAATACGGTTGCAAATGGTGGTTTTCTGGGCAACCTATTGCCTTGGGTACCAGATCATCAAGCTAGCTTGTGGGGCACTTACCAATTTACAAAGCACTTCAAAGCAGGTCTTGGTGGCGTTGCTGTAGGTCAACGGCAGGGTGACGCAGCCAATACTTACGAATTACCTGGATATGTGCGACTTGATGCAATGGCAGCGTATTTACAACCAATTGGTGGAACTCGGTTGACCGCGCAAATAAATGTCAACAATCTGCTGGATAAAGAGTATTTCACGGGCTCGACCTCATGGCTACCAACAGCGAATGTTGGAGCGCCAATTTCTGCGATGGGTTCCTTAAAATTGGAGTATTAGGAATTTGTAAATTAGAGCGGGACTGTTGGGGTGAGGCAACGAACCCCAACATGGCCGACCGGTTCGCTCTTGCCCATCATTGACAAGGCCGTAAGGCGCAGTTCGTAGGGCGACAATAGGCGTAGCCGTATTGCGCCGTATGTTGGCTTTAAATCATTCGGCGCATTACGCTATAGCTAATGCGCCCTACATAACTTACCTCGTACTTTGACTTGAGAGACGGTATCGACGATTCTGCCGGCCTTTCGGGCGATCACCGCGAATGATGTTAAGTCCGGTGCACAGAAATTCCCGTTTGCATTGCACGCTCATTTTCCGTAGCTACAAGCAAGACGGTTATGTCACGCCCTAAAGACCGAACATCCTTAAAACGCAGATGAGACCGGCCCATTCGCTGGAAACATTGTTTTTGTGCAAGCAGCGCAAACCGATCCTTTCCGGCATATCACGCAGCCAGTGCGCCATATGCCGCACTTGTACCCCAAACTCGCGCTTTCTCCTTGCCACTAAAGTCTGGCCGCGCCATGACCAACGCGGCTTCGCACCATCGCTTCGCCATGCGGTGCGAAATTTGCCTGCAAAACCGCATTCACTATCGACCGCCACCGCTGTGCCAAGCAAAAACTGCCGCCTACTCCAACAACTGACCGGAATCGACCGCGACGACATTCAAGCCTTCGCCAGCCGCCGGGTCGGCATTCAGGATGCCGACGATCTGGTGCAGGACGCTTATCTGCATCTGTTGCAGCGCGACGAAGCGGAAGATGTACGCGAGCCACGCGCGTTTTTGTTTAGAATGATCGCCAATCTCAGTGTCGATGCTTGGCGCAAAAAACAGCGCAGCGCTGAAAGTACAGCCGAAGACGATGACCTGAACATAGACAGCGTCGCCAGCCGCCTGCCCGGGCCGGACGCGCAAGTGGCCGGCAAATTGGCTTACGCCGAGTTTCTGGGCTTGCTCGACGAATTGCCCTTGCTGACGCGCCACGCCTTTGTTTTGAATAAGATCGAAGGCATGACACATCTGGAAATCGCGGCCCGGCTCGGCGTTTCTACCAAGAGTGTGCAGCGCTATTTGCTGGAAGCGATGGCGCATTTCGCCGGGCGCCTGGACGGCGGTCCGCGCTGATTTGTCCAGTGCATGCCGCCGGCTTCGTCGTATACTGTAATCCTGCCCGTTATTGATTCTTTATGTCGCAAAACACCGCTCACGCCAACGTTCGCCGGCAAGCCCTGTCGTGGCTGATTGCCCGGCATTCCGGCACGTGGACGATTGACAATCAAAACGCATTTGCCGACTGGCTGGCCGCGGACGAGGCTCATGCCCTGGAGTACGAAGCCATGCAGCAATTGTGGGGTGAAATGGACGCCTTCAAAATCGCCGATTTTCCGCAACGGCAAGCAGCGCTGGATTACCGGGCTGCCACCGACCACCGCAACGTGGTGCAATTTCCAGGAGCGGTCGGCGCCGGTGGAAATCCCACGGCCAAGGCCCGCCCTCCGGCTTGGGCCAGAGCCTGGCGGCAAACAGCCGCCGCCATCGCGGCCAGCGCCTTGTTGGCGATCGGCGCGCAAACCTATAGTCAAACCGGCGTCAGCCGTTACAGTACCGCTATCGGCGAGCAAAAAAGCATCTTCCTGGCCGACGGTAGCCGGATTGCGCTGAATACCGATTCCGAGATCAGCGTGGACATCGGCCTGTTTCACCGCTCCGTGCAATTGAGTCGCGGCGAGGCCTTGTTCACGGTCAGCCACAATCCTCTCAGGCCGTTTGAAGTGGATG
>CAZGUM010000367.1:0-2618 GCA_964529085.1 uncultured Methylomonas sp. | reverse complement strand
GAACCGGTGACCTCTTCCTTACCAAGGAAGTGCTCTACCTACTGAGCTATATGAGCGAGTACTTTACCCCGGAAATGGAGCGGGTGATGGGAATCGAACCCACGCAATCAGCTTGGAAGGCTGGAGTTCTACCATTGAACTACACCCGCAGATCCCATAAATTTGGTGGTGGAGGGGGGAGGATTCGAACCTCCGAAGGTAGAACCGGCAGATTTACAGTCTGATCCCTTTGGCCGCTCGGGAACCCCTCCGTTACTTATTCGATCAATTATCCTTATTTAAAAAAACTTAGTCAAGTTTTTTATGAGATTATTTACTAAGAACCAACCCGTTAACCAAAGCCAGATCACCTTCAATCACCCCACCCATGCAGCCCAACAGCAATTCAAATAACCTCATCAAACTTAACTGACTATCCGAAGACATCTTGGACAACACATAATCAGCTACATTTTTCCCAGCAGCTGGCCTACCTATGCCGACCCTCAGCCTATAAAAATCTCTGGAGTCGATATGCGCAATAATATCACGAAGACCATTGTGCCCCGAATGCCCGCCATCACGCTTTAACCTGACAATTCCTTCAACAAGCTCAAGCTCATCATGCGCCACTAGCAATTCTTCGGGTCTAAATTTGTAATATCTCAAAACCTTACCCACAGACATCCCACTTTTGTTCATGAACGTCATCGGCTTCAACAAAACCAATCTACTCCCCGAAATATTGCACTCAGCCAACTCACCCTGAAATTGACTAGCCGCCACCCAGCTTGCATCGAAGAAATCTGCCAGACAATCCACAAACAAAAACCCGGCATTATGCCGGGTTTTTTCGTATTGCTGACCAGGATTACCCAGCCCAACAATTAACTTAATCATTCAATCTTAAAAACCGACACCCTACTCAGCAGAATCCGTCGATTTGGACTTAACAATTTGCGCGACCGGATGATCATGCTCCACACCATGCTGTAGCACAGGAATCTCAACCCCAGCCGGCAAAATCAAATCAGAGAGATGAATGGTTGAGCCAATTTCTACCGCCGCCAAATCCACCTCGATAAACTCAGGCAATGCGGACGGCATACACAACACCTCAACATCAGCCATTGCATGCGCGACAACGCCGCCTTTTTTAACCCCAACAGAAATTGCTTCATTAATAAAATGCAAAGGCACATGCACTTTTAATTTGTGGATTTCGTCGACTCGCATAAAATCAATGTGCAGCACCTGCGGCTTTGCAGGATGACGCTGAATATGCTTCAGCACAGCCTTTTCCGTTCTGCCGTCGATCTTAACATCCAATACGTGAGAATAAACAGCCTCATGCACCAAATGCTTAACAACCTCATTATGATCCAGCAGCAACATTTCAGGTTCGCCGCTACCGCCATAAATTACCGCTGGCACCTTACCTTGGCGACGAACAACTTTAGCCGCACTACTGCCCGAGGCACTGCGAGCTTCTGCAACAAATTCAAATACGTTAGCCATTTTTTTCTCCAAAAGCTTGTTCCACAAGCACTACTTTAATTCTTAATCAATCAACATAAAGCGAGCTTACAGACTCACCAACAGCTATTCGGCGTATTGTTTCTGCCAGCATTTCCGCCACACTCAATTGCCTAATCTTCGTTACGGCCGACAATTCCTCCGTCAAAGGAATCGTATCAGTAACCACCAACTCATCAAGCACAGACCTTTGAACATTATCGGCAGCCGCACCAGACAACACGGGATGCGTGCAGTAAGCCACCACTTTCTTAGCACCATTCTTCTTTAGCGCCTCAGCCGCATGACATAAAGTACCGGCCGTATCAACCAAGTCATCGACCATTACACATGTCCGACCATCAACGTCGCCGATTATGTGCATAATTTCAGACACATTGGCCCGAGGCCTACGCTTGTCTATTATTGCCAAATCAGCATCACCAAGACGTTTCGCGATAGCCCTGGCCCTAACCACCCCACCGACATCAGGCGAAACCACTATCAAATTTTCGTACTCTTGACGCCAAATATCGCCGAGCAGAATTGGCGAAGCATAAACGTTATCAACCGGAATCCCGAAAAACCCCATAATCTGGTCAGCGTGCAAATCGACGGTCAACGCTCTATCAGCCCCCGCGTTACCTATCATGTCTGCAACCAATCTAGCAGTAATCGGCACCCTGGCCGATCTTGAGCGACGATCTTGGCGAGCATACCCATAATACGGCATCACCGCAGTGATGCGCGCAGCAGAGGCCCGCCTCAATGCATCAATCATGACCAACAACTCCATCAGGTTTTCGTTGGTCGGCGCACAAGTAGGCTGTATCACAAATACATCCCTACCCCTAACATTCTCTTCTATCTCTACAAAAATCTCGCCATCACTAAAACGACCGACGCTGGCCATGCCAAGACGCATATTCAGCTTCTTCACAATACCTTCAGACAATGCTTTATTGGCATTGCCCGAGAATACCATTACCGATGCTTCTTGCATTCAAGCACTCCCAAGGGATTGTTGTTTGGAGATTATGGCTGGGCTGCTAGGATTCGAACCTAGGTATGCGAGGATCAAAACCTCGTGCCTTACCGCTTGGCGACAGCCCATTAAATTGATT
>CAZGUM010000366.1:0-2628 GCA_964529085.1 uncultured Methylomonas sp. | reverse complement strand
ACCAAGCCTTCTTTTTCGATGATTTCGTCGGCGCTGTCGCTGCCGTTCCAGAGTTTGTCGAACACCTGTTTGGCGGTTTTGCCGGAAATAGTGTTGTCGGCGATACGTTTGATCAGGCCGGCCAATCGTTCGGCGCTTACTGGACAATCGCTGATTTCCAATCCGGCTTTATTCAATGCGCCGAGCACGTCGCCGGTCAGCCAGTTGCCGGCCAGTTTCGCTTCGCCGCCGGATTGCTTAACGACGGTTTCGTAAAAGTCGGCCAGTTCGCGGGATGACGTCAAGGTGGTGGCGCTTTCGTTATCCAGGGCATATTGATCAATGAAACGCTGTTTCTTTGCATCCGGTAACTCCGGCAGCGTGGCGCGAATTTCTTCCTTCAAACTTTCTTCGATCAACACCGGTAACAGATCGGGGTCGGGGAAGTAACGGTAGTCGTTGGCTTCTTCCTTGCTCCGCATCGAGCGGGTTTCGTCCTTGTTGGCGTCGTAGAGGCGGGTTTCCTGGACGACTTTGCCGCCGCCTTCGATGACATCGATTTGCCGCTCAATTTCGTGATTGATGGCTTTTTCCACGAATTTGAAGGAGTTGATGTTTTTGATTTCGGCACGGGTGCCAAACTCTTTTTGGCCTTTCGGGCGCACCGAAACGTTGGCGTCGCAGCGGAAAGAGCCTTCCTGCATGTTGCCGTCGCAGATTTCCAGGTAACGCACCAGTTCGTGTAGTTTGCGCATGTATGCCACTGCTTCTTTCGCGGAACGCATGTCCGGTTCGGAGACGATTTCCAGCAATGGCGTGCCGGCGCGGTTCAAGTCGATGCCGGTCAGGCCGTGAAAGTCTTCGTGCAGGGATTTGCCGGCATCCTCTTCCAGGTGCGCGCGGGTGATGCCGATGCGTTTTTCGACGCCGTCGACTTCGATGTCCAGATGGCCGTTGCCGACGACGGGCAGTTCGAATTGACTGATCTGATAGCCTTTCGGCAAATCAGGGTAAAAGTAGTTTTTACGGGCGAATACCGAGTGTGGCGCAATTTCCGCGTCGATGGCCAAGCCAAAGGTCACCGCTTTGCGCACTGCGTCTTTATTCAACACCGGCAATACGCCAGGCAAGCCCAAATCGACCGCGCAGGCCTGGGTGTTGGGTTCCGCGCCGTAAGCTGTTGCGGCACCGGAGAAAATTTTGGATTTGGTCGAGAGTTGGGTGTGGATTTCCAGGCCGATGACGGCTTCCCATTGTGAGTTCATTCGTATTTCCTGTATTCAGCTATTTACTCAGCAAAAATGGCGGCTAAATCAATTTGGGGCAGTCGAATTATTCGAAGCCTTTCGGTACTTGCAAATGCCAGTCTGTGACCTGCTGATAACGATGACCGACATTCAGCAATTTGGCTTCGCTGAAGTAATTGCCGATCATATGCAATCCCACCGGTTTGCCTGCTATAAACCCGGCCGGAATCGACATCGCCGGCAGGCCGGCCAGGTTGATGGCTATCGTGTAGATGTCTTCCAGATACATCTGAATCGGGTCGCTGGTTTTTTCGCCGATTTTAAATGCGGTGCTCGGCGTAACCGGGCCCATCAATACATCGACTTCAGACAACGCACGTTTGAAATCGTCACTGATCAGGCGGCGCACTTGCTGAGCTTTCAGATAATAAGCATCGTAATAGCCGGCTGATAGCGCATAGGTACCCATCAGAATCCGGCGCTTCACTTCCGCGCCGAAGGCTTCGCCGCGCGAGCGGGTGTAAAGATCGGTCAAATCTTCCGGATTCTGGCAGCGGTAACCAAAACGCACGCCGTCGTAACGGGATAGGTTGGACGAGCATTCGGCCGAGGCGATCACGTAGTAGGCCGGAATCGCCAAGTTCAGATTAGGCATGCCCACTTCTTTGATTTCCGCGCCCAGTTTTTGATATTCGGCGATGGAGGCCTGAATGGCGGCAGCCATTTGGCTGTCTAGCTCGGTGCTGAAAAACTGTTTCGGTAGGCCGATTTTCAAGCCCTGCAGGCTCTCGTTCAGGCCGGCGCTGTAGTCGGGTACAGCTTGATCGACACTGGTGGAATCTTTGGGATCGAAGCCTGCCATGGTTTGCAGCAATAAAGCTGCATCTTCCGCGCTGCGGGCCATCGGTCCGCCTTGGTCCAGGCTGGAGGCGTAAGCGATCATGCCGTAACGCGACACGCGGCCGTAAGTCGGTTTCAAACCGGTGATGCCGCACAGCGCGGCCGGTTGGCGGATAGAGCCGCCTGTGTCGGTGCCGGTCACGGCAGGCGCCAAGCGCGCGGCAACTGCTGCTGCGGAGCCGCCGGACGAGCCGCCGGGCACGCAATCGGTGGCCCAGGGGTTGCGCACCGGGCCATAAAAGCTATTTTCGTTGGACGAACCCATCGCAAATTCGTCCATGTTCAATTTACCCAGCATCACCGCACCGGCACGGTTGAAGTGTTCAACCACGGTGGCGTCGTAAGGGGCGATAAAATTGTCCAACATTTTCGATCCGCAGCTGGTTTTAGTGCCTAGCGCGCAGAAAATGTCTTTTTGGGCGATGGGGATGCCGGCCAGAGGTCCGACGTTGCCGGCAGCAAGCAGTTGATCGGCGGCTTGGGCTTGTTGCAACGCGGTTTC
>CAZGUM010000365.1:0-2650 GCA_964529085.1 uncultured Methylomonas sp. | reverse complement strand
TAGCTTAAAAACGTCGGCGTACCGCCGCCCCAATGCAATTGATTGACCGGGCGGCTGTTGTCAAACAGCTTGCCCTGCATCGCGATTTCCTTGCACAGGTTTTGCAGATACGGCACCGCGTGCGCACGGTTCTTGGTGACGATTTTGTTGCAGGCACAATAAAAACACACCGTATCGCAAAACGGGATGTGAAAATACAACGACAGCGGCCCGCCGGCGGCATTGGATTTTTGAATGTGTTGTAAATACTCGGCCTCGCCGAAGCCTTCGTGCAATTCCAGTGCGGTGGGATACGAGGTATAGCGCGGACCGGACTTGTCGTAGCGTTTAATCAAGTCCAGGTCGAATTTGATTGATTGATCCATTACTGCACTTCTTGATTGATGGTAATACTGACGCTGGGATTACCCGACACCGCATCCAATTGTGCCGTACCCAGCAAATCGCCGGGTTGCGACATCGCATTACCGGTTTTGGAAATGCGGGCGACGATGCGCAGTTGCTTGAAATCGGCCAGATGGGTTTGCGGTTGCATCGCCACACTATCGTTCAGCACCACGCTGGCCGGCAAATCGGCTACCTGTTTACGGATGATGGCCAGCGGCATTTTTGGGCCATTCACTGCCTGCGCGTAGATAAAGACGGTGTGTTGCGGCTCGACTTTGGTCTTGAGCGCCGCATCCAACTCCACTTTGACAGTAATATCGATAGCCGCCGCAGCAGATGGTGCAGCTTGCGGCTTTTGCTGCTCCGCCTCGGCCATTTGTATCATTTTTTGCAATTGCTGCTGGTTTTCGTCATCGGCTGGCAATAGACCGGACAATTTCTTCCAGTGCGCTATTGCTTGCGCGAAATCACCGGCTTCGGCTTTAGCCATACCGGCCAGCCATAAAGCGGTGTGGTCTTCCGGCAGCTGTTTTAGCGCCTGCTCAACCAACTCGGCCGGCTCCCCGCTCATTTGACCGTTACGAGCCATCGACAAGGCGTCGGCATAATGCAACATTACCGCCGGATCGTTAGGCTTACGCCGGTTCAGCTCGGCAAACACATTAGCCGCGTCCTGATATTGCTGCGCGTAGACATAAGCACGTCCCAACATCATCCAGCCTTCCAGATCCTCCGGATGCTGTTTTAGACGCTCTATCAGCTTGTTGACCATGCTTTTAACGTTGTCGGCCACTTTTTGATTGTTAGCCGCCAATTCGGCTTTGACCAAGGCTTGCGGCTCACCGAGCAAGCCATACAAAAACAGACTGAACAACGGTAGGCTGATTGCCACAACAGGCACTATCCAGCGGCCGGTTTTAGCACTGGGCATCGCCGGCGAGTCGGCTTCCAGATCGTCTAGCAGCGTCAGTTGTAATTCGCGATACTGCGCATCGTATTGCTCTTGCGACAACGCGCCGTTTTGCAATTGCAGTTTAAGCTCGGCCAGTTGTTGACGGGCGATTGCGGTATTGCGTTGTTCGCCATCGGCATAGCGTAACGGAGTTTTTTTGAACAAGGGCGGCAATAGCACCAACAACGCGAGTACGATTAAACCGGCTATGACTAGCCAAAACTCAAGATTCACGCGTCGTCACCTTTTTCCAAAATACTGTTTAGTTTGGCCTGTTGCTCTTTTGTTAGCTGTTCGTCGCTGCTGCCGGTTTTGCTGCGCAACACCCAAACCGTGGCTAAGCCGATAACCAGGAACAGCACCGGCCCCAGCCAGAGCAGCATGGTTTTCAATTTCAAAGCCGGCTTGTACATCACGAAATCGCCGTAGCGGTCGGTCATGAAATCGACGATGTCTTGGCGGGATTTACCTTGTTGCAGCATTTCGTAAACTTGCCGGCGCAAATCCTTGGCCAAATCGGCGTTGGAATCGGCAATAGTTTGATTTTGGCAGACTAGGCAGCGCAGCTCGGAAATCAGGGTTTGATAAGCCTGTTCCTGCTCGGGCTGTTTGAAATCGCGGTATTCGATCTCGGCTTGGGCTTGATACGCAAACAAAGACAAGATCAAGGCGTAGAGAGTTTTCATGCGCTTTCGGCCTCGAGTTTTTCAATCAGCGGCAGGAAAATGCTTTCCAATTCGCCGGGTTGGACCGGTCCGGTATGTTTGTATCGCACTACGCCGCGTTTATCGATCACGAAGGTTTCCGGCACGCCGTAAACGCCGTAATCGATACCAACGCGGCCGTCAGCGTCCATCACGCTGACGTTATAAGGGTTACCGTGTTTGCCTAGCCATGCGTTGGCGGCCGGCGCTTCGTCCTTGTAGTTCAAGCCTACCAGCAACACCTTGTTTTGCTTGGCCAGTTCGATCAATAAAGGATGTTCTTCGCGGCAAGATACGCACCAGGACGCCCAGACATTCAGCAGCCAGACTTTGCCTTTAAAATCGGCTTGGCTCAAACGCTGCTCAGGCGTTGCTAGAATCGGGAGGCTAAAGCCAGGTGCCGGTTTATCGATCAGCGGCGACGGAATTTCCCGTGGATTGAGTTTTAAACCAATCGCCAAAAAAACCGATAAGGCGATGAACAACAGAAGCGGCAACAAATATTTCATTAACTTTGCGAAAGGGGTTTGTTAAGCAAACGATAGCGGCGGTCGCTGGCGGCAATCAGGCCACCCAGAGCCATGAACACCCCGCCCATCCAGATCCA
>CAZGUM010000364.1:0-2652 GCA_964529085.1 uncultured Methylomonas sp. | reverse complement strand
AATCCATGCACGAGCGAAAAATGCTGATGGCCGAACTGGCGGACGGCTTTATCGCACTACCCGGCGGCATTGGTACGCTGGAGGAATTATTCGAGATTTGGACTTGGGCACAGCTAGGGTTTCATCAAAAACCTTGCGGTGTGTTAAATGTGGCGGGCTATTACGACGCCTTGATTACATTTCTGGACCACGTCGCGGCGGAACAATTCGTCAAACCGCATCACCGCGACATGTTGATGGTCGAAGCCGATCCGAATTTGTTACTGGACCGCTATGTCAATTATCAGCCGCCTGCTGTAAAGCTCTGGCTGAGCAAAGACGAAACCTGAGCTAACAACGCCCGCAATCCCCGGCTTATATTTATACCGGTTGAGACTTTCGGGTCTTGGGCTATCCTCGACATTATGTAACGCGCGGTTTTTAGGATCCCAATGAACATGGCTAGAGCAAACGGCAAGAAATTAAATCGCAGAGTGGCTTTTCGCATCTATGAGCCGGCCAATCTGTTCTATCGCAAAATCGACCGCGCGCCGCAAAACGAGCCGGCGGAGAACTTCGATAGTTTACTAAGCGGTTTCAACCAGCCCTTTATTGCCACACCGTCGTCCGGATCTCCCGTTAACGAGCCGGCGCTACCGGATTCGCAAAGCCAGGAAAACGACACGCTCAACGTCAATATCAGCGCTAGCGGCATTGCCTTTACCGCGCAAGCGCCGCTACAAGCCGGCGATTATCTAATGCTGCGCATATTATTGTTATCCGGCATGACCGCGATCATGACCTGCTGCGAGGTGGTTTATTGCAAACCCAGCAACCCTTACGAGAACGACCGCTATCCCTATTTGATCGGCGCCCGATTCGTCAATCTGACGGCTGAAGACAGCGCGTTGTTGAGTCGCTATGTTAACAAGAAGCAGAAACAACAATTGGCTGTCAATGGATTGCTGCTGACCTTGGTATTGACGGCGCTGGCAATGCCGGATGTCGCGTTCGGCCTGCTAGTGGGATTGGCGCACCATCTGCTTGAGTTGGCACTGCATATGCTGCATTTAGTGTTCGAATATGCCGAATACAATCTCGATCATGTGATCGAACATGCGTTTGAGACTGACACCTATACCACCCAGATCATCGTCTTTTATATTCTGTGCACTATCGGCCTGATAGGTGCTTATTTCCTCGGCCGCCTGATTCCCTCTGCCTGCCGGCGCGCCGGCAATGGCCTGAAGGTTTTCTGGAACCGAAAAAAAGCCAGCTGCATGTATTATTGGGGCGAAAAAGCCTTGGCGGATAAAATCAAGATAGTCGGATTAAGCATACTCGCCATAGGCTGTTATGCGTATTTTGCTATCTGACTCATAGTCTGATTCGGAACGCTGAACCCTGATTGTGTTGCAGGTTCCGCGGCTGACTGGTTGCGCGGAATCCAATTCGCGTGGATTTAGACTGGGCCGGAGGTCGGCCCAGCCCGGTTCAAGCTTTACAGCGCTTTATACAGCTCAATTGCTTTGTTCAATTCTTCAGTGGCTTTGGCTACGTTGCCGCTTTTCGAGAGTATTTGTCCTTGCATCAAAGACGCGTGGGCTTTTTTCGCAGCCTCGGAGTTGCCGGAGATTGACTCGGAACTGGTTCTGGCGGCTTTCAGATGAATCTGCGCGGCGGAGAAATCGCTTTTACCGACTTCAACCAGCGCTTTTTCGATGTGGGAAATAATTTCGCCGGTAGCTGCAGACGAAGTAACGGCAGGAGCTGAGTCCGCGGCAAATACGCAAACGCTTGCCAAGCTTAAAGAAATTGCCAAAGACAGCGTTAATACAGTTTTGTTAAATATATTCATGAATTAAATGTATGTGATGGTTATAAGGTCCAATGACCTAAAAAACACGTCATCACAGGACAGATTTTTGTATCGTAACTTTGCCGGCTAGCTTGCCGGCGCTCCGATACAGCGGCTTATGAGGCTTATCGCTCACAAAAGGCTTGGAGCAAATCCATGCTGAGTGGAAGTATCTTTTTTCCTACTGGGTCCAATTGAAAAACTTTATTGCTTTTCAGCAGCCATCATAACGGATTTAGGGTTCCCGCGATTGAGCATTTACTGTCAGCGCTTGCGGCAAGTTGCCGCGTTTGTTTTATCGCGCGTTTACCATCAGTCTTACCGCCTATTATTACCGGCCGCAAACGCAGGCAAAACGACGGATTTGCTAGCCCGAGCACCCGCCGGGAATCAGGGAATCTACCGCCGCGATCCGGGCAACTTGGTCTTGGCCGCGTCCTAGTCGCCGCCAATCATTTATAATGCCGGACCGCCTCCTTGCCGAATCAACCCACCATGATCGACACGCTTTATATCGAATCCGCTATCGAACAGCATCCGCGCGTGGCGGCAATTCGCAGGCGTTTCCCGCAAGCGCGGACCATTGCTTGCGAACGATACGGCGAAGTGTTTAACCCCAAGGCGCAGAATTTCCGCTTACAAAAGCAGCACCCGGCCCTGATTCTGGCCGAGAAGTATCAAAAGTTCGTCTTGCCCGCTCCGGCCGGTTACGGCATCGGCGGACAGCGCAATTATTATTTTTCACACATGCTTAACTGCTTGTACGACTGCCGCTACTGCTTTTTGCAAGGCATGTACCAGTCGGCCAATTATGT
>CAZGUM010000363.1:0-2673 GCA_964529085.1 uncultured Methylomonas sp. | reverse complement strand
GTGTGCATAGCATCGCTCCGGGGATAATTGTTATACAAAAATATAACATAAAACACCTAACCGCTGGCCAGATTTTCCAATGGCTCGACATCTCAAGTCCTGCATCGGAAAATCAGGCTCTTCATGCATTCTTTTCAAAGAATGCTGAATCCGACCTCGGTCGGCGTTCCGTCTTTAGGCGGCGAGCACGTTAAACCGTGATCGTGTCGGGTGCGTTAAGCCCGATGTAAATCGCAGTGGTGCTATCCACTGAAAATCAAAACCCGCTTCGGGCGACCATCGCCCGGTCGGGCGCTGTTCATTCGAAGTGTTTTCGTTAATTTTTTACAGGAGAACTTCAATGAACTTTATTTTCGGCGTCATCCTTTTGGCGATGTTTATCCTTGCCTTGCGAGTCCTTTGGGCAACGGCGTTGCAACTGCTGAGCGCATTGAAACACGCCGATCAACTGTTTCACCGCTATCGTGCGCAGCGATTGGCGCGAAACCGGCTACCGGTAGTCATGCCCCAAATCCGTCATGAGGTGGATTGGTTGGCCATGTCCGATTCCGTGCGCCAGGAAATTCAGACACGTAATCACGCTGTCAATCGTGAGGCGGTCAGATTGGAGGCACAATTACAGGCCAAATTAAAAACCATCGAGATCTACGAGGCGGATATTCAAATCGCCAAACTGGAGCGGGAGTTGTTGAAAATCAAACCGGTGATCGACAGTCCCGAGCCTGAAGTCAAAAAAACTCGGCGCTCGAAAAAGCAGTCGGATGCCGTCACTAAAACTACAACCCAGAACACGAAACATCCGGTTACTCAGCTACGGGCTGCATTGAAAGGCAACGATTTATCGACGCCGGTCAGTGAGTCTGTCCGCCATTGAATACCGCAAGCGTCGCGCCGTTTTTTGTCATTACGGTGCGTACTGGCTTAGCCAAGTCAACCTTGGGTTCGTCGAAGCGAAAGCCATCCGGCAACAGCGATTGGAGATCCTCAAAGGTTTCCCGTCGCAATTGCCGGACATTGCTCAACAACGTCCAGGCTCGCTTCGGATCGTCGATATTTTGCAACACATCGGCTTCCGCGGCATCCAACTTCGTCAAAATTGTTTTGCAAAGATTTAACGCATTCAGTCTGGGATCGAGTGGTATTGCCATCGATTTTCGTACTGGTTGCGTGCTCTCAGTCTGCTTTGGACTGAGGAAATCAAAAATGCGCAAAATATCGTCAAACATGGCTATTTCTCTGCTATTTAATGAATTTTAGTCACCATATACCGATTTTTGCGCGAATTCAACCCCGCTGTGTGAGCCAGTTTTAGGCTTAATTCAGCGTTTTTAACCCTGCAGGAACCTCATCCTGTCGGGTGGTCGTTCCTGCATTTTTTGGAGGAGATGACCATGAAAACAATCAACCAACCTAGCGTTGGCACAACCCCTGCCGAAAACAGCACGGTTCGGTATCTGAATCAGTACCGCTGTCCCTACTGCCAAACCGAATGGGAGGATGAATGGGATTGCGCCTGTAACGATCGCTGCCCGGACTGCAACAAGGAAATCGAGCCTTATGAAAGCGCATTGATCGAGGGTGAATCGGCGGAAACCGAGTCCCCAGTCGAAGAACCCGCGTCAGCCAATGTCACGGCGGCGGCTATGAATCGGTTCTTCGTAGTCTCCTACGAAATCGACTATGTGCACCGCGTTTCGGTTGGTATCACTGCGGAGAGTCACGAAGCGGCACAACTGATTGCCGAGCAGGCATTCAATGACGCCACGATTTGGGATCACACCGCTGCCATGCCGTTATTGTCCGATGAATTTCATGAATCGGAGGGTGAAAGCCTGATCTGGGAGTGCGTTGCGGTTGAACAATGGCCAGACCCGGATCATTCGGTACGGCAATTGAAGCAGGAACAAGCCGCCATGCGGGTTTGCCGGGAATTGGTTGAAGCCTATCAACAAGGCGAAGCCAATGCCGGCAGTATCGATTGGGATGACTTGGATCAGTTAATCCCTCTGGCATTACAAGCCTTGGGAAAACCGACACTGGAAATCCAATCCTAAAAAATGCGCGCGGTGTTTAAGCGTGCAATTTGTAAAAGCCTGAGTTAGCCAAGTCATTCGATTTGGCGCTCATTTTTACACACCCACACGAGAATGTCCTATTCCCGTGGGGGAATCATGATGTTTCCGTTTTTTCCTTGAGGACTACATCATGAAACAAATCTTTGAACACACCTTCAGCACGGGTCATTGCATCCAATATCAGCGTTTGCCTTCCGATACCTGTTATCACGCCGATACACCGGAACCGGTGGTCGAGTTGTTGGAACAACTTCGCCATAACCTGCGCAAAATCCGGCTCTACTACGGCGATCCAACCACCGGTCAATCGTGGCTCGATGAACACGATGTCATCGGTTTGATTGGTCGTTCGACCGGCACGATAAAAGTGCCGTTGTTGATCGAACCCGGCGAGATTGGTGGGCCAGCATTATTGGACCACTGCATTGTCCGTATCGACAGTCCACGCCAGGTGCTTTACCAACATGACGATTTTCGGGTTGGCGAGGTGGAGCTGGTCAGAGGCGAGCTTAAACACTTGCCCTGGGAAATCTGGATCGACGGAGCCATGCATGCCCGGTTCAAAGCAAAAACCGAAGCCAGGCAATACCAGGACTTC
>CAZGUM010000362.1:0-2687 GCA_964529085.1 uncultured Methylomonas sp. | reverse complement strand
CGTCGTAGGGCAGGGTTTCCCAATCCGGAAAATGCAGAATCGGCAGGCTGTTGTCTAAGAAAAATGCCAGTTCATGTTCCAGGCGCAATGCGGTTTGCGTGTCCGGCGTGACGATGACCAATAGGCGCTTTTCCTGGGTAATTGCTTGGGCCAGCGTCAGCGAGTCGCCGCAGCCGCTCAGGCCGCTCCAGAATACCGTGGTGGGGTGCTGCGGCAATGCTGCCGTGGGTATTGGCGGTAAGGACATGGTGATGGCGTTGGATTTTAGAAGGCGGACATTATACGCGCGAAGTTTGGGCTTGCAGCGAGCCTTGGCGAGCTATCTACCGGCACCGCGCAAGAAGCTTCGCTCAGTTTTTGGTGTGCAACTTGGTTGTTGCGGTTTCGCCGGTTAGCGCGCTAGCCTCCGACTCATGCCTTGAGTAAGGAGGTCGGCGCGGGGCGGTTAGACATTGAGGTTTTTCTGTTGCAGTTCTATCTCTTGCATGTAACGCTGAATATTGTTTTCGAATACCTGCGGCACGTGGGTGAACCTGCAACCGATACGTTGTTGGTAGGTGGTGGCGCTGGCTCTGATGTTGCTGATGCCTTTAACCATGAAGCCGATGCTGGCGCGGCTGCCGTCATTAAGATACAAGGCGCATTCGTTGATAACGGTATCGGGCTGTAGCGAGTCGGTTAATTTTGGATAAGGATTCAAGAACGAGAAACCGGAAAGACTGATGTCTGCCAAGGTAAACGTTTTAGCTTGAATCTCGGCGATACCTTCTTCATTTTCGATAGTGAAATTGATTTCGCATGTGCTGTTTTTATGCGATAGCGGCACTTTAACCCGATAAAATTGCCGGCGCTGCATCCAGAATATTGCGTCCGGGATCGGCATCGCGAAAACCGGATGCCCATCACTTTGTGACTTTTTGATGGCTTTGCCTCTGAACGAGACTTTAATCCCTTCGTATTCCGTACGGAATAGAACTTTTGCGGAACTCAATAGCTGTTTGTTGAGTAGTTCCGTGGGAGCGACATCCAGCGTGATCAGATTGGCTTTTTGATCGAGGTCGATAATGGTCGTCAAAAACGATTGGTTATGCTCGCCAAAGTGCGCGGAAATGATGCACTTCTTCTTTATCAAATCGCTCAGATGACCAAATACCAATTTGGCGCTTCTAACGAGGTAGTCGGATTCTTTTTCCATTAAATTGCTAAATATTGCGGTTCGGTGAAGGCACTATTGTAAAATAGCGTTGATTATAGTGTATATGACGGGAGTTTTGATGGGTTGGTTGCTATTGTTCGCCGCAGGTTGCTCGGAAATCGTGTTTGCCGTGAGTCTTAAATACAACGATGGGTTTACCAAATTATGGCCGAGCGTAGTGACCGGGGTGTCCGGGGCCGGCAGTTTTTATCTGTTAATGTTGGCGATCAGAACCTTACCGTTGGGTACAGCTTATGCGGTGTGGACCGGAATGGGGGCGGTTGGTGTCGCCATCATTGGGATTTTTTTATTTAAAGAATCGGCGGATTGGTTCAGATTGGCTTCGATTCTACTGATTATCATCGGTATCGTCGGCTTGAAGCTGACGCATGTGGAATAATGCTGCATTTACTGTCGCAATTACCGTTGCAAGTAGCTGTCGTCGAACGTATAGGAGACGGTGACGATGTTGTTCTGATGGACAATGCTGTTTGCGCCGCTTTGGGCGGTCATGGCGGAAATGTGTTATTGCAGCGTCTACTTGCCGCAAACTGCCGGATTTTTGCGTTGAATGAAATGTTGCAGGCTCACGGTGTAGAGCCGCAGTTTCTGCTGTCTGGTGTCGAGCAGGTTGATTACGCGGGCTTGGTCGAGTTAACCGTCAAAAATCCGGTGATTCATTCGTGGTGTTGACGTTGGACGGCGTCGTGCTGGAGACCACTGATGACGGCTTTCTGCGGGATGCGAAACAATGGAATCGAAACGTCGCGGATGAGCTGGCCCGGCTTGAATCCATCGAAGTTACCGATGCGCATTGGGAAATCCTATTGTACATTCGCGACTACTATAGGCAATTTCAACATTTGCCCAACGCCCGGATGTTTGTGGCGGCTATCCGCAAGCAATTCGGCGAAGAAAAAGGCAATAGCCGTTATTTGCAAAAACTGTTTCCGCAAGGGCCTTTGAAATACGCCTGTAAAATTGCCGGCTTACCGAAGCCGCCTACCTGTTTGTGAAAATATTTTCGAGAGATTTTAATGAGTAATCCCCGCGTTGGATTTATTAGTTTGGGCTGCCCTAAAGCCTTGGTCGATAGCGAGCAGATTTTGACCAGGCTGCGTAGTGAAGGCTACCAAGTCTCGCCGAACTATAAAGATTCTGATTTAGTAATCGTCAATACCTGCGGCTTTATCGATGCTGCGGTTGAGGAGTCGCTGGATAGCATCGGCGAAGCCTTGGCGGAAAATGGCAAGGTCATCGTCACCGGTTGCCTGGGTGCCCGGCAAGACGAGATTTTGGCGCGGCACCCACAAGTGCTGAAAATTACCGGTGCGCATGCTACCGACGAAGTGGTATCGGCGGTACATGAATACTTGCCGCCAGCGCATAATCCGTTTACCGACTTGGTGCCGCCGCAAGGCATCAAGCTGACGCCCAAGCACTACGCCTACCTAAAAATCTCGGAAGGCTGCAATCATCGATGCACGTTTTG
>CAZGUM010000361.1:0-2709 GCA_964529085.1 uncultured Methylomonas sp. | reverse complement strand
TTATTCCGCCCCGAGCATCGCAGCTTTTGGCGAGAATAGCCCGATAGGGGAGCGGCAGGGATGCCGCTCGTTTTCGGAGGGCCAGGGATGGCCCTTCCGAAAACCCTCGCCAAAAGCAAGACGCGCAGGATTAAGGCGGAATACCGGGTGGCCTTTTCTTTGAATACTTTCTTTTGGCCACGCAAAAGAAAGTATTTCGGCCGTCGGGCCGAGACCCGACTTCAACAAAACCCGTCGCGATAGCGACACAAAATCAATCAAAACCCCTGAAACAAAAAATCCAACGCGGCCCCTATCTCAAACCGCTGCGCTTCCAACGACATAATCGGTGATTTCAAAATCCGAGCCGGAACAGCTGCCAATTTCGGCGTTTCCAACACACAATCAAGGCCATCGATCACCACAATCGGGCTCAAATTAGTGGGTAACTTGACTGCCGGAAAGCGATCAAGCCGGCGCAGCGGCACGACGACTCGACTATCCAGAGCACTCAAGACATCGCTTTGCACATCTAGCAGATATGGTACGTCGTCGGACGTTGCACTGCTATTGCGGTAAACATCGAAACGCGCCATGTCAGAAAGACCGCCATTCGTCTAGCGGCAAACCGTCTTGTTCAAGCGTTTGGTTGTAGGCTGCGATAAACTCAGCGTGCTCGTGCTGCCAACGCTTTTCTCTTTCGCCGCGCACCAACTCGCGCAAGTACTTGTCGCAAGCCTGGGAGATGTTGATATTTAATGCCCTAGCCTCAGCCAGCACATCGGCAGACAAGGTGATATTGGTGGCTTTCTTTGTTGCACTAGTCGTGACTGCCATGATGTTGTCTCCATGAATATAGCTTTAGTATGCGCATTGTACTCCAACATAATGACTGTTGAAGAGCTGCGCGATAGCGACACCAAATTGTTAAAGAGCCGATGAGATTCCTCTCACCCTAATCCTCCCGCGAGGAAAGAAAATTAAACCGCTAAATTATGCAAAGCCTACGAACGTCGACAGCAAACACCATCCCAAAAAACAAACCTAAGCATGCCCAACCCCACAAACCTTCCCCAGATCAAACCCCGGCGGCTGCCCCGGCTCGGCGGCTAAAATTCTGGCAAACTCTTGCCCAAATTCCGCCCAATCCTTAATCCCGGTAATCACGCCCAAATACTCACCACCGCGCAAAAACACCAAGGACGGCCAACTGGTAAAGCGAAATCTGGCCTGCAACTCGCGCTCGATGGATTTGTCGATCACCGCGCCGTGCAGGCGCCCGGCAAAAGCTTTTAACAACTCCGGCAAAATCACCGCCACGTCGTGACTTTCCGGAAACATCACCGGGTCGTTGGCAAAGAACAGTACGACAGTGTCATGACCGTGCACGAATAAATCGTAACTGTCGGCATCCAGCAGCGGCAGGCCGTGGCGGGTTTGCAGTTGTTCCAACAAGGGTGTGCTCATGTGCGTAAAAACTCCGGCAATTCGGGTTCGCGGTCGACCAGGTCTGCGAATAAATGATCGAAGTTGGTTTCGCCTTGCATGGCTAAGCGCATGGCTTCTAAGGCATCGGCAATTTGCGCGGCTCGTTCTGCGGAGATAACTTCTCGCGCCGCATCCAAAAACACCAACAACCAGGTGCCGGCGACTTGTTCTCCGACCAACATCATGTCGATCAGGATGGTTTGGCCGCGATATTCGCACAGCGCGACACTGCCACGCGGCTCGATGACTTGCATCGGGATGCCGATACACATCAGTATTTACCTCGGTAATCGACATCGACTTGCAAACTGGGCAGGTCGGAAGCGGGCGGCGGTTTCACTTCGAACGCGGCGGACAACACGATGCGCTCGTCACCCAAGCGGCAGGCTTGTTCAGGTGAGGGGCGTTCTTGTTCGTAGCGTTGGATATTCATGATTGGATCGGCTAATTCCGCAGGCGCGGCGACCGATTCGGCGTTCACGCCAAACCCTTGCAAATAAGTTAAAGCCATGTCGATAGCCGGCTGAATTTGCGCCTTCACGGCTGGCAGCAGACTGCCGCCGTAATCTTCCAATTCTTCGGGCTGGACGCCAATCAGCAATAAATGCTGCGGGTATTGACCGAGCATTTGCGCCAGCGCCAGCACTTCCTGAAAGCCAGTTTGATGCAGACTCATTTTCTTGGCACCCAGAAAATTGGGTACCTCGTCGTTTTCCACACGCTTGATGGTGGCTGGCGGCAACCCGTAATCGACCGCATCGAACACCACCAATACATCCGCCGCTTGAACATGCTCGATCAGATACACGCCCTGCGTACCGCCATCCACAACTTGCACACTATCCGGAAACCGGTAGTGTTTTTGCAGATGCTCAATCACCCGCACGCCAAAGCCTTCGTCGGCCCAAAGCAGGTTGCCGATGCCCAGCAACAGGATTTGCGGGTTTGAACTCATAACCATCACCGCCAGACATCCAATGTAGGATGTGCCGACGTTAGGAGACGCACTTGTGCCCCAGTGGGTATCGTTCGCGATCGATGCGCTTCACTGAGTTCAGCACATCCTACCGGTTTTTTCATATCATCAATGCGCATCATCGACCGGCTTATCGTCTTTAAAGGTGCGCCAACCATTCACTATGGTGGACAGCATGCTTTGCCCGGACAATTTGTCTTCGCGTACTGCAACGTAAATATGAATCAGCACGAAGCAAACGATGAACCACATCACCAGATGATGCC
>CAZGUM010000360.1:0-2710 GCA_964529085.1 uncultured Methylomonas sp. | reverse complement strand
TAATAAATTACTAAATTCTATTAGATGAATTGATATATAAAATTTCACCATTAGATGAATACCAAATAAATTATTTGAAATCTTCAGAAAATCATGATAAAGTTGAATTAGTTGAAAAATCGTTGAAAAGTCCATCAATTATTGTTATATTATCATTATCAGTATCACGAAAATAATCTTTTGGACTTAAGTGGAATTGGCTTGAATTTCCAATTTTAACTTCATAAAATATTGGATCAGAATTGATTGGCATTGGTGGATTTTAAAAAATCTGTATTTAAAATGTTGTGTTTGAAGTTGAATATTCATCAGAAACTTTAAATATAAATTTATACAACCCTCTTTAATCTAAAGAATTTGATTAAATTTTTAATTTATAATTATTTTGGTCGTTTTTTATAAAATCAGGTAAATTTGTTGACCACAAATTAGTTGTCTGATTAAAATAAGTGATCTCATAATTTTAGGTATAACCTATTTCTTATTTGTATATCTTATTGTAGTCATTAATATAACATGTCTAATTAACTTTGCATAAAATGAGAGATTCTAGTGTATAAAATGAATCTAATTAAGGTGGTTATTTATCAATTACTTATATAGGTACATCAAAATAATCACTTTCACCACATTAATCTTAAAGATTTTTAAAAATTTTAATTATATTTTAAAATGTATTTAATTTAATTAACCTGTTGCAGTAAATCTGATTGTGTAGTTTTAATTAACTTAATTAATAGTTGTTTCACCTTATAATACTTTATTCTTAATATCATATTTAATTCATGATGTTTCTGAACTGTAAATAATAATTTTTTAGATTGTTAATTTATATAAAATTTAGAATAAGAAAATTGCAGTTATTTGTGATGAGATTAATAAAATTAAAAAAAAAAAATTATTGGAATTATACATATCATATAAAATGTTGTCTTTCAAATATGAAGCACTAATATCTAAAGAATCATTAATATCATTATCGATAAAATATTTATTCTTTATTTCATATATTATACTTTATCCTATTTGCACTATTAGTAGATTGTTTTCTGTATTTTTCAGAGATAAATCAGCTTTAGGAGGATAATTTATTAAATAAACAATAAATTCATATTTGTTATCTTAACTACTAACAATGAATTTAAATGTTTAATTTATGAGTGATTTAGGTGGAAAAAGTCTTAAATAAATATCATTCAATTAAGAAGATTAGATTTAACACCAGTCACATGACATGTCTACAGATAACACTTCTTACGATTCTCCATTACTGATGTTTTAAAATTACAACTAATAATCAGTTGTTTATTGAAACATTGTATAAATTGGTATTTTGATATTTGCATAACTGCCTGGTCATATTTTTTAATCATCTAATTTAATATTTTTTATAAATAAACTAAAAGTATCTTGAATTCCAGGATCTGAATCAGAAAAATTATTACGAACATAAACTTAAATATAGAATCTTTTAGAGCATACTACATAGTTTTAACTACAATTTAAATTTTAAGCATTATTATTATTTTCAGAAATGTAAAATGTTTTATTCTCAAATTAGAGCCAATTTGGTAATTCATTTCATTCTAATTTATCTTATGAAAATTTAGCAGAAATTTCAAAATCATATTTAAAAAAAGTTTTAGAAAGGTCATATCTAAATTCTTTCCCAATAAATAAATTTTAAGGCTGCAATTTTTACAATTATTAAACATGAGGTGCTAAAAATTTTATTGTTATCTAAATAAAAATTTAAATTAATTTAAAACAATATTTTACTATAGTTATAATCAGTATTTTAACTGAAAAAAAAAATTACATTTTATTTTATTTGAGATGAAGATCCATTTAAAGTTGCAGTAGTTGAAAACTACAGTTTTATTTAATTAGTTTAGTATTCAATAGGCGTCTATTTAAAGTAAAATAATAAAAATTTATTCTGATTTTTCTTAAAAAATTTATTACTTATCCATAAATTTAAATTATATTATCTTCATTATTTTAAACTCTTTTGAGCCATCATGGTTTGTCATCAATGACATCATTACTATTAATAAGATTAATTTCAAACTTTATTTAATTTTTATCTTATGCATAAAATTATAAGTATTTTGGTGGATATTATTAAATTTTAATTTAAAAGGTCAAATTTGTATCAGCATAATATTGCAAATTTTAATTTAATCAAATATTTTAGAAATTTTAATTTGAGCAAGCAACTTAATCACAAATTAAATTTAATATCTAATATGGTAGTACTTCATACAATATTAATGATTTTTACTAAGCATCATATGCAACAATAAAGTCTTCTTCAATTGAATACGATAACTCTACAAACTTTTATGAAAAATATGATTAACCTTATTGATTTGTCATTTAATAATATCCAAGCGTTGTAACATTTTCTGGATCAGAAAAATCTACAAGTTTTAATCCTCAAAAGCTATCAGCAATAAAAAATTTGTCATCATACTTTCCCTGCAAGATTTTCATTGACAAATTGTTGGCTTCACTCTAATAAGAATTTTTGAATATTCTGTTATCTCTATTTTTTTTTTCAAAAATAAAAAAATTAATAATTATTGTTCATAAAAATTATAACTTAAATAATAATTAAAATTTAGATTAAAATTAAATAATTTTTGGAAAAAATAAGTAAAATTATTTATTTTATTGTTATTTATATTTTTATTAAATTTATTTTATA
>CAZGUM010000359.1:0-2712 GCA_964529085.1 uncultured Methylomonas sp. | reverse complement strand
CACAAACAACAAAAGGAAGGTACAAAATGAGTGAAGTACAAGAAAAAGATAATTTCTGGCTCTATATCGTCATTGCTGTCGTATTAGTAGCTGGCGCGGTGTTGATGGTTAAAAACGCCGAGCACGATAAATATGCTACTGCCGCAAAAAATATCGCCGAAGACTCTTCCAATTCAGCGTACCGCAATGATGTACTTCACAGCGGCGGCAACAAAAAATAAAGGCGCTCCTGTCTTGCGGGAAATGTAATCCACATCTCCGCACTCGCGGATTTTGGCGGGCATCCGGGTCCCGTCAAAATCCGTTTCCGTTTCTGCTAGTCGTTAAACAATACCGTTGCTTTCAGTAAGGCGATGGCATTGGTCATGCCAACTTCCAAGTTTTTCTCGATCTCGGCCATGGTGATTTCACCCTCGACCACACCGGCCGCCCAATTGGCGACGACCGAAATATTCGCATAAGCCAGGCCCAACTCGCGCGCCAAAGCGGCTTCCGGCATGCCGGTCATCCCAACCAAATCGCAACCGTCGTTAGCCATGCGTTTGATTTCGGCAACCGTTTCCAGCCTCGGTCCTTGTGTGCAGCCATAAGTGCCTGAGGGCGTTATTGAAATGTTTGCCTGCTGCGCTGCTTGCATAATGCGCGCGCGAAGCGACGGTGTATAGGGCTCGGTGAAGTCGATATGCGTGACATGCTCTAGATCGTCGGCAAAAAAAGTATGTTCCCGGCCGTAGCTGTAGTCTATCAATTGCTCCGGAATTGCTATCACGGCGGGAGCCATGTCGGCACCAATACCGCCCACCGCCGCGACGCCGATAATCTCGGTCACGCCCAGCTGTTTTAAACCCCAGATATTGGCCCGGTAGTTGATCTTGTGCGGCGGAATCCGATGCGGATTGCCGTGTCTGACCAGAAACACCAGTTTTTTGCCGTTTAGCTCGCCAATCAAGTACGGCGCGGAGGGTTCGCCGAAAGGGGTGCTCACGCGTTCTTGACCGGTGATGACTAATGCTTCGATTTGGGTGAGGCCGGTACCGCCGATAATTGCCAATGTCATAACACTTCCTTGCAGGCAAACACGCCTGGCGCATTTCTAAGATAACCCTTGTAATCCATGCCGTAGCCGAACAAGTAATGATTAGCGACCGTGAGGCCGATAAAATCCGGATCGATAGGTTTGGTGACTTGCAGATACTTGTCGAACAGCGCGGCGGTGTATACGGCGCTGGCGCCTTGTTCCCGGCAATATTCGACGATGGCATGCAAGGTATGGCCTTCGTCGAGAATATCGTCGACTATCAAGACCGTGCGGCCGGCCAACGGTGTCGTGGGTTTAAACAGCCAATGTATGTCGCTGCCCGAGGTGGCGTTACGGTAACGGCTGGCGTGGACGCTATCCAGATTCAACGGAAAGTCCAGGCGCGGCAGTAACTTGCCGGTGGCGATGATGCCGCCGTTGATCACACACAGTACCAAGGGATTGCTGTACTGTAATTTATCAGTGATCGCCGCCGCCATGCTATCCAGCGCGGCTTCGACTTCCTCTGCACTATGCAGCAATAGCGCCTGCTGTTTAACGATGGCGATTTCTTCAAGCATGGGATTCATAGAACTCCGAAATTTGTTTGGAAACTGTCTGCCATTTTTCATTTTTTACCAGGGCGTCCTTGTCGAGCTGACATTTGCCGCGCATGGCTTGCAGGCGTTGTTCGCGTTTACTGTTTTGGCTGATAGGCAGCTTGTCCAGCACTTGTTCGGCGGCTGCCGAATTGTTGCAAACCAGCAGCATGTCGCAGCCGGCTTGCTGGGCGAGGCCTGCGCGCTCGGTGAAATCGCCTATGCTGGCCGCGCCTTCCATACTTAAATCGTCGCTGAAAATCGCGCCGTCGAAAGCCAGCTCGCCGCGCAAAATAGACTGTAACCAAATACTGGAAAAACCGGCAGGGTAGCGATCCACTTGCGGATAAACCACGTGAGCCGGCATGATGGCTTCCAGGCCTTGCGCTATCAATTGTTTGAAGGGTAGTAAATCTTGCTGGCGGATGGTTTCTAAGTCGCGCTCGTCGACTGGCAATGTCAAATGCGAATCCAGCGCGACCGTGCCGTGGCCGGGAAAATGCTTGCCGGTGGCCGCCATGCCGGCGCTACGCATGCCTTGCCTAAACGCGCCGGCCAGTTGCCCGGCCAACGCTGCGTCGCGGGAGAATGAGCGGTTGCCGATAATTTCGCTGACCCCGCAATCCACGTCCAATACCGGCGCGAAACTGAAATCCACATCCACCGCCAGCAGTTCGCTGGCCATCAGCCAGCCGGCGGCTTCGGCCAGTTCGGGTTGCTCGGAGTAAAAAGCCGCTGCCGGCAGACGGGTAAAACCGGTTTGAAAGCGTTGTACCCGGCCGCCTTCCTGATCGACGGCGATCAGGATGTCGCCATTGCGCGCTGACCGGATCTGTTTTATCAAGTCGGCGACTTGCCGCGGATTGTCGTAATTTCTGGCAAACAGGATTAAGGCGCCGGTATTGGGATGAGCGATTTTTTCCTTGTCCAGCGCGCTGAGGCTGTGGGCCTCGATGTCGATCATGACCGGGCCGATAGCTTGTGGTTTCATGGTGTTAAATGTCGAAATTGGAATATACTTTTGGTCTCACCATTACATTATATGAGGAATCCGTGCGAACATTTATTTTGTTGATCAGTTTGATGCTGTTGCCG
>CAZGUM010000358.1:0-2724 GCA_964529085.1 uncultured Methylomonas sp. | reverse complement strand
AAGTTCACTATGTAACCAATACTCACACTTGTCGACACGGTCGGTGGGGTGCTGAAAGTCTATTGCAGATTTTCGGTCACTGATCGGGGCGAGTGGAGGCGTAACCCAACGCCGAATTTTCGGCAATATTAGGAGAAGTAAATGGCAGCAGTGTCAATGCGTCAAATGCTGGAAGCGGGTGTTCACTTTGGACATCAAACCCGTTACTGGAACCCGAAAATGGCTTCATACTTGTTTGGAGCCCGTAACAAAATTCATATCATCGACTTGGAACAAACTCTTCCATTGTTTAACGATGCGATGAACTATCTCGGCCAAATGACCGCCAACAAAGGTACCATTCTGTTTGTCGGTACCAAAAAAGCGGCGCGTAAAGTAGTAGCCGAAGAAGCAAAACGTTGTGGCATGCCCTACGTCAACCATCGTTGGTTGGGCGGCATGTTGACCAACTTCAAAACCATCAAAAAATCCATCAACCGTTTGAAAGAACTGGAAGCGATGAAAGCCGATGGCACTTTGTACCAACGTTTCAGCAAGAAAGAAGCCTTGGGCATGGAGCGCGAGCTTGAAAAATTGGAGCGCAGCCTGGGCGGTATCAAAGATATGCGCGGCACCCCCGACGCTATTTTTGTGCTGGACGTTGGTTATGAAAAAAATGCCATTATGGAAGCCAAGAAATTGGGTATTCCTGTGGTCGGCGTGGTTGACTCGAACAATTCGCCCGAAAAAATCGATTACGTCATTCCAGGTAACGACGATTCTATCCGTGCAGTGACTTTGTATTGCCAAAGCGCTTCAGCCGCCGTGCTGGAAGCCAAAGCATTGCGCATGGATGCTTCAGCCAAAGCCGACGATTTTGTAGAAGAAGTCGTAGCGGAAGCGTAAGTTTTAAACGCGCTCGACCAATGCGGTTGAGCGCTGCTGAATCTGGTATTCAGAACAGACTGTCTTTTAAACGCCTCCTTTGTGAGGCGTTTTTTTAGTTAATAAAATTTGAGGAAAAAACGATGAGTATTAGTGCGGCGATGGTCAAGGAATTGCGTGAGCGTACCGGCTCAGGCATGATGGAGTGCAAGAAAGCCCTGGTCGAAGCTAATGGCGACATGGAACTGGCCATTGAAAACATGCGTAAATCCGGTCTGGCAAAAGCCGATAAAAAATCCGGCAGGATTGCTGCTGAAGGCGTAATCGGCGTTAAAGTTTCCGATGACGCTAAAACCGTAGTAATGGTTGACGTTAACTGTGAAACCGATTTCGTGGCCAAAGGTGATGATTTTATTGGTTTTGCCAATGATGTCGTCAACAGTTTGTTGAGCGCTAATGTCAATAGCGACGAAGACTTACAAGCAATGACATTGAGCACCGGTATCAGCGTAGACGATACCCGTCGTGCATTGATTGCTAAAATTGGCGAAAACATTACCGTGCGCCGTTTTGTTAAATTCACCACTACCGATGGCGGCCAAGCAGCTTACCTGCACGGTAGTAAAATTGGCGTTATCGTCGAATTGGCTAAAAATGATCCGGCGTTAGGTAAAGACGTGGCTATGCATGTGGCCGCCGCCAAACCTGAATATGTATCGGACGACCAAGTATCCGCCGATGTCATTGCCAAGGAAAAAGAAATTTTTGCTGCACAAGCATTGGAAAGTGGTAAGCCTGCCGAGATCGTTGAAAAAATGATAGGCGGACGCATCAATAAATTCCTGGCGGAAGTCACTTTATTGGGTCAGCCTTTTATTAAGGACGACAGCGTTACGGTTGGTAAATTGTTGACTTCCAAAGGCAATGCCGTGGTGCGTTTCGCCCGTTTCGAAGTCGGTGAAGGCATCGAGAAAAAAGAAGAAGATTTTGCCGCCGAAGTAATGGCGCAGGTCAGAGGCTAAAAGCCCTTCGAATAAACCCGGTTCGCCGGGTTTATTTATAGTAATTTCGTTGCTTTAAACCCATGTTTACGGTGGATATTTGAATATGAGTCAATTGATTTGTCAGAGAATTTTACTTAAATTGAGCGGCGAAGCACTGGCAAGCGAGCGGGGCGGCAGTATCGATCCCGAGATTGTTCAACGCTTGGCTCAGGAAGTGAAAGACTTATGCGATGCAGGTATCCAGGTTGGCTTGGTGATCGGCGGCGGCAATATTTTACGCGGCGGCGAGAAGGCTTCGGAAGGACTGAACCGAGTCACAGGCGATCAAATGGGCATGCTGGCCACCGTCATTAACGCGTTGGCCATGCAGGATGCACTGGAATATCTGGGCCAGCCGGTTAGGGTAATGACGGCCCTGAAAATTAATCAAGTGTGCGAAGACTATATCCGTCGGCGCGCGGTCAGACATTTGGAGAAAGGTCGGGTGGCGATTTTTGCCGCCGGCACCGGTAACCCGTTTTTTACCACCGACACCGCCGCCAGTTTGCGTGCTATTGAAATCGACGCCGACCTAATGATCAAAGCGACAAAAGTTAAGGGCGTTTATTCGGCTGACCCTAATAAAGTTGCCGATGCGGAGTTTTATCCGCGCTTGACGTATGACGAAGCCATCGATCAACGCTTAAATGTTATGGATACCACCGCCCTGGTATTGTGCCGGGATAATAACCTGCCCATGCGGGTAATGAATGTGTTTGAGCCGGGAGCGGTTATGCGCTTGATGCGCGGCGAAGATATAGGCTCCCTAATCGAGAGGAACTAACAGAATGATCAGCGATATTCAACAAGATGCCGC
>CAZGUM010000357.1:0-2747 GCA_964529085.1 uncultured Methylomonas sp. | reverse complement strand
CGCTCAAAAAATAGACTGCCTCAATAATGCGGCTTGACAAAAACCATAGAATCTCTGTGGCGTCTGCCTTCCCCGTTTCCGGGGGAATTTAAAATTGAGTCGGTTTTTACTCTAAAGGCACAAATAACGCATGATATGCTAATCGTATGGCTTTGATTAATCCGCTTACGCTATCCTTCAACGATAAAGTATTGGAACAGGCTTTTCTGCGGGCTACGTTCGACCGCACCCGCTATCAGGGTAGGACAGCCATGATCGTTGGTATGTCGGTGTATTTGCTCTGCGGCATTATCGACCACTGGTTTGCGCCGGCGGAGCTGGTCGATGACGTCTGGCGAACGCGCCTTACCGCATTGTGCGTGCCGACTTTTGTCATGCTAGTGACCTTTACCCCCTGGTTTTCCAGCTTATGCCATCTGCTATTAGCCGCCGTCGGTTTTGCGGCCGGTGTCGGCTTAATCTGCATGCAGATCCTGCTGCCGTTCGATAGCTCGCCTTATTACTACCCGATGATGGTGTTGGTAACCTTCTACACCTACAACTTTATCGGTACGCGTTTTGCATTTGCGCTTGGCGTCGATCTGATGCTGCTAGTTGCCTACAACCTGCTATTCGGTAAATTGATGGCTTATCCGTTGCAAATAATGGTCAGCCATGACTTTTTTATTGTCTCGGCAAATTTGATCGGCGGTTCGGCCGGCTACCTGGCCGAACATGGACGCAGAACGCTGTTCTTGCGGGAACGGGAGTTGGACAATCAGCGGCAGCATCATTTAACTCGTTCGCTGCATGACGGCCTGACCGGTTTGCCGAATCGGGATCTGCTTTACGACCGTATTACGCAGGCAATGTCGGAGGCGCAACGTCACGGATCAATACACTGCGGTTTCTTTCTCGATCTTGATGGTTTTAAATCTATCAACGATAAACTCTCGCATAAGGTGGGCGACCGGGTGTTAAGAGAGGTGGGACAAAAACTGATTGCGACAGTGCGCAGCATCGATACGGTCGCCAGAATCGGCGGCGACGAATTCTTCGTTCTGGCTTTGGATATTGGAAATGAAGCCGCGGCCACTGGCTTGGCCGCAAAGCTACTGGATCAACTCACGCGCCCAATACCCGGAATCCCGGATGAGGTGGATCTGGGGGCCAGCATCGGTTTTTGTTTGTTTCCGTATGATGGCATGACCGTCTCCGACCTGATCCACCACGCCGATGAGGCCATGTATCAAGTAAAAAATAATGGTAAGGGCAATTTTAAAATGGCCGATTGCACTTCAACGTTAACCGCTTTCGGGACGTGATTAAATCAGCGCACACTCGAAAGTAACAGACTCCAACATGGCAAATTTACGATGACAATAAAAAGTATTTCGGTGACCGACGCTCTTTATCACTACATTCTTTCGACTTCGCTGCGCGAGCCGGAGGTATTGCAACAACTCCGTGAGGAAACCGCACTGCATACCCACAGCATGATGCAGATTGCACCTGAGCAGGGGCAGTTCATGGCGCTGTTGGTGGAACTGATAGGCGCGAAAAAAATTCTGGAGATCGGCGTGTTCACCGGTTACAGCTCTACCTGCCTAGCGTTGGCATTACCGAAGGATGGCCGGATCACGGCGTGCGATATCAACGAAGAATTTACCGACGTGGCGCGCCGCTATTGGGCGCGGGCCGGTGTCGCCGATAAAATCGATCTGCGGCTGGCACCCGCGTTGGAAACGCTGAACAGCCTTGCCGCCGCCGGCCACGCGGGCAGTTACGATATGGCCTTTATCGATGCCGACAAAACCAATTACGATGGTTACTACGAGCAATCCCTGATGCTACTGCGTACCGGCGGTTTGCTGGTAATCGATAACGTGCTTTGGAGCGGTCAGGTTGCCGATCCAAACGTCACTGATGCGGATACCGCAGCGATTCGCCGCCTCAATGCAAAAATCCACGCCGATCCCAGGGTCAGCATCAGCCTGTTGCCGATAGCCGACGGTTTGACCTTGGCGGTAAAGCGTTAAAGTTTTTTTGTTCCTAAACCGCTGCAGACGAATATTGAATCAGGGGTAGATTAAATCGTCTGCAGCGTGTGTGAGCTGGCTATCTATCGGCAAATGGATAATCCTGGCTGCGATTTCCCCGCCTTGGACGGTCAATTCGGCAATGGTAACCGGCAATTTGAAACGGCGCGGACCGGCGCTGCCGGGATTTAGGTACAGCACGCCGCCGCGCTCTTGAAGCGACGGTTTATGCGAATGGCCGGAAATCACGACGCGAACGCCCGCCGCCACCGGATCGATGGCCAGATCGGCCAAATCGTGAATCAGGTAAACTCCAATCTGCTGAATCATCACACTGGCGTTGACCGGCAGTGCCTCGGCCCATGCGCCTTTGTCGTTATTGCCGCGCACCGTTGTCATCGGTGCCAACTCGTTCAGCTTTTGCAATACCTCGGGCTTGCCGACGTCGCCGGCGTGAATAATCAGCTCGCAGCCTTGCAGAGCAGCCAGCGCTTCGGGCCGCAGCAAACCATGGGTGTCGGAGATGATGCCGATACGGTGAGTAATTGGGGGTTCGGTTTCAGTAGCCATTTCGGCGCTAGTTTACGCCGAGCTTGAGAGCGATGGAATTAAAGTAACAGCCGATACAGGTAAGCAAGCTGAATCAAGTCCCTGCCGACTATTAAGACTGTCAACGGTCTCCATAGTCTTTGCGGAATCGAATAATAATTTTTCGAGCCGTTGTCGATT
>CAZGUM010000356.1:0-2769 GCA_964529085.1 uncultured Methylomonas sp. | reverse complement strand
AAAGCGCTACGCGAACGCACCGAAGCCTTGATTGTCGACAAGCTGCAAGGCCGCTACGGCTGCAAACGCTTCCTGCTGGACGGCCATCAAACCGTGATCGAAGATCATCAACGCCTGCATTACGAACCCAATGAGTTGAAACAATTCATGGACATCGAATGCGAATGGCCGCTGTTTTTCTGCTATTTGTTGTTGAACAAACTGTTTGCCGGCGACACCAACGGGGTCTGCGATTATCGACGCCGCCTGGAAGATCTGCTGGTCGAGCAAAACGGCCAATGGTTGCTGCCCGAGCTTTATATCGTCCCGAACAGTGCTATAGACGCCGAAAAACGTCACCCGCACAGCCAAACCCGTTTCCCCAATGAAAACGTGCCGCTGGTTTGGGCGCAAAGTTTGTATATTTTGGGGGGCTTGTTGCAAGACGGTTTAATCAGCCTGGACGACATCGACCCGCTAGGCCGTTACAAGGCCACCCGCCTGTATCCCGATTCCACCTTGCAGATTGCCCTGCTGGCCGAGGACGAGCAGGTACAGGACGAGTTGCGCAGCCGCGGCATCCCGTCGCAAACCTTAACCGAGATTGCGCCGATTCAAGTGCGCGATGCCAGTGAATTGGCCGATGCTTACACCCAGGTCGGCCGGAATGACCGCATTGGCCTCAGCGGCAGACCGCTGAGGCAATTGCGCACGCTGGCCACTTCCAAACTCTATGTTCTGGCCGGCGAACCTCTGTTGTTTCTGCCGCAGTTCATGAACCAAAAAGGTTTCTACATTGCCATGGACAACCAGTTGCTGATTCAGCGTCTGCGCATGGAATTGGCTTATATCATTCGGCATTGGGACAATCCTGCGCAGCCCTTGCTGGTCATCAATATCAAACACAACATGCTGGGCAATGAAGACCGGCAAGTTTTATTGGGCTTTATCGACCAACTGCGTGAAGGCAATGTGCAAGGCACGCCGGTAAAACTGGGGCTTTTGACCGATTTCGTCAAAACCTCCAGCCGGGAAAAAATCGGCTATCTGCACGGCTTTAGCTTTTCGGAAGCCTGCTGGGAGGAAGTCGAACGCCCCTTCGCCAATTTGCTGGCCCACGACGATCAAGCGCCGCAAGCGCTGGACAGCTTTGTAGTGACGGAATGGGAAATCGGTGACGATGCCCAACTACTGTCGCAATTGCAAAACAATCCCAACCTGCATGCGCAACTGGAAGCACTGGCCTTGCTCTGCCAACGCCATGGCCTTGATCACGACACCGGCTTGCGCAACGGCGACGGCTTACCTTGCCTGGTGCGCGATTTACTGGAAGAAGTTTATGTCCGCGCGGGTGACCGCCATGCCTGGTATATCGTACGCCGCTGCGCCGGTTTGGTGGGCAAGTACGACATCAATCTGGAACAGGCGGCCACGGAAATATTGGTCCGCCAACACGGTTTGACCGTGGGCCGCGCCTACAGCGGTAAGGCCACCTTGCGCAGACCGACCGACTCCTGGCAAATCCTGGATACCATCCGCACCTTTAACCCCAACGACAGCAGCCAGCAGATCATCATCCAGGAATTAATTATCTACTTGGGGATGCTGATCAAGTTAAAGCCGGAACTGTTCGCCGATATGCACACTATTCGGGTCGGCCATATCCTGCAATTGATCATTGCTCGACAAAAACGCCTGAGCAGCACCTCGCTGGACCAAGCTTTCAGCGACATTTTGTCGCTGCCACCGCATCAAGTCGCGGAGTTGTTGCAAGAAACCCTGGAAGACTACAACAACAGCGAAAACCAGCTCGGCCAGGTGGAAACCCTCAATTACGAGGGGCCGCATCGCGATCTGGCTGCCGCCCGCTTCCCGGAATCGATGAATCCGAAAGACCGTGGCGGCGCCGACGACTGGTATGCTTGGCGCGAGCAGCAAGGCAGCGTCGGCCGCGAGAACGAGGTATTTTTCGCCGGTGTATGGGACTTATTGCATCACTGCAAGGGCCTGATGGTCGGCGAAAAATACAACAGTAAACGCCGGATTGATAGTGAAATCATGCTGGCGCAAATGACCGCTGGCGAACAAAGCTTTAGGCTACATATCAACCATATTCTGAATAAAATTCAGGCGCCGGTGTATCGGCAATTGAGCGTGGAAGCGCTACGTGCGTTGGCGTCCATCGTCCGCGATTATCCCGATCTTTACATCGACGACACCTTGGTCACGGATATTTTAATCGGCCATGCGGTCAGAATCAGCTGGCTACAGCAGCATCCCCAATACCGCGATCATTATGAAGAATGCGTGTCGCTGGCTTGGCAAGCGTTTTACCAGTTGCCGCCGCATGCGCTGGCTAACGCGATACTCGATGCCTTGATTCACCTGCTCAACAACGCCACCCCAACCTCATGAGGACGCATATGATTCTAGCCGGCGACATCGGCGGAACCAAAACGGTTTTAGCCTTACTCGACAGACAAGCCGACGGCACGCTGAGCTGTTTGCAGGAACAAACCTTTGCCAGCGGCGAATTTCAGACTTTTGAGGAAATTCTGGATCTATTTCTGAGCGACAGCCCAACGGTGACATCGGCCTGTTTCGGCATCGCCGGGCCCGTCGTCAATCAACGCTGCCAAACCACCAACCTGCCGTGGCTACTGGATGGCGAGCAACTCAAAATTCGGCTCGGCACCGAACGGGTGAAATTGCTGAATGACCTGGAAGCCATGGCGATCGGCATGCTGCATCTCCAGGAACAGGACTTTATCGAACTGAACCCCAATGCCG
>CAZGUM010000355.1:0-2773 GCA_964529085.1 uncultured Methylomonas sp. | reverse complement strand
ATAAAGCCAGGCCGGCAATAAAACCAATATCGGATGTTTTTTTCATCATCGTAAATCTCCCAAGTTAAGCCGCACTCTACGGAAGCCGCCTATTACCGGCCATACGTCAAATGACTGATGAGTCATTCGCCCGATTGTGGCGCTGCCGACAAAATTCAACAATCTCCCCGACGTTTTCAATCGCCATCGCCGCCGGCAATGGTTTGTTTAATCCAGATAAAGGGGAATGCAAATGACTGGTTTTAACCCACAAAAATTAAGCGGCCGGGCCATCGGCTTGCTGAGCGGGGTGGCTTTGGGCGCCATCGGCCTGGGACAGGCGCCGGAAGCGCAGGCCGGTGCGACGTTTAAAATCGACGACACCAAATGGGTCAGCGTCGGCGCGGGCTTAAGGACCAGCTTCCGCGCCCAGGAAAGCGGCGCCGGGGCCAATGGCGAAAAATGGAACAACGACTTCAACCTGGACAATATCCGTTTATATATCAACGGTCAGATTCACAAATACCTGAAAGTTGAATTCAACACCGACTGCCAAACCTGCGGCAATGGCGGCGAAGTGCGGGTGCTGGATGCGATCGGTAAATTCGAGGTAACGCCTTACGCCAATTTGTGGGTAGGCCGGATGCTGGTTCCCGCCGAACGCCGGGAAATGAACGGTCCGTTTTATAGCGCGGTATACAACATTTTCTCCGCCGGCACCCCGTTCGAACCCGCCGACTATAACTTGACCATCGGTTCCAACGGCAACTCGGCCGGCTCATTCGGCCGCGACGACGGTGTCACCTTCTGGGGCGCCGTACTCGACGGCCGTTTCCAATACGCGGCCGGCTTCTTCCGCGGCTTGCGCGGCGGCGCCAATGTAAACCACAACATCCTCTACGCCCAACGCTTTGCTTATAACTTCTGGGAAGTCGAAAAAAACCCCGGCTACTACACCTCTGGCACTTATTACGGTAAAGGCGGCGACATTCTGACAGTCGGCGTCTCCAATCAATATCAAGAAGGCGGCGCCGGCACGGCGGCTGATCCGGGTAACTTTCGCGGCACCACGGCGGACGTGTTGATGGAAAAAGTCTTACCCGGCGGCGGCGTCGTTACGCTGAATGGCGAATACAAAAACTACGGCATTTCCAATGGCTTCAGCCAGGCAAGCCGCGACGCCGACGTACCTTTCTCCAGCAATACCTTCGGCATGTTCGAGGGCAATGCCTACGATGTCAGCGGTATGTATCTGTTCCCGCAAAAAATCGGTATCGGCCAGTTCCAACCATATTTGCGTTACGTCAACGTCGCACCTAGCACCAGCAGCACCCGCGAAGTCTACGAAGGCGGCGTCAACTACATCATCGACGGCCACAACGCCAAAATTTTTGCCGCCTACCAATACGGCGATCTGTTGACCAAAGGCGTCGCCAGCGACTTTAAATCAACCGACTCGGGTACAAACGCCAGCCAGGTCATGGTCGGCTTCCAATGGCAAATCTAATTTTCTAATAACAGAGGACTATCACGATGAATTTACTGAGCAATCCCTTACGTAAACTGGCACTGGGCGCCGCGCTAACGTCGCTGCTGCTAGGCGCCTCGACCGCCCGCGCCGAAGACACCATCAAAGTCGGCGTACTGCACTCCCTCTCCGGCACGATGGCGATCAGCGAAACCACGCTAAAAGACACCATGTTGATGCTGATCGACGAGCAAAACAAAAAAGGCGGCTTGCTGGGCAAGAAGCTGGAAGCGGTAGTGGTCGATCCGGCCTCCAACTGGCCCTTGTTTGCGGAAAAAGCCCGCGAATTGATCACTAAAGACAAAGTCTCGGCCATTTTCGGTTGCTGGACCTCCGTATCGCGCAAATCGGTATTGCCGGTGATCGAAGAGTTAAACAGCATCCTATTCTACCCGGTGCAATACGAAGGCGAAGAGTCGTCTAAAAACGTGTTCTATACCGGCGCCGCGCCCAACCAGCAAGCGATTCCGGCGGTCGATTACCTGATGAACGATCTGAAAGTGCAACGCTGGGTACTGGCCGGTACCGACTACGTCTACCCACGCACCACCAACAAAATCCTGGAAGCGTACTTAAAATCCAAAGGGGTTAAACCCGCGGACATCATGATCAACTACACCCCATTCGGTCATTCCGACTGGCAAAGCATCGTCGCCGACATTAAAAAATTCGGCTCTACCGGCAAGAAAACTGCAGTGGTTTCCACTATCAACGGCGACGCCAACATTCCGTTCTACAAAGAGCTGGGCAATCAAGGCATCTCTGCGGAAAAAATCCCGGTCATCGCCTTTTCTGTAGGCGAGGAAGAATTGTCCGGTATGGACACCAAACCCTTGGTCGGCCACTTGGCGGCCTGGAACTACTTCATGAGCGTCGATACCACGAAGAACGCCGCGTTCATCAAGGAATGGAAGGACTACATCAAGAATCCGAAACGCGTCACTAACGACCCGATGGAAGCGCATTACATAGGCTTTAACATGTGGGTGAAAGCCGTCGAGAAAGCCGGCACCACGGATTCCGACGCGGTACAAAAAGCTTTGATCGGCGTCGAATACCCCAACCTAACCGGCGGTATGTCGAAAATGCTGCCTAACCATCACATCAGCAAACCGGTACTGATCGGCGAAATTCAAGACGACGGTCAATTCGTCACCGTCTGGCAAACCAACAAACTGGTCGATGGCGACGCTTGGTCCGACTTCCTGCCCGACAGCAAACCGATCATCGCCGACTGGACCGCGCCTATCAGCTGCGGCAACTACA
>CAZGUM010000354.1:1516-2798 GCA_964529085.1 uncultured Methylomonas sp. | reverse complement strand
AGTCCATTACGACTAACAAGGGAACGCTTGTGTACGAACATCTTGAAACGGCGGCCAATCCGCAAAACTTAAAACGGGTCGCTGTCGACCCGGTTTCCCGCGTTGAAGGCCACGGTAAAGTCACGCTGTTGTTGGATGAAAATAATAAAGTCCAGCAAGCCCGCCTGCACATCGTCGAGTTTCGCGGTTTTGAAAAATTTATCCAGGGCCGCCCTTACTGGGAGCTGCCGGTGATGGTGCAACGCTTGTGCGGCATCTGCCCGGTCAGCCACCATCTAGCCGCGGCCAAGGCTATCGACCAGTTGGTCGGCGTCGATCCGGTCAATCTGCCGCCGGCAGCGGATAAACTACGCCGCTTGCTGCATTTCGGTCAGGTCTTGCAATCGCATGCTTTGCATTTCTTCCACCTGTCTAGTCCGGATTTGCTGTTTGGTTTTGAAAGTGAGATTGGCAAGCGCAGTATTGTCGCGGTGTTGGCCAACTATCCTGACATTGGCTTGCAAGGCGTGAAGTTGCGCAAATACGGCCAGGAAGTGATCCGCATGGTCTCCGGCAAGCGTATCCACGGCACCGGGGCGATTGCCGGCGGCATGAACAAAGCCTTAAGCAAAGCAGAGCGCGACTATTTGAAACAAGACATCGCCCAAATCGTGGCTTGGGCGCAAGCCGCTTTGCAGCTGGTCACAAAAGTCCACACCTCCCACTTGCCCTATTACGACGACTTCGCCACCATCCGCAGCAACTACCTGAGCTTGACCAAGCCTAACGGCGCACTGGAGCTTTATCACGGCGGGATTCGGGTGAAAGACGAACAAGGTAAAACCTTGGTCGACCATTACGATTACTGCGATTACCCGGCACTGATCCGCGAAGAAGTCCGCTCTTGGACTTATATGAAATTCCCCTACCTGACTTCACTGGGCAAAGCCGACGGCTGGTATCGGGTGGGACCGCTGGCGCGGGTCAACAACTGCGATTTCATCGACACACCGCTGGCGGAAACCGCTCGCGTCGAGTTCAAGCAGCGCAGCGGTGAAGCGATGGTGCATAGCACCCTAGCTTTCCATTGGGCGCGAATGATCGAATTGCTACATTGCGCGGAAAGCATCCAAGCCTTATTGGATGATGCCGATTTATTGAGTAACGACCTGGTCGCTAAGGGCGAAAAACGCTATGAAGGCATTGGCGTCATCGAAGCACCGCGCGGTACGTTGTTTCATCATTATCAAATCGACGAAAACGACATCGTCACCAAAGCCAATCTGATCGTCTCGACCACCAG
>CAZGUM010000354.1:0-1416 GCA_964529085.1 uncultured Methylomonas sp. | reverse complement strand
ATCGAACACGCGCTGGATTTGCAAGATCGGGAGTTGGTGGTGTTTGTCGATGCCTCGGTGGATTGCCCTGACCGCTTCGCATTTACTCCACTTACCGCAGCCCAGGACCAGAGCTACAGCAGTCATGCCCTAAGCCCGGCGGCACTGTTACAGGTCTATCAAACCATCTGCAAGCAGCCGTTACCGCCCTGCTTTTTATTAAGCATCCAAGCCGAAGCCTTCGAACTGGGTACGGGGTTAAGCGAACGCTGCGCGGACAATTTAGAACAGGCTTGTCGATATATGGAACAGTTTCTGAGTCAACCAAACTCCCGTGTCATTTGAGCCGGAAACATTAATCGTAAATGGCCTTATGACGCGGTAAGCGACGCGCTAACATTATGAGAAGCTTTCATGCGCTTAAGAGCGCTTAAGTGCGTTATACTCCTGCCGTGGTCGATGAAAAGCTTATTCCATGGATATAGTTGCGCGGCCAATTCTTTTAGATAATTATCAATAAAATCAATTTTTAACAGGATACTCTAATGTTGGCAGCCTTGGATTTGGTGTTTAGGGGATACCAACTTTCAGTGCTTGTAAGAGTTGGGAATTTAGACTCTGCATCGGGCTTTAATTTTGTATGAAATGCAAGGAATGTGATTACGAAATTCAAGGCAGTCCTGCAAAATGTCCGTATTGCGGTGCAAACATCAAAAAATCCAGTCTTTTGATAATACTGGGTTTTATCGTATTAAGTGCATTTTTAGCTTTTCTTTACTTGTGGCTCACTAACGCCTCAGTCCATGATTTTCAACAGCCGCCTACTCATACTGCCGAACGTGGAAAACAGGAGTCGCTAAGAAATTTGATTCAAGGCTATATCGCCGATGGTATTCTGTTGAAGGTCGAGAAAGGTCCGTCAAAGCCTATTGTTTATATTACTCCTTTGTTCGGATCATTAACTGCAAGCGAGAAGTACGTGATTCTAGAAGTGGTTCTGACCTACTTCAAGAATGACGACATATCTATTGACTCAATAGACCTTTATGAATCACAGACAGAAAGGCCAATTGGTCATTTCGATGGCGAAAAATTATCTCAAAATTGAATGCCGGCGATTGATGGGCTCGCAGATCCATAATCTGGCTGGCTTAACGACCGATCAAATCAAGTAGTAACGCCGCCCAATGCATGGAGTGGGAAAGTACTCATCTCATCTAAGGATGACATCCATGTGTTGGAGTTGCTTGACCGAATCACCGACTATGCCTTGCCGCTTTTTCCTTGCCGAATTGATACTGGTGTGTAATGTCTGGGAGTTCCTGTTATAGGATTTTTACTATTTCTCTTTTCTTTTTTTAAAAAAGGGATATAATTGTCGATTCGAGTATGTTGCAGTAACAAAGCGCATTAATAGTGTAGGGAGATAGTATGCTT
>CAZGUM010000353.1:0-2872 GCA_964529085.1 uncultured Methylomonas sp. | reverse complement strand
AGTACAGTGAAAAATATCCTGGGTCTCTCCCTGCATAGGGAGAGTGGATTGAAACATCGCATTCGCGAACTGCTCCGCGCTGAACCCGTCTCTCCCTGCATAGGGAGAGTGGATTGAAACGGGGATGTAATCGGTGAGGGAGTAAAAGACCTTGGTCTCTCCCTGCATAGGGAGAGTGGATTGAAACTTCAGCACGATGCGCGCCTCCGCCTCAGTCAGCGGTCTCTCCCTGCATAGGGAGAGTGGATTGAAACATTTTTTCGGGGCGTGTCCTCGATGTATATCCCGTCTCTCCCTGCATAGGGAGAGTGGATTGAAACAGGCGGAAGGCTTGATACTCCTCGACCGTGCTGGCGTCTCTCCCTGCATAGGGAGAGTGGATTGAAACTCGATCAGGTTGCGGTCGATGTTCAGGCGCAGCTGGTCTCTCCCTGCATAGGGAGAGTGGATTGAAACTCAAAATTTTATCTGGTGACCCTGCTATTCCTGCGTCTCTCCCTGCATAGGGAGAGTGGATTGAAACAACGTCAACTGGATGGAGCTGGGAAAGCGCATCATGTCTCTCCCTGCATAGGGAGAGTGGATTGAAACACGCTCGTGTTGCTCGTGCGGTTCAGCGTCTGCGCGTCTCTCCCTGCATAGGGAGAGTGGATTGAAACAAGACCATCACGCCGACGTCAAAAACCGAGCCGCGTCTCTCCCTGCATAGGGAGAGTGGATTGAAACCAAGACCTTCGAGACTTGCCCGCCGACCTATTGTTGTCTCTCCCTGCATAGGGAGAGTGGATTGAAACGCCTCTTCGACGATGATGTTAACGCGCACGTCGCGTCTCTCCCTGCATAGGGAGAGTGGATTGAAACATCGTAGGTGGTGCCAGCGGGGTTGCTGGTTACCACGTCTCTCCCTGCATAGGGAGAGTGGATTGAAACGATGCTCTCGCCTGCCACCCAGCCGCCCATCAGCGTCTCTCCCTGCATAGGGAGAGTGGATTGAAACAGTGGATCGAGGTGCGCGGCGCGTATCGTTTCGCGTCTCTCCCTGCATAGGGAGAGTGGATTGAAACAAGAACGAGGCCATGCTCGAATCCAAACAAGAAGAGTCTCTCCCTGCATAGGGAGAGTGGATTGAAACCCATGCAGCAGGACGCGCACCAGCAGGTCGGCGTCTCTCCCTGCATAGGGAGAGTGGATTGAAACATGTTGTTGAACGAAGCCAGGTCAGCCGCCAGTTGTCTCTCCCTGCATAGGGAGAGTGGATTGAAACGTTCCTGGACGAGACGGAAGACATCACCAAACTGCGTCTCTCCCTGCATAGGGAGAGTGGATTGAAACATCCGCGCAAGCAGGATCGGATTGTTGCAGCCCTAGTCTCTCCCTGCATAGGGAGAGTGGATTGAAACGACCACCACGCAGTCGGGCGGCGCGGCTAGCCAGAGTCTCTCCCTGCATAGGGAGAGTGGATTGAAACTTCCACGTCTCCCATGTTGTAATGCAGCATGGCCGTCTCTCCCTGCATAGGGAGAGTGGATTGAAACAAGGGCATGGCCCACATCTATAAAGGCACGCTCTTGTCTCTCCCTGCATAGGGAGAGTGGATTGAAACCCAACCAATCAACCCACAATCCACTGTGCCCAACGTCTCTCCCTGCATAGGGAGAGTGGATTGAAACATCACCGTCACGCAGGCGGCAGAGATCAGCGGCAAGTCTCTCCCTGCATAGGGAGAGTGGATTGAAACTCGGATCGTGCTCCAATCGGGTTGCTCGTTTTTGTCTCTCCCTGCATAGGGAGAGTGGATTGAAACAAGTATCAGCGGTTGCGTCTTGGTATTTCTCAAGTCTCTCCCTGCATAGGGAGAGTGGATTGAAACGCGGTTATCACTTACACCAATCAGATTGAATCCGCGTCTCTCCCTGCATAGGGAGAGTGGATTGAAACAATCATAAAATTCTCGCGTCACTTGTTGATGTTCGTCTCTCCCTGCATAGGGAGAGTGGATTGAAACGCCCATGCCGCGCAAGTTCTTGCTGCTCAGGAAGTCTCTCCCTGCATAGGGAGAGTGGATTGAAACCACGCCAACGGTGGCAATGGTCCGCATGGGATACGTCTCTCCCTGCATAGGGAGAGTGGATTGAAACTGGCGTGTTGTGGGTGGGCAGTAGTTCACGGGCGCGTCTCTCCCTGCATAGGGAGAGTGGATTGAAACATGCCGATGTACTCGCCCGTCAACTCGTTCAGGCGTCTCTCCCTGCATAGGGAGAGTGGATTGAAACTCAACTACGGCATGAAAACTTATACCGACGTTGCAGTCTCTCCCTGCATAGGGAGAGTGGATTGAAACGACTACGCGGGCGGGCTGGCTGAATGGTATGACGTCTCTCCCTGCATAGGGAGAGTGGATTGAAACCCCATTGATAATGACGTAGCGGTTGAGGATGTAGTCTCTCCCTGCATAGGGAGAGTGGATTGAAACCTCTCGGGCATGCGCGCGGACGCCCTGGCCAGGTCTCTCCCTGCATAGGGAGAGTGGATTGAAACTCTTCCACAATCACTCCTGCCGTCGTGTTTCGAGTCTCTCCCTGCATAGGGAGAGTGGATTGAAACAAATTGCAAGGGGTATTTTTACCTTGCGTTTTTAGTCTCTCCCTGCATAGGGAGAGTGGATTGAAACTTCAACTCTTGAAGCAGGATGCTTTTACTTGAGTGTCTCTCCCTGCATAGGGAGAGTGGATTGAAACTCCTGCTCGATGCGGAGTTTCTCCATCTCTGCCGTCTCTCCCTGCATAGGGAGAGTGGATTGAAACCTTTCAGGGCTATCACTACCTGACCAACGGACTGGTCTCTCCCTGCATAGGGAGAGTGGATTGAAACA
>CAZGUM010000352.1:0-2875 GCA_964529085.1 uncultured Methylomonas sp. | reverse complement strand
ATCGGGGACTAAAAATCTTCACTTCGCTAGCGCTCCGTTTCCAAGATTTTCAGCGAAGGCGTTGCGCGCTTCCGTGATGCGAATGAACTGCTCGTTGCTGCCTCCTGCATCGGGATGGGCCTTTTGGGCGAGCCGCCGAAAAGCAGCCTTGATCTGGGCTGACTCCAGCGCCCCGTCGATTGGCAGCTTTAGGGTCTCGCGATGTTGCCGCTCGTCGTGTGGCTTGCGGTTGACTTGATGCCGGCCGTGGCCGCCGTAAAGGCGCTCAAACTTCTCGTTTAATTCTTGTTCCGCAGCACGACGAATTTTCAAGGACTCCCGCCGCAGTTCCACCTGCTCGTCTTGCCATCTTTGGCGCGACATGACGATACAGGCGGCGAAGGCGATACGGCCATGCGTCTTTAGCTCGTCGAAACTAAAAGGGCCCACCATGTCGAAGGGTTCATCCAGCCACGCGTTCCTACCGCAGGTGCCGACTTCGACCCGCTGAATCGTCACCGTGGTGACGAGGCCGAGCGCGCCATTCCAGATCACCCATTCTTCCTCGGCCATAAACCTGTCAGCCATATATTGCTTCCTCGACTTCGCCGCTGCAATGCCCACTGGGCCAAGCGCTAACGCAGGTACTGCGCCGGTCGGTTCTCGTCCGATAGCTTGCAACAAATGTGGGAAGGATTGAGGTAAACACTACAAAATTAGCCCGTTCAACACGAAGTTTTAACGATCAAGCAAATTGCACACCAATAATACGGCGCCATCAGATCGAATTCCTCTCCCCCACAAGCAGAACACGCCAAAGCACGCGAGTTAGCGATAGGGCTGGCTATTTTGAAAGCCAAGAACCAGGTAGCGGAAGAATTCGACCATCTACTAAGTTAGAAAACTAAACCTGGCATGAACTTTGTTTAGCCAACAACTGCGCTAGCCTTTATTTCACATCATGATGACCAATAAAACCGCATTCACCCCCACCCAAATCGAGCAGTTATCGTCGTTGCGATATATCAATACCATTGACGAATATATGAGAATCGTGTCCAGCGTTAAGGTGCTTGATGACGCGCATCAGCACGACAACGCCGTGCTGTTGGTACTCGATATTTTTATTGACGACAAACACATCGACAAGATGAGTTTCAATTTGCAGAACTACGCTTATGAAGAGATCGTAGCGCTCGCACAGGATATTCGTAACAACGACTATATTTTACGAGCAGTGGACACAGCACTGGCCGGCGATAATGAATGAACTTTGGACTTGCCACGCGTCCCATCTGCTCAAAAGCCCGGCAAAGCTGCCTTAAATTGCATTTAGGCAAAATTGGCGGATAGCCTTATTCATCCCATCCTTCGTCGGCCATCTCTGCAAAACGGCTCTGATCTTTACCGGTTTTTTGTTTAAAAATGCGTTCCAGCAGCGGCGACATAGTCCCGGCGATTTCTTGCTGTAACTCGGTAATGATTTCTTCAATGTCGGGGCCGCCTTTAACGATGACGGGATGCACGCCCAATTTGATCAACTCATTGGTCGCCGTACCACCGACGGAACCGCAATAAACCATATCGCTCCCCGCTAGCCAGGCAAGCTTGGGTTTTAGTTTGTCGTCATTGCCGTCGCGTTGTTCTTTAGCAAACGACTTAACCGCCAGTGGCGTAGCGGTACTGCCATCGATAGCGTATACATGAAACCCCGAAGACGAACCGAAATGCTGATTGACGATATCCCCGTCCGAACTGGCGAAAGCCACGATCAGCTGATTAACATCGACTTCAAGCTCCGCAACACTGTTTACTTCAGCAAGTTGATTCATATGACACTCCTTTATTGAATATTTGAACCCAAGAACGACCATGGCAAGGCCTTGCAATTGATGGTCTTTGGCATTGTTAATCCGCGCCCCGCCGAATCCACCGGATACGAAGCCGGATCGCTCAGTACAAACCGCATTACCTTCGTTGCCGGTATTCCGCAACCAGCACTTTGATCTTTAGCCGCATAATATCTTTCAGCATTTGTATTTTTCGATCATGTTCCTGATGCGCAATATCGTAAATTTGTTTTCTCAGCGTTTCGTCACTATCCTCAGGTAGAGTCAAGGACCATTCCGAAAAAAAGCCGCCGTAGCTGTCTATCGTTTTGAGTAACTCAAACCTGAGCTTCTCTCTGTCTGTCTGCGGGATGGCCTTTAGTGCTTCATCGATAAACGCATCAAGATCTGATTTTTGTTGTTTGTTGGAAACGGGGAACTGGATGATTTCGGACATAAGCACCGTAAAATGATAAGCAAACAAACACCGCATTGATTTTTTGTATAACTGCTTAATTCAAATTTTGCACCAACTTATAAACGATTGATAAGTTTACAAAAATGACTGAGATTATATGTTGCGTTTGTAACAAATAAGCCTCCGTTGGCACGTCGATGTTTGAATGGTTGCAGTTGCGCTTAGTCAACTGCCGGAATCCGCGTTGAAATGTTACCAGCCCGACGTTTGGAATTGACCGGGTAAAACCGACTCTTTCCTGCCGATCGGACAAAGCACCCCATGTCGGCGGTAGTTCACTTAGCGGCTATTTCAAATTTATAAATCAACTCTCCTCTCCTCGGCCAAGAATTAGTTGGCGATAAATCTGCCGTTCTCGGAGAATAAACAAAGATTGGTCAGTCGCCTATTTGCCGGTCACAACATCATCTGAAAGCTGGATTACAAAGCAAATAACTGATTGCCGACGCCCAACGTCCAGATATATGGGTTTTCATATCCTGTTAACGGCGATATTGCGATCAGAATTCATATTTGAATCCCGCCTGCACCAGACGAGGTGCGCCGGGTTGAATGCCGCGCACGCGGTCTACGATGTAGGTGTTGTCCA
>CAZGUM010000351.1:0-2881 GCA_964529085.1 uncultured Methylomonas sp. | reverse complement strand
AGTGAAAGAGTAGAAAATGAAACGGACGACCCCTACAGGTCGTCCGTTTTTTGATCTAAGCGGTTGGCGACAAGAAAAATTCAAAGCGTGGAAAGTGCACGAAAATGGCACAAAATCCCACCCGTCAAGTGCACGCTTTGTTAGCTTCCGTTGTGTCGGTTTAATCTACCTTATCCAAATCAACACCATACTCTCGATAAAATTCTTTCTTTTTTCTACCAACAGCTTCTTCGTAAAGAGAACGTGGATTTAGTTCTTTCTGAGTAAAGGCGTAATAACCGTAACTAATCACAAATACTATTACATCAACAAGATATATCGCATTCCAGTGATATTGATAGTCAATGTATATAGATAATGCACACAATACAATTCCAAACATGATTATTATGAGCAATCTTCGTTGTGCATATTCATGAGCTTGTTCATCTAGCCTTCTCTTTATCTGCAACAATTTCTCTCGATGTTCATTTTGCTCGGCATTTAATTTTTCTTGGACAACTTTGTTTTCTGTTGCCAATTGTTGAACTAATTCTTGCGCTTGCTCAGCCGTCTGTTTCATTCGCTCGGTTTGTTCTACTTGATTGGCAATATTAATTTCTTGTTGTTCGATAATCCTTTTTGAACCTTTTAGTTCATCTCGCAATATTGCCACTTCTTCAATCAACTCTTCATTCTCTTTAGCTAATGCGCTTTCGATTGAATTAGCAAACTCGTCCGATTTTTCATCAACACCGCTCAGCTGATGGATTAGTGCATTATTACCTAAAATTTTGGCTGCCGATTCTTCTGATAAATCTTTGTAAGCAGATAAGTACATCATAACTTTAGTAACAGTTTCAGAATAGTCACTATCAATGCTTCTGAATTCTGGAATCGCAAAAGTAGCTACAAATCTCTTGTCAAAATCTGCATTTTTCGGCAACAACGGACGGAGCATTTGCAAAAAATGATTTGGCAATAACACTTGTCCTACTCTCCCATTTGAGTGTTCGTAACGATCAAATGAGTATAAGTAATAATCACAAGTCAAAACCATTGCGCCAGCATCAAGCACAGAGTATCTACCTTCATATGTTCTATTTTCGTCAGCAGACAACAATATAGTAATGTCATGGTCATATGCTCGATAAGGCTTAGGTCTTCGTCTACCTTCAACATACGCCATATATTCAGCTATTAGTTGACCTTTTGTGTTAATGTCCGCTGAAGGCATAGTTTCATAAATCTTAAATCCTTTTTCTGTTAATATTGGAATCGGATTCTGATATTTCTGTAAAAATATTTTTGGCTCAATAGGAGCGTTTGCATTTTCTTCGTGGTATTTTAAAGGTAACCCCGTTAATTGATTACTTCGCAATCCAGCTCGACTGAGAGCTGGGTTCCATTTGTGTGTTGTCAATTGTTCCCCTAAAGCAGCTATGGTTCTCTGCATTTCGTCTACTGTTGCGACATGATAGACTAACGAAATTTGTGGGAAATTTTGTGAAATAATATCTATTAATTCATGTGATATTTCAACTAAAGGATTATTATGTAAATGCAATATGCCGAAAATAAAATTTGTGTCTAAAAATACCGTTAGTGGTTTAAATGCACCCGACAAATAATTCGAAATCGAATCGTCAACATTTAGAGCAAAAAATGTAAATGTTCCATCAAGTAGTTCCGCCAAATAAGCAACTTTGTTTGGAGATTGTGTTCCCAAAAATTCTCGGATACATTCTCTTACAAATTCTCTTGGCAAAGGAGAACCGCTTTCTTTTATTGCTTCTTCAAGAAGAGTGGATAAATTCTTTGATATATCATTCCCAAGATTGAATGTTGGATCAAATATTTGGGTAGTTTGCGCTCCATGCCGATAGAACGATTTTGCCAAATAGTTTTGCAGTATTACCCAAAGATGCTCTGAATCAAATGCAGAAGTAATGGCGTATTTTTGAGCAACCTTCGACACATCATCAAACCATTCTTGTTTAACTTGTTCTTCGAGAGCTTTTGATTCGCTAACTCGATTATTCACATGTACGGCTATTTTATTTTGTAATCGAAAAATGCCTTCGGACACAATTGATAATTTATTGGCTTTTATCAATCTGTTGACTGCATCTGTCAAATCTTGTTCTGTAATTTCTGTACTAAAGTAAACTTCAACAGCATCCTTTATTTCGTTAAATGATATAGCGTTTGTTTGTCTATCAAAAGTTATCGCAGATACAATGAGATTATCTAAAACAGCCTTTGTATCTACAGTCTGAGACAATGCCATAAAATGACATAGAGAATTGAATACTTTCCCGTAATTTTTGGTTACTGTATTGCTCATTATATTGACCTCACTATTTACCCGACATTTTATATAAGGAAGCTAACTATGTGTTAAGCAAGATTTGTTGTAAAATGCCCCGTGCGGGGTGTTATACAGCGCAAACTTGTATAACATGCTATGTACAAAAATTATACATCCAATTTCAATCAAAGGCAGGGACACCTCACGGCGTCCCTGCCTTCGTTTCCAGTCTACGACGCGGGTTCAGGCGGTTTGCGGGTGGGGCGCTTGCGCTCGCTCTTGCGCACCCCGCCTGCCATTTCGTATTCGCTGCTGTCCTTGCCGTACTTGGACGCGACGCCCGCCAGCATGCGTTCGCTCAGGTCGCGGATGGACTTTTCGGCAACCAGGAATTCATTGTAGGCCTGGTCCACCTGCGAGAGCAGGGCGTTGTACGCGTCCTGTTTGGCCTGCGCGGACGTGACCTCCGCGCGGTACGCGGCCAGGGTCAGGCCGTTGCCCAGGTCCAGGGCGGGGTCGATGCTGGAGAGGGCGGTCAGGCGCTGTTGGGCGCCTTCGAGGAAGGGGGACAGTTTCTTTTGGCGAGCCATG
>CAZGUM010000350.1:0-2882 GCA_964529085.1 uncultured Methylomonas sp. | reverse complement strand
AGAAGATGTGATGGTGGTAGAAAAGGAAAGGAGAGAGGAGAAGGGAAGTCAAAAGGAAGAGAAAGAAGAGATGATTGTGGAAGAAGAAAAGGGAAGAGAGAAGGAAGTATTGGAAGAAAAGGATAGATTGGGTGTATTTTGCCCAAGAAAGCAGAGATTTGTGTTTAAAGAGAGTGTTCTGGAAAAGGGAGAGGAGTTTTATGGAGCAGAAGTGAAGAGCAAGGTGGATAGGTTTAAAGGGAGAGTGTTTGTTAGATTGAAGAATACAGAAGGAGGTGATGAAGTGTGGAAGTGTGTGCTGTGCATGGAAGTGTTTTCAAAGACAGAAGGAAAGAAAAAAGGAGGAAAAGGATTAGAGGGGAAAAAAGAGGAAGAAGAGGAAGAGGAGAAGAAGAGTGGAGAGAGAGAAGGAGCAAAGAAGAAGAGGAAGCCTGCCTTCAAGTTAAGCTTCTTCTACAAGCACTTAGTAAAGACACATGAAGAGTATGTGAGAAGCTTGAAAGTGGAAGAAATTCCAAAGGATGGAGATTGTGTGACAGCTTTGAGAAGTTTCTTTTTAGACAAAAAGATTCACATTGATGAGGAAGTGATGAGTGTTTTAGAAGAAAGAAAGAGAAAGAGGAAGGCAAGTCTGGGAGGGAATGAGGAGATGATGATGAAAGTTAGAGATGAGAAGAGGAGGAAGAAAGAAGGAATAGAGAAAGCAGAACCATCTGTCATTCTTGAGAGTGATCCTGAGGGTTTTTCCAGTCATTCTTCTTCTTCTTCCTCTTCTTCTTCTTCTTCTTCTTCCTCTTCTACTGCTCCTTCTTCTTCTTCCTCTTCTACTGCTCCTTCTTCTTCTTCTTGCTCTTCTTCTTCTTCTTCTTCCTCTTCTACTGCTCCTTCTTCTTCTTCCTCTTCTTCCTCTTCTTCTTCTTCTTCTTCTTCCAGTTTGCTCTCTGCTGTGATCAATGACAAGGATTCCTCTTTTGACTTCACAACAGCATTAAAATTCTTGCCATATCCTTCAGACAAGGCACCCAGCAGCAGTTCCTCCATGGGCAGTGCATCAAAAGTGAATTGGCTGAAGGATGGATTTGATGTTTCCTTCATCCCAAAAGCTCTTGACAGCAAGAGCATTGGGAATCTAAGGAACTCCATTCAGGAAAAATATCCTCAAAAGGTATTGCTCTTTTTTCTTTTTCTTTTCTTTTTTTAATGATCCTTGATTTAGAAATGGGAAACAATCAATGGAGCCCTCTCCTTCAAGATGGAGAAAAAGAGCCCAAAGAAGTTGGGTGAACTAATGCAACACATGGCAGAACTTCAGCAGCTCAACACTCCAAGTTAGTTTGTTTCTTCTTTCTTTTCTTTGAACTCACTCACCATATGTTTTTACAGTGTTTTCAGACCCTGTCCTGATTTCCTCCTGTCAATACAGGCAGCAGGCCTGGCATCTGGATAGTCCCCTTCCAAATGTTTTTGTCAACCTGCTCTATCTCAATCGAGGGCAGATGACTCAGTTTATGGTGCCTGCAGCCCTTCCAGCTGATCTTCTCAGCATGCAGCCACCCACTGATGAGATCTTTGCTCCCTTTGGAATCCCAGATGAGGATTCAAAGAGTGAAGAGAGTGAGAGCCTCCCAGTCATTAGTAAAAGTTGGTCAACTTATTTGAAGAAAAGGTAATGGAGAGAGTGAGAAAGGAGAGAAAAAGTGAAAGAGAAAGCTATCTTTTTGTTGTACTGATTTATCTTTTTTCTTCTCTTTTTAGATTTTCCTATCTTTTGGCCAGCCCAAGCTATTTTGAGGACTCTGCCTTGTTCAGGATAAGCCATCCTGAAATCACAGTTGCTGCAGGAGATGCACTTTTCTTCCCTGCTGACAAGGTGTGTCACAGAGCTCCTCCTCTTCACCTTGAGAGCCTTCCAGCAGTAAAAGGGAGCAGAAAAGGAGGAGGAGTGACTCCATCAGGAGAGAGATTGTTGGTGTTCTGGTTCTCTTGGGAGGCATCTGTTGACAATGTCCCTGATGTGGATTTTCAGTTAAATCCATGGACATTACATCACCTGACTCATGATGGTGAGTCCAATTATCCTCACAATAAGGTATCTTTTCTTTCTTTTTCTTCTTCTTTTTTTCTCATGCTGTTACTTTCTCCCAGGATGCTGCCACATTTTTGATGGAGTGGATGGATTATTATCCATACCAACACTTTCCAGATGACTTCACAGAGGAGCTTCTTCTGCACCATGGCAATCTTCTTCAGGTAATGATTTTTTTATTGATCTTTTTGGGTCCAGACTTACACTTTTTTTCTCCAGTTCTTCAGCATCCAGATGAAATGGGACAAAGATGCCCCAACAGGGAACATCTTCCTTTCAAAGAAGGATGATGGACATACCCCATCTTCTTACTACTCACCTACAACAGAGATGGCACTGAAAGAGTTAATGGAGAAATGCCAAAAAAGCAGCAAGAAGAAAGGAAGTGAGAGGAAGAAGGGAGAAGAATGAGAAGGAAGAAGGAGAGGAGGTGAGGAGAGGTGGTGTTTTCTCTTTATTTCTTTTTTTAAAAAAAAATCAAAAAAATTCCATCATAAAAGACAAAAATAAAAAAAAATAGAAAAAATCTAGTTTATTTCTCTCTTTCTATCTCTTTCTCTCTCTTTCTCTCCCACACCTTTTCTCTCTGATTGTCTCACCCATTTTCTCAATAAAGAAAGGATGAATCAAACAATTCCTCTGCCAACAGAACACAAAAAGTTGAGAACTCATGATCTTTTCCATGCTCTCTTTCTTCATCTCCTCCAGAAATATCACTGCTGCTGCTGTTGATGTACTCATAGATCTTGAAAGTGTTATGAAGGACACTTGACAAAATGAAGTCAAAGTATCTCTT
>CAZGUM010000349.1:0-2885 GCA_964529085.1 uncultured Methylomonas sp. | reverse complement strand
ATTTGTGGCACTTCCGTTCATTGATGTTCACCAACAAACCGGACTTCATGATCGGCAACTCCTACGGCAAATTTATCCAACGCGACACCTTCTACAAAGGCGAAGAGTTCGAAGTACCGTTGATCCGCATCGGCTTCCCAATCTTCGATCGTCACCATCTGCACCGGATGACAACCTTGGGTTACGAAGGCGGTATGTATCTGCTGACCACCATCGTCAACGCCTTGCTGGAACAGCTGGATAAAGAAACCAAAGGCATGGGAACCACCGACTACAACTACGATTTGATCCGTTAATCGTAGGATGGGCGCCGGGTTCGGCGCCCATCGCTTCTTTAAGCTAGTCAACTACATCGTGTCGGGTTACGGCGAAGGCTTAACCCGACCTACACTTGTCTGGAGAATCCCAATGCCTAGCGTCATGCTCAGGAAACGCGAAGACGGCAAATTGCTGTTCTACATAGCCAAAAAAGACCTGGAAGAAACCATCGAATCGCTGGAGTTCGATAGTCCCGAAAAATGGGGCGGCGAAGTCGTGCTTGGCGACGGTTCGAAATATTACTTTGATCCGCTGTCTCCTCCGCCTAAAATTCCCACGACTTTGCAAGCTAAACGTTTATCGGAGGAATAAATCATGTCTCTGTATATTGTTGCCGAAGAATGCATATCCTGCGGCGATTGTCTGCCGGTCTGCCCTACCGACTCCATCAAGGAAGGGGCTATCGTGTTTGAAATCAACAAAAAAACCTGCACCGAGTGCAATGGCGATTACGACGAACCGCAATGCGTTAAGGTTTGCCCAATCGACAACTGCATTTTGCCTTTAGTGGCTTAAAGCCATGAGCCAGTCGACCTTAACCAGGGAACTGGCCTTGCGCATCGGGTTAGCGGCTCGCGCCCTACCCGATACCCCGCCCAAGCTTTTTATCTCCGTGTTGCGCGCCTGCACCGGGCCGGTCTTGAATGACAGTAGTCTTGCCGAACTTGGCAAGGCCCAATTCCAACAAGCGCTGAATAATTTCGGGATTGTTGCCGATGCCGACAGCATCCTCGAATCCTTGCGCATTCTGCAAAACGATGAGACCAAGGCGCAAGCGGCCGATGGCGCCCGGCTAACCGAACCGAGCAGTTCGATACGCATCGCGATCGGTAGCGACGATCCGCAAACGATCAGCGGTCATTTCGGTTCTTGCCGGCAATTTTTGATTTATCAGATTGCCGCCGCGGATGCCCGTTTAATCGATGTGCGCAGTATAGATCTCGATGCGCAACGAAAACACGATGACAAGAACGTTTACCGCGCGGAACTGATTGCCGACTGCCGGGTGCTGTATATTGCTTCCATAGGTGGGCCGGCTGCGGCGAAGATTATTAAATACGGCATTCACCCGGTCAGAGCCGATCAGGGCGAAGCCATCACTCAAATCGTCAAGCAACTGCAAATCGTTTTAGCGCATGCCCCGCCTCCGTGGCTAGCCAAATCGATGGGCATCCAGCCTCTGCAACGCGTTTGTTTCGAACAGGAATCCTAACGATGATTAGTCCAGAACAATTACAAACCATAGCTGAAAAAATTAACGGCCAAGATTTGAACGAGACCGTCGTGAGCGCGCTAAGAGGTGAATATCCGGGCGTGCATTTCACCTATTGCATGGACGACGATCTGCCCAACAACGATCCATTATGGGAAGGCGCGGGCTTTAATCTATATCTGGTCGACGGCCGGGAACATTGTCTACGGATTACTGACAACTACGAAAATGCCTCCGGTATTGTGATAGCAGAAGTTATCAGCGAATAAGGCGATAACATGGCGGATCAAGACAGCCCTGTTACCCTACCTGTCGCCGATTGCAGCCTCTGCCCATTCCGCGGGAAAACCCTGCTGATGGGCCGCTGCATGCCCGGCGATACCTGTGTGTTCATCAATAGCGGCCGGCAGATCGACCGCTTCTTCCGGGTCAATCCGGCTTATGCCGTTCACTATTTGCAAGACAAATTCTGGGAGCGGCGGGCAATTGCCGTGCGTTACGCCCCCCTAAAAACCCTGCTGCCGCTAATCGAAGACGAGGACGAAGTCGTGCGCCGCGCCGTGGCTTTTCGGCTGCCGGCCCAGCAACTACAGGCCCTGATCGACGACCCGGACCGCGAAGTACGGATGACGGTCGCCGATCGTATCGATCTGGAACATCTGGAATTGCTGGCCAACGATCCCGACTACATCGTGCGTTTGATGGTGGCAAAGCGCTTGGCGCCCGGCCGCTTGTTCCGCTTTATTAAGGACGAAGACTTGCAAGTACGCAAGCGCGTGGCCGAAAGGTTGCCGGAAGTCAGTCTGGGGTTGATGGCCAACGACCGCTCGCCGGACGTGCGGCGTATTGTCGCCGAACGCATGTCGCCGGAAGATGCTACCATGCTGCTAAGCGACAGCGACTGGGTGGTGCGCTACACTGCGGCATTAAAGGTCGATCCAGCCAACCTGGCCGCGCTTGCCGACGACCCGGAACCCGACGTCCGCGAATTGGTACAGCAACGCCTGAATTCAATCTCTAGCCCTAAAGCCGATCATGACTGAATCACGACTCAATCTTGCCGGACAAGACATTACCGATTGCTGTAAAAAAATCATCCCCGGACAGACCGACGATTTGCTGCTGAGTAAATTACAGGCGCTGATCCCAGACCAGCCTATCCATTTGGCATTGACGGGCGACGAGTGGTACCGGTTAGGCGGCGTGGTGGATATGGGCGGCAAACGCATCGCCAACGATCTGATCGAATGGGTGGAACGCACCTATCTGGAATGCGGGCAAAACCTGCAGACCCTGATTGATTACACGCTGGAACAAAAACTGATCGCCACCAAGCAGACCGGCAAAACCTTGT
>CAZGUM010000348.1:1348-2916 GCA_964529085.1 uncultured Methylomonas sp. | reverse complement strand
TCGCCAGCTGAGATCAGAGAATCTGCTTTGCCAGTGCTAACAGCGATATGACGTGGAACGAACAACGGACGTTTGATCCAGAACAACAACCATGCGAACGCGATTGCGAACCATACTGCGTGCCAGAAATAAACGTTGTCCAGAGCATAGTTTTCCAAGTTGATTGTTTGACCAGTCAAAGTTGTAACTGGGTTAACAAACTCGCTCATAGAACCAGTAATGGTTACCCATTTGCCTGGACCGATGATAGGACCACCGCCTTGAACGTTCATCATTGAGTGAACGTGCCAGTCACCTGGACGACGAGCTTTCAACAGAACTTTGAACTCATAAACTTCGCCCAGTTCCAAAGAAACTGAACGAGGAACCAATTGACCGCCGATCCAAGAACCTGCACGGATAAATACAGGACCAGGGATACCAACGTTCAAAAATGAAACTTCTGGTTTATCAACAGTTTCTGGCCAACCTGCGAATACCAGGAATTTACCAGAAATTGTCATAGTTTCATTAACAGGCACTTCTTCTTTTGACCAGTTCAGGTCAAACCAGTGAATCGTCCGCATACGCATAAACGCAGCCTGTGATTTTTCACCGTGAGCAGATGCTGTTGGAGCATAGAACATCGCTGCTGTCATTGCGACCAACAGTGCGACAAAGGACAGTTTTGCAACTTTGTCTTTTATTATTTTCATATTTCCTCCTCTATTACTAGAGAATTTTAATTAAGACTTTCTGGCGACTAATAATCACCAGGTTCATTTTCTTACTATTCTTCTAATTAAGACGCGTCGTCAGCGATGAAGTCGGTTTTAGCGAACCATCTGCCGAAGAAGTGCCACAAGAAGTAAATAATGATAGAAACGAATCCAGAGAAGAACGCTGATACAGGAGCAACGTCTTTACCGAAAGTTCTTAATGTACCTTTCTCTACCATACGGATGTACTCAGGTGTACCTGTACGAACATAGTGGTAACCTTGTAAGTCAGCCAAAGTCATCATCATGCCGTTGTATTCTACAGGCACGTGCAATGGCGCGATAACAGGCCAGTTACCTGGGTAGAACAACAGACCATAAGCCAAACCACCAACAACAGCTGCCAGAGTCATGCTGTTACCCAACATCAGGATAACGTCAAGAACAATGGCACCTGGCAACAGGTTAGATGGGAAGCAAATGTTAACTGGGAAATATGTCCAGCCCCAGAAGTTCATGTAACGGTTGATCCACTCACCAATCATCAGAGCAACAACAGACAAAGTCGCTCCAACTGGTAAACGGTATCTCCACCACAAGCAAGCTTGAACAGCCGCAGGGAATGTAATTGAAACGATAGGAGCTACGGTTACCCATAGACGTCTATCTTTCCAGTCGGTCCAAAAATCCCAGTCACCACCGGTCAACATGTAGTGAATGTGATAGCCACCCAATACTGCGGTGAACAGTGTAAAAAGAATCATCCAGTCAAACGTACGGGAAACTTGTACCGCTTCCGCACGTGAACGTACAGCTGATTGAGATGCGCTCATTAGCTTACCTCCTAAAGAATTAAAATTATATTTTTTT
>CAZGUM010000348.1:0-1248 GCA_964529085.1 uncultured Methylomonas sp. | reverse complement strand
GCCCACAGGTTTTTTTGATTTAAAAGCGGTGCTTCCGCAGCATCAGCCTTAACTGATTCAGTTGTAGCAGCCATTTCTACCTCCTAAAAGATTATCTAAATCCCCGATCGTATCGGGAGTTCTTTGTTTTTCCATGTTACTAGCCTTCGTTATGAAGACACCCCGGTCCCTTGAGGTGCGTGGCAGTCTACCACTTGACCAATCCTTGTCAAGATAAATTGAACATTTTTATGCCGACTCTCGGTCAAGGATTTGATCTAAGATTGCCACCTAAGTAACCCTTGCTTCAAATATCCTTGCACTATTTATTCAGCAAACATACGGAACGAATCCGTTTACGTTAGACGCCATAATTAACATCAATATCCAGACGCCCAGTTAAGAAAGCAACGTCGTAAACTGATGCATCTGATAAAAACCACTCAATTATCGCTCAATTTGCCCCCCCCCGGCATCCGGAACTAGCTATCGGCGACAACTATCTCCCTAGGTAACTAGGGATTTTGGCCTAGTCAGCACTCTTTAATTTGACGGTAAAAAGACTACAGCGTGTTTCTTCGCTGCGGGCACTTCGCTAGGCCCCCGAGGTTAAGTACACCGTAATTTAAGCCCATGGACAGTAAGTTGCCGGAACTCTCATGTATTGCGTTTTATCGGCCTCGAGGACTTGTTGCTTACAGAAAACCAGCATACCCTTGCGGCATGCCAAACGATTGAAGTGAATCGAGCATTTGACAATAAAAAGCTGAATGCGGCGTACATCGAATCGCCAAATCACTCAACAATGAATGAAGCCATTGCGCATCTTAAAACTACGGGCCCCATGATGAAAAATCACGACTGGAAGACTAAAGTAACCCAAAAGCACACCCATAGCGGTCCTTCATTCCCGACTGCATCCAACCTAAATTAGGTCAGGATTTTGAAACTGATCTACCGACTCCAAAAAATTAGCGCAAGTGAACATTTAAATCCTGACCTACGTACGCGAGTTGCATTTAGCTAAATTATAAATGCTATGCGCGCACAGTCGGCTAATCCTTTGCAGAACGCCACACTGGCAGACAATGTCATGATCATGGTCACTTTAGCAGCACCGCATACCCAACGAGATGATTGCACATTCTCATCAATCAATGCTGCAAAGAGGGTGAACAACAGTTAGGCCCGGCCCATTATGAGTCATTTTAGACTTAAAGCGTAGCGCCGGCACCTGCCAGTAATGTCGTCAGCTCGCCTTTGCTGTAC
>CAZGUM010000347.1:0-2919 GCA_964529085.1 uncultured Methylomonas sp. | reverse complement strand
ACTCGTCCGAGTACGAGATGATGGGCGGCACGCGCAGGAGCGACCGCAAGCGCCCGACCCGTAAGACGCCGTCTGCGACGGCCTAGGAATGGAGCGGAGCAGGGATGTCCGCGCGGGCATCCCTGCTCCGTGTGAAATTGGATGTATAATTTTTGGGAAAGAGAAAGGGTTATACAGCGTGCTGTATAAACTATAGCTGGGCAGTCAATATTAAGTAATACAATCTCTTATGTCTAAAATTACAAATCATCGAACCAAACCTATACGTGAACTGGTAAGAGAAATCAATTCTTTCAAGAATCACGATGCTATGCCTGTTCATGGGAAACGATTAGTTCCTAATATATTTATTGCGGGAACGGAATGTGTTGGTAAGTCCACCCTATTCAATCTCCTTTTAGGTGTTCAAAGGGCCGAAGTTAGCGATGTACCAGTGGAACCCAATATCGTGGTTAATGGAATATGGGCAAATACACTACGTTTTGTTGACGGAGTGACCTACAATGGTAATTATAGTGATTTTGGCACAAGTGTCAGGGACGCGGATATTTTTGTGCAAGTCTGTGACATTCAATCTCTTCGAGGATTGGATTTCAAGTTAACCAAAGCTCTTAAAGATAGCAATAAACCATTTATCGTTGTATTGAATAAAATCGATAGGATTTTATCCCAAGAAAAACGAACAATCGTAAAAACAACATTTGAAAAACAAATTAATGGAACAGTTCTGTTGGTATCTGCTCTTACTGGTGAAAAGATAGAAGAGTTGGTTTTCTCAATTTGGGAACTGCTAAATAAAAAGGAACAAATAGAATTTCTTGAAACACTTGCTCAGCAAGGACAAATGCTAAGGAGAGAGAAGACAGATACCCAAAGAAAACTGGAATGCAATAAAATTATTCAAAATTATGTTAGGCAGGTAGCTAAATCATCAACTGGAAAGGCTTACGATTTGGCTGAAATTATTTTCTTGCACTCAGATATGATACGTGAAATCGCAAAAGTGTATAATGTAGATACTCCGCCAGAAGTCATTGAGAGTCGCATAATACATATTATTCGTTCAACAATTCACGCATTATCTCAAAATATTCCTCTTGTCGGTGATCGAATTTCGGTAGCATCAGCGATTGTTTGGACCATGTCTATTGGAAATACTACAATAAATTTTTTTGAACAACCCAAACAAGAACATACAAAACATATTGCTAAAGACACAAGTAAGAAATAAGGAAGGCAATAATGAATAACCAATCACTCACTCTTGATGAATATATTAATAAAATTTCACCTTTAGTTCCCGGCCTGAACAAACCAGATTTAGATGAAATCGCCAAAGAGGTCTTTTTGCATTCAGAACAGGCATTTATTCGCACACGCCCTCCGGTAATTGCAGTAACCGGTGTTACACATACTGGAAAATCTACCTTAATAAATACAATGTTCGGAGAAAAACGATTAGAGGAGGGACTCACTTCCGATACGAGCGATCGAATAGTCAAAATTCGCTTTAAATCTGGACTATTAATTTATGATACACCTGGCGCAGGTGGTCTTGAAGTAATTTATGAAAATCGCACAAGGGCCTTCTTGGGATTACAGCAGTTACAAGAGGATATAAATGGAAACCCTATTCAGCCACTTGTAGAAATTGAAACTATCGATGCCGCAACCTACAACCCTGTAACAAATTTTGGGGAACAAAAATTAAGACATGATGAATTTGAAAAGCCAGATTTATTTTTATTCGTTGTTGATGTAACCGCAGGAGCATTAAAAAGGGAGGATTTATATTTTTTTAGAGATGTTGCATCTTTAGGGCGTCCTGTTATTGTAATAGCGAATAAAATAGATGAAGCAAGTGACGAGAAAACCAAAATGGCTCTGGACTTAATATATCGACGGATTAGCCGTAGTGCCATTCCTGTATCAGCAAGAAACAATACTAATATCGAAAAAGTCATTATACAAATTATTCAGAGTTTACCTAAAGAAAAGGCGGAAATAATTACACAAACAATCAATGAGGATTACCATCGAGTATCGTTACGTCAGTCTATCCATGCTAATTCTCTGATAACTGCTATCAATGTTGTAAATCTTACATCTGGTAAAAAAGTTGAAAGCAGGGATCTTGTTGCCCGAGTTTTAGGGTTATATCTATGGATATTAAAGGAATATGATGTCCCGGTTCACAGATTGCAAGAAACGGGGGCAAATTTTGATGGCATAGCTGAACAAGTGGAAGAAAAATTAAGAAAAGATAAAGCTCTAGTGGGAAATTCTGGGCTTTTAATTTTAGCAGGTTCTGTTGTTGGCGGTATAGCAGCCATTACAACCGGAGGTCTTGCTTTGCCACTTGCACCAGCCATTGGAGCTTTAAGTGGTTTTTCAATTAGCAGTATTATCGGTCTGCTACAAGGGATATATCACCATGGTAAATACAAGGACATGAACCCTGAAGCCAGCATGCTTGAAAAAGTAATTAAAAGTTCAACCCCAGTAGAAACGGCAGCTAGTGTTTATGCTTTTGGTAGATCCGTGGGGATTTGTTGCGATCAGTTAAAATCTTCTACTCGAACGCGCCCCAATTTCTACAACATCTATGAGGACGAGTTTGTTCGAGCTAAAAAAATTTTTAGAACGAACCGTGAGAAATTAACAGAGATTGATGGAACTAAGAGAAATGCCGTACTAGATGAACTATATAATGTTTTAGTAAGCAGTTCTCAAGATAATTGAGAGTTTATTAAATCTAAATTAAGACACCCAGAAAACCTGCCCAACACTGCCTGCAACCCATTTTGCTACACTCACGGGGCGAGCATTTCGCGTAACGTGGTTTTGAGTTTTTTCTGTCCCCAAGCAGAGTCCACGCGTAGGTCAATGTCAAGCCGTTGGGCAGGCAATAATCAGAGA
>CAZGUM010000346.1:0-2926 GCA_964529085.1 uncultured Methylomonas sp. | reverse complement strand
CGATAGCTTGGTCTTCGGTGTAACCTGCTTTTTTCACAGGACCGACTTCCATGATGGCTGCAACAGCTTTAGGCATACCGTTTTTGCCTTCTTTTAATACTTTGGCGAATTGGTCTTTAGGCAGTTTGCCTGCGCCAATCAAAGCGGAAAGTTGTGGGTTGGAAGCGATGTCATGGCAGGCGCCGCAACCGCGACCGAAAGCGCGTTCGTAAATTTTTGCGCCGATTTCTTCTTGTTCGTTAGCGGCAACTTGGCCGCTGATAGCGATTAAAGCAGCGCCTACTAATAAACCGAATGATTTTTTCATATGATTCTCTCGTTGTGATAAAAAAAGAACTGCATATTGTTATTTGAATAGACAGTTCATTGGGAAATTAAGCGGGTAAAGGATAGGGAACTTTAACGAAAAATTCAATCGATTTTCTCTTTCGTAAATACCTTCACCGGGCCTGCGGACTGATTTTTCCAAGTAAAACTTAACATTATCTGAATTAGGGAAAAACTCACAAATACTTAGATGCGATCGAGTTGAAACCATTCCAACTGTTTGCGCAGGTGCACAACAGTGCCTACGATAATCAAGGTGGGTGGCTTGATATCGGCGCCCTCTACGCGCTTAGGCATATCGCTCAAGGTGCCGGTGATTACCCGTTGATGACGGGTGGTGCCTTGCTGAATAAGCGCTATAGGTTGATCGGCCGGGCAGCCGTGGTCGATCAAGGATTGGCAGATAGTTTCCAGTCCAACCAGCCCCATATAAATCACGATGGTCTGGTTGGGCGAAGCTAGCTGGCTCCAGTTAAGATTGATATTGCCGTCTTTCAAATGTCCGGTGACGAAGGTGCAAGATTGCGCATGATCGCGATGGGTTAACGGTATCCCGGCGTAGCTGGCGCAGCCGGCTGCAGCGGTAATGCCAGGTACGACCTGAAATTGAATACCTTGCTGCATCAGGGTTTCGATTTCCTCGCCGCCACGGCCGAAAATAAACGGATCGCCGCCTTTCAGGCGCGCGACACGTTTGCCGGACAGGGCTAAATTCGCCAACAGTTCGTTGATCGACTCTTGCGGTAGGCTGTGATTGCTGCGTTGTTTGCCGACGTAGATTTTTTCGGCGTCGCGGCGAGCCATCTCCAAAATTTCTTCGGAAACCAGCCGGTCATAAACGATAACGTCCGCTTGCTGCATCAGGCGCAAAGCTCGGAAGGTTAGCAAATCTGGATCGCCGGGGCCGGCGCCGATCAAATACACCTCGCCGCGATTTTGCGTTTGTTCCGCTGTATCGAGTTTGGCTTGTAATTCTGTTGCGGCTTGTTCGCGGCGGCCTGAGAACACTAATTCGGCGATATGTCCCTGCAAGGCGTCTTCCCAGAATACCCGGCGGCGATTGGGTTCTTTCAGCCGTTCCTTGACCAATGTTCGAAAATCCTCGGCAAACTGCGCTAGCAGGCCGAAAGCGGCGGGGATAGTGCTTTCCACCTTGGAACGCAGTAAACGCGCCAGTACCGGCGATACGCCGCCGGACGATACTGCAACGAGCAGTGGCGAGCGATCAACGATCGCTGGAAAGATAAAGCTGCATAAATCGGGATTGTCGACCACGTTTACCGGAATATTCTGTGCCGTCGCGGCCTGAGCCACCATTTCGTTGACCGTTCGGTTGTTGGTGGCGGATATAACCACGCGCATGCCTTTTACATCGTCTACGGCAAAGGCCTTTTGTTGGATAAGCAATTGATTATTCCGTCCCATCTCCTCGACGGTGGTGCCAATTTCAAGTGCCACCACCGTAATATGTGCTCCGGTTTTTGCCAAGAGCTCGATTTTACGCGAGGCAATTTCACCGGCACCAACCACTAGGCACGGCTGGTCTTTGAGTTTTAAGAAGAGCGGGAAGTAATCCATGGTGCTTGATTTTCGTGGCCTGAGGTTGGTGTTATTATAAGTGTTGTCTAACGAACAGTTGAGTGAACACTGATATGATCGAATTTGATTTGGAAGTCGATGCCAGCGGATTGCAATGTCCGTTACCCTTGCTGCGTTTGAAGAAGGCAATTATGGAAGTTGAAAGCGGTAGAGTGGTCAAAGTGATCGCTACCGATCCGGCGGCCCATTTGGATTTCGGCGTCTATATCGATCAAGCCGGACATATTCCGTTGAAGATATTCAAGGAAGCCGACAAACAAGTTTTCTTTATACAGAAAAAGTAGAAGCGATTCAATATTGCCAGGGTTTAATGCTACGGATGCCGCGCTGACTAGCTAAATCTATTTCCTCAAACTGATAATCGGCCAATTCGCCTGCTGCGCGGTTTTCAGCAGTTTTTCATCGGGATCGACCGCGACGGGTTGGTCAACCAGGCTCAGCAGCGGTAAATCGTTATGCGAATCGCTGTAGAACCAACTACCCGCCAGCGTTTCTTCGGAATGGTTTAGCCACTCTTGCAATAGAGTGACCTTGCCTTGTTGGAAGCAGGGCGTTCCGTTGAATTTGCCGGTGTAACGGCCGTCCACAAATTCCGGTGTAGTTGCCAACAGGTTGTCGATACCGTAAAGCTGCACAATCGGCTCGGTGACGAAGCGATTGGTCGCAGTAATCACCAGCAAGGTATCGCCGTTTGTCCGATGTTTTTCCACTAAATCCCGGGCGGCGTCCAGCATGATAGGCTTGATTAGGGTTTCGACAAATTCCGCTCGCCATTGATAGAGTTGCTCTGCGTCGTGTTGGGCAAGAGGCGCCAGCGAAAAATGCAGAAATTCGACAATGTCCAAGGTGCCTTGTTTGTAATCTTCGTAGAACTTTTTATTGGCTTGTTCGTACCGGTCCTTATCGACGATGCCGTGGTCAACTAAAAACTGGCCCCATAAAAAGTCGCTGTCATCGGCGATCAGCGTGTTATCCAGATCAAAAATCGCTAAGCTCACGG
>CAZGUM010000345.1:0-2936 GCA_964529085.1 uncultured Methylomonas sp. | reverse complement strand
GCATCCCCGGCGGCTATCTGGGCAACTTCAACCGCTTTGGCGATAGCCCGGACCTCAGCGAAATTCATCTGACCGAGCTGAATACTGACGAAATCGCCAACGCCACCGTCAATGTCGAAGTGCCGTATCCAGCCGTCGCCGCCCGCGCCGCCGGTCTGGAGGTGCAACGCAACTTCCGCCGAATCACCGCCAAGGGCAGCGAATTGATCGACATGAGCCAAGCCTTGAAAGCCGGCGACGTGGTGGTCAGCGAAGTGCGCGTCAAACGCAGCGCCGACGCTGGCAGGCCGGCACCCGGCAGCGAATTTGTGGTGATCGAAGACGGCATCCCCAGCCTGGCGGAAGGTCAGGAAAACGATGAAACCTACCTGGCCGACGCCAAAATCCAGCCCAAAGACGACAGCTACTGGGCCAACATCAAGGAAACCCAACGCTACCCGGACCGCATCGTCCGCGTCGCCAAATTGCAATTTGGTGGCGAATTGACCTTGTATCAGGTCTGGCGCGTCGCCCGAGCTGGCACTGCCGCGATTCCACCGGCTAGCGGGTTTGATATGTATAACGAGGCTGTGCAGGGGAATAGTTTGGCTAGCAGAGTAGTTGTCCGGTAATGTTATTTCACATTAGCCAAACGTCAATTTTGCAAACTCTAATTCAAGGAGCTATTACGTGAAAAAACAGTTGATCACATTCGTTTTTTTGCTATTACAAATAACTGTTGTTCCTGCCGCTCAGTGGCCAGATTTTCCTATTTTGTATGCGACGGGGGAAGCGGAAAAAGAAATTCAGCCCAACACGGCAAGTATTACGTTTTATGTAGGTGCTTACGATGAAAACTCGGAGAAAGCACTTGCTACCGTGCAAAAACAAAGCCTGGAAATTATCGATTTTTATCATGCGTTAGGGCTTAAAAGAGAAGGCCTGGAAACGTATGACATCGATAAAACCGTTGTTCGGGAGGAGAAGGATTATACAGAACTAAAAATCTTGGGATACGAGGTTAAGCAGAAGTTTTCGATCATACTAACGAATCTAGACTCTTATACCGCATTGATGGAAAAGCTTCTGAAAATTGCCAATGTATCCGGCATTGATTCAAAATTCGATGTCGTGCAACGTAAGGAAATCGAAGCGGCACTGATGGTTGAAGCGTGTTCCAATGCCCAAGCCAATGCTGAAAATATGGCAAACGGCATGCACACCACATTGGAAGCACCCTATGCAATATCGGAAAGTGGTTTCCGAGGCTTGGACGAATATTTTGGCATTTCCCATCCAAGTTCAAAATCGGACATGATGTTCAAAAAATCGCAACACAGTGAAGATAAAGCCAAAATCACCTTCATCCCGTCGAGAATTAAGATCGTAAAGCATGTTAACGTGATTTATCGGCTTTCGAGCAAATAACTCTTGTTCAACGCGATAAGCCGCACAAATAGGGTGCAATAGGCGTTAGCCGTATTGCACCGAGTGTTGGCCTTCGAATTGGTGCAATACGCTGACGCTATTGCACCCTATATGATCCGACCGGGTAATATAAAAAGCGTAACTCTGTAATCCTCTACCTTTTCGTCGGATATGGATCACTTATGTCCAACTATCGCCGTTACCGTATTCCTGGCGGGACTTATTTTTTTACTGTCAATCTGCTGGAACGTCATTCAAACGACCTGCTGGTTCGGCATATCGATACGCTTCGAGAGGTTGTTAAGCATACCCGTAAACGTTGGCCGTTTCACATCGATGCCTGGGTGGTTTTGCCGGATCATTTGCATTGCGTTTGGACGTTACCTCAAGGCGACGAGGATAACGCTAACCGTTGGCGAGTCATTAAACAAGCATTTTCCAAAGCTTTGCCCGCCACGGAAAAGCGGTCCGCCTCTCGAATTACCCGAGGCGAACGAGGCATTTGGCAACGTCGATTTTGGGAGCATATGATCACCGATGAAGCCGATTATGTGGCCCATATCGATTATTGCCACATTAATCCGCTAAAACATGGTCTGGTTAAACATGTTAACGATTGGCCGTATTCGACATTTCATCATTACGTGGCGCTTGGGCTATATCCCCCCGATTGGGCAAGTGCTCCGGCTTTACTGGATATCGATGAGGAATGGCACTAAGCCGGTAATTAAATTGGGTGCAATAGCGATAGCGTATTGCACCGATTCGGAGGCTAACACTCGGTGCAATACGGCTGTCGCCTATTGCACCCTATGCAATAGCAACCGATGAATAAAGCCTGGCGCCGATAAATCGAGCAAAATCCCCGCAAAACCCCTAAGATCAAGCCATCCCGGCTGACTTGCTCAATAACCCCATGAAAAATCATCACAAATTACTACTGAGTTTAGTGCTGGGTGCATGCGCCGGCTTGATCTGCCATGGCTTTGCCGACAACGAAGCATTGCAGATTTTCAACCGCTATTTGATGGACCCCATCGGCCAAATCTTCTTGCGGTTGATTTTCATGATCGTGGTGCCGATGGTGATGAGCGGTTTGATGCTGGGGGTGTATCAACTCAGCAACCACCACGGTTTGGCGCGGGTAGCCAAGCGCACTTTGTTTTTTACCTTGTTGGCCAGTTCGGCATCGGTGGCGGTGGGGATTTCGCTCGTGAACCTTGCGCAGCCAGGCGTGGGGCTGGATATTTCGCAGATGCTGGGCGACAACGCCAGCGTGAATAAAATCCAGCAAAACGCCGCCCAAGCCAAGCCGGTAGTGCAATCATTGTTGGAGATCATCCCGAAAAACCCGTTCGCCAGCGCCACTCAGGCCTTGGAAGGCGAGATGCTGTCTTTGATGTTTTTTTCCTTGGCCTTTGGCGCGGCGCTGGCGGCGACTAATGGCGACAAGCCGTCGCGCTGGGTCGGTTTGTTGGAAGAAACCTATGCCGCCTGCCTGTTGATAGTCGATACCGCGATGAAGCTGG
>CAZGUM010000344.1:0-2936 GCA_964529085.1 uncultured Methylomonas sp. | reverse complement strand
GCGGTCGCCGCCGCATTACCGGTAGTGGCCACATTCCAGGCGTTATTGCCGCTGACATATTGATCGACTTTTTGTTCGACCGGTGCCGGGCGGTTGCGGCCGGGTTCCACCACTTGCAAACGGGCGATTTGCACCCTGGCGCTGGCGGTGTCGTAATTAATGTCGGCGGTATAGGCTTTGACGTCAAACGGCGGCCAGGGTAGATCGGGATTGGGTGCTTGGCCGAACTGGTACCAGCGGCCGATGCCGGTGAATTCCAGGGATTTGATATTGGCCGCGCCGGCGGCGTCGCTGGCCTGCTGCAAGCCGTTCTGATGCAGGGAACTGCAGCCCGTGCCGGCCAACGCTATGGCTAAAGCAAGCGTGTTGGGTATCGATCTACGCATGAAACCTCCTGGGGTTATGTAGAGGGTTAATATAAAAAGTATGTAATGAGTTCTGTGTTCAGCAAGACACATACCAGACCGGTTAAGGGTGGCTGAAATAGCTGGAAGTACCGTCGCTGCCGGCCTGCCGGAGATTCTGGCTTGCTGCCGTTCGAGTTGAGGTAAGGGGTATGCTGGATACTCAGCAATGGCTGTTGCTGGGATGCCTCCCAGTAGCCACTTGTTGCGGATCATGCGCAATCAATCGGTGGCGCTTATTTCGGTGCGGTATCGAAGCGTTAAAAAGCCTTCCTTGGCCTTGGATGCCCAAATCCGTGTGGGCATGGTTGGTGACTAAATCGGAAACGCTTAGACGTTGTTGGTTGCAAACGGATGTTTGGCGTCTTTTTTCGCGGCGATTACTTCTTGAGCCGTTGGGAAACCCGCTACCGCGCGCGCAATCGCCTCCTTAGTGGCTTTGTAGTTGTATTCTTCGATTTTGGCGTCGTCTTCCGCCAGCCAGTGGATGAATACGCCTACGGAAATAAACAAATCGTCGGCTTCGTCTGCGGGGATGATGCCTTCTTCCACCGATTCCGCTACCGCAATGGCTACCGCGCGTTGCGCCGGTCCAAAAATTTGCACGGCTTGTTTTGAGCCTTTGATGGTAACTTTATTGAATAAAATCGTTGCGGGTTTAACCAGCAAATTAGGCGCTACCACCGCCAATAAGGTGGAAAAGCCGTCTTTGTTATTAGTTAACGCATTCGCAAAAGCGGTTTCCGCCGCTGAGCCGCGCGGTCCAATGATTAAATCGATATGCGCGATTTCATTGCCTTCGCCGACTAAAGATTCGCCAACCCGCAAATTGGTAATTTTTGCCATTTTATTAGTCCCTTTTCTAAAAAATAATAATGAATGTTTGTGTTAAAACGTTAGATAACGAATATCTGTAACCGGTCATTCCGACTCTTATCCAAAATGACCGATTAGGTATGTCCCGATTATGCTGTATCGCGTTGCCGGATTTTAAATATTACCTGCCTTGAAGTGGCCTACGGCTTCTTCGGCGTGTTTGGTAGCGACTTCGGCATGGTTTTGTTTGCCGTGCGCGATGGTTTCTTCCAGAGATTTTTTGCCGGCTACAATGTGCGCTTTAGCCTCGCCGGAGGCTGCGCTTTCGGCTTTGTCGACGTGGGCCAGGGCTTTTTCCGCGTGTTCCACCAATTGATCTGCATGGCCGGCTTTGCCGTGCGTAACCGCATGTTCGGCGTGTTTTAGAGATTCCGCCGCATGTTCCTCGGCAAAGGCGCCGCTGCTGGCAAGTAATAAGGCGCTGGCAATGATTGCTACAGTATGTTTCATAATATTCCCCCGGGAAAAAATTGATTTGCTTAAAAAGTCCTAATTTAAAACCGAATACTGTAAACCCTGCATTAATTAGGTTTTATAGTATTTAAAATCCTGCATAATTTAAGGTTTTAGCCGGTTTTAACAATACATGGATATTCCGTAATACCGCCTGTATCGCTTTATTAAGCAGTCAATTTATATGCCAGATTTCAACTCCTTGTTTGAAAAGAAAAATATAAATTCAATGGCGATTTTTCTGTTGCCTAGTCAGCAGGAGTTGTTGGTTTGCTGTTGATTTATCAGCTGCATTGGCAATATTGCTTGTTAATTTGGATTACGGTTAGCGATTTACTTTTTTTTTGCGTTGTGGCTTGGTGGGTAAATGGCTTGATATTCAGTTGTTTACAATAGATTGAAACATAAAATGGATGCCGGACTTGTTCGGTGCGGATATTGCTTAACGATGATTTGCTGCGAGCAATTACAACCACTAATACATAGATTCTCATGAGCCAATACATAATCAATATCAACGGTACGCAAAAGACCGTGGATGTTAATGCCGACACCCCCTTGTTGTGGGTGCTGCGCGATCATCTCAATCTGGTCGGTACCAAATTCGGCTGCGGAATTGGGCAGTGCGGCGCCTGTACCGTGCATATCGACGGTCAGCCTAGCCGGGCTTGTCTGACGCCGATTGCCAAGGTCGGCACCAGTCAGGTCACCACCATAGAAGGCCTGCATCCCAGCGGCGAACACCCCTTGCAAAAAGTCTGGCAGGAGCTGGATGTACCGCAATGCGGTTATTGCCAGGCCGGGCAGATCATGACTGCCGCTGCACTACTGAAAAAAAATCCCCGACCGACCGACGCCGAGATCGATGCCGAACTGGCCGGCAATCTGTGCCGCTGCGGTACTTATTTAAGGATACGTGCCGGCATACATCGCGCTGCTGAACTCGCGGTCAAGGAGTCGATATGAACGAATACGAATTGGAAAATGCCAGCCGCCGGGATTTTTTGCGCAAGTCCACGCTGGCCGGCGGCGGCTTGGTGCTGGGTTTTTATCTGAATGTGGCCGATAGTGCGGCAAAACGGATTGCCAAGCCGGCCTCCATTGCGGAAAGCAGCGTCTTTAAACCCAATGCTTTTATCCACATCGCGCCGACCGGCAAGGTGACCTTGATCAGCAAGCAGCCGGAGATAGGCCAGGGCATCA
>CAZGUM010000343.1:0-3009 GCA_964529085.1 uncultured Methylomonas sp. | reverse complement strand
TCTTCCTGGGTATAGGCATCGTTGGCTTGGTCCTGATGCAACAAGGAAAAGGCGCCGATGCTGGCGCGACTTTCGGTGGTGGCGCATCCGGTTCGGTATTCGGCGCTCAAGGTTCTGCCTCATTTTTATCCAGAACCACTGCTATATTTGCTACCTTGTTTTTTATCACCAGCTTAGGCTTGGCTGTATTAAGCGGTTATCAAGGCAAAAAAGCCGATGTGATATTGGATTCGACGCCTACTGTCGAGCCTGTGAAATCTGATGTACCGTTAACTCAAGGTACTCCTGCAGACGGCAGCTTGCCGATTCAGGATGCTAAGTTACCTGACGCGCCGGTTATCAAAGAAGTCGAAAAGCCGGCAGCGCAATAAATCGTTAATAAGTAAAGCCGACGTGGTGAAATTGGTAGACACGCCATCTTGAGGGGGTGGTGACGCAAGTCGTGGCGGTTCAAGTCCGCCCGTCGGTACCAAACAAGGGTTTTAAGAAACCCAGCGAAGTACAAGAACCCGCAAGTTATCTGGCTTAGCGGGTTTTTTATTGTCCAGTGACATGCAGTTAAATACAGGGACATACACCCAAAAGTGTTACCTTTTTTGTTACCGTGCCTATAATGCCTTTAAAAAAGGTAACAGTATGGGTGATAGAAGGTAACAGAATGGCGCTGAATCTCAATAAAGACACGGTCTATAGGGCTGCTAAGCCAAAGGACAAGGACTACACCATCAGCGACGGTGGTGGATTGTTTCTATTCGTCGGAGTAACAGGCAGTAAGCTTTGGCGTTTTGTTTACGCCTTCGATGGCAGGCGGAGAAAAATAGCTTTCGGGGCTTATCCTGATACCACGCTAGAAAATGCCAGACGTAAAGCTGAAGAAGCCCGCGAACAAATAGCCAATGGCGTAGACCCTGGCGAAATCAGAAAAGAAGCAAAAGCAGCCAAGCAGATTGCCAAGGCCAACGAAGCGCGGGTTAGTGAAGGCTTACCCATCCTCGACAGTTTCACCGATGTTACCCGGCAATGGCTGGATTCAATCGCGCACCTGACCAGTGATAAGACCCACTCTAAGAAAACCAGCAGGATCGAGCGTCTAGCCTTTCCGACGCTAGGCGATAAGCCCATCAAAGAAATCAAATCGGCTGATGTGTTGGCAGTCTTAAAGCCGATGATCGATAAACAACGGCTTGAAACAGCTCACCGGCTACATGCTGAAATCAGCTCAATCTTTGCCTATGCCATCGTTCACGGCTTAACCGAATACGACCCGGCACAACCAGTCGCCAAACAAATACCGGCGCAAAAGGTAAAACACCGGGCGGCAATTATTGACCCCAAACAGGTGGGGCAGTTATTACGCGATCTTTACGCCTACCAAGGCACCTATGTTGTGCAAATGGCGTTAAGGCTGTCGCCATCGTTGTTTCAACGTCCTGGCGAAATCCGGCAAATGCTTTGGGTTGATGTGGATTTAGTGGCTAAAGAATGGCGGCCTTACATCAGCAAAACCGATTTTCATCATATCGTGCCATTAAGTCGGCAGGCTTTGGAAATCCTGGAAGCAATCCATCCATTAACCGGCAACGGGCAATATGTGTTCCCGTCCAGTCGTGGCGATGGTCGGCCAATGTCAGAAAACACTATTCGCACGGCATTGATAACGCTAGGGTATGACTCGACCGTACAAACCGCGCATGGTTTTCGCACCATAGCATCCACTTTGCTCAATGAACAAGGCTGGAGTCCTGACGCTATCGAGCGACAACTTGCCCACGCGCCACGGGATCAGGTTAGGGCGGCTTATAATCGCGCGCAATACCTGGATGAGCGGCGGCGCATGATGCAAAGTTGGGCGGATTACCTGGACGGATTGAGGGGGGCTAGTCAAATGTTTCCAATCTAAACATGATCTATAACTTACTACGTCAGAGCAGTTTTCCAGCTATTTTAATAAATTGTGTATAAAGGTGCGTTTGTGTTGATTTTAGGTTATCAGATTATTGAAGGATGACAGTAGATAGATAAATGCTTGGAGCGGTCAATGATGCAGACTATTCTTTCCAAAAAATTGGGGTTTAACATGTTTCGATTTTTGATTTTATGTCTAATGCTTACTGGGTTGGCACATGCCGAAACAGCGGGTGAGAATTGTTTTCGCCAGTTATATGCATTCCCTGAAGTCCAGTCGATTTCCTGGAAGCTTGGTATACCAGACGTTTTAGAGGTTAGCTTCGAACAAATGGCTAATCAAGAAAAGGTGTCGGAGTCAGAAAAGGAAGTGATAGCAAAAATTGCCGAAGGATATAAGATTTGTGAAAAATTGGATTTAGAGTCTCAGTCACCCAATTTGCATGAGGTAGCAAGGGCTGCGCTTATAGACCGCGAAAGTGATAGAAACAATGCTTTAATCGAGCTATATAATCAGAAAATAACCTACGGCGAATACATAAGGATTCGGCAAGAGGGAGTGCGTAAATTTGAAAAAGCTATCCAATTTGTTAAGGATGAAAATCAGCGCATTACGGAGAGCAACGAAGCGCGACAGAGTCAGGCCAATACCCTGATGATGCTGAACGCCGCGCGAGGCGCTAGAGACGCTTTTCAACAGCAAGTTAGACCAAGCGTTACATGCAACCCAAATTTTGCCGGTGGAGTTACCTGCCGCTAGTCAAATAGCTATGGCCTGGAACCCTAGCCGACCAGCTATCAACTAACCGCAGCGATTTTGGCAAAAAATAAATTTAAGCGGTTAGGTTTGTGTGAGGCGATACATCAGCCGAAATCAAGCGTGACCCGCAGTCCTTATCGTACTGGGCAGTAAATTTCCAATAATTATTAAAAAATGACACGCCCGGTTTAGCCGGGTTTTTTATTTGTATCACATGGAAATTAAGTTCGTGCAATATCGTTTGTATTCCTTTTACAAAAGCCGAGCAAGTCCGGCAAGGAATACAAACAAATGTCTAAATATCAATTACCGGAAGCTGGCTTCGTACGCCTTCCTCAGATCGT
>CAZGUM010000342.1:0-3040 GCA_964529085.1 uncultured Methylomonas sp. | reverse complement strand
AAGTTGACCTTCCGCCGCGGCATGAATGATGATGTCGGTTTGCGCCAGCAAATCGCTCATCATTTTGACAACATTGTTGAGGTTGTTTTTGATGACATTGAAATCACCGTTGTAGCTATCCGCAATCAGTGGTGGAATGACGCCCTTGGCAATTTGATCGACGTAATTCGCCGTCACATTTAACGGCCCGATTACCGCATCCAACGTTTGATTGACTCCTTCGACGATTTTGCGGAAATCGCCCTGATGTTTGGCCGCGTCGGCTCGAGTCGCCAATCGGCCTTCGATGGCCGCGCTAGACAACATATTGGCATCGGCAACTAACACATTCACCGCATCGATACAGGTATTCAGATTGTTTTTGATGGTGTTGAAATCGCCGTTGTAGTTGTCGGTGATTTTTGCCGGAATGTGGCCTTTGGCAATATTGTCCACGTACTCGGCTGCCACGTTCAGCGGGCCTATCACCGCATCTAAGGTGCTGTTGACACCTTCGACAATTTTGCGGAAGTCGCCTTGGTGTTTGCTGGCATCCGCGCGGGTGGCTAGACGGCCTTCAACAGCGGCAGTCGATAACACATTGGCGTCGGCTACTAAGGCGTTCACCGCGTCGATACAGGTATTCAGGTTGTTTTTAAGCGCGTCGAAATCGCCGTTGTAATTGTCGGTAATCTTCGCGGGGATATTTCCTCTGGATATGTTTTCAACATACTCCGCGGCGACCTTCAGAGGACCGCCGACCGAATCCAGGGTAAGGTTGATGCCTTCGACGATTTTGCGGAAATCGCCCTGATGCTTGGTGGGGTCGGCACGCCGACCTAATTCTCCTTTTACCCCGGCTTGCGAAAGAATGGTTACATCGGCAATCAGCCCTTTTAATGCAAATACCGCCGAATTGAAACCATCATTAAGTTGATTGAATTCCAAACCATAGTTGTTTCTATCCATGGGCGGAATTTCACCCCGCCCCAATTGTTCCATGGCATCGGCCATCGCACGTAGCGGCCGCAACACACTCATGATGATATACCGGCTGATGCCAATAAAAATCCCCAACAAAACCAGCACAATCATCATCATATTGGTTATTGTGCTCTCGGCTTGAGAAATACGGAGTTCTAGCCCACTATCAAAAACCTTACTCAACTTAGCGGAGGTAACGAAGCTTTGGTCAATCAACCCAGTGAATAGATCAAAGTATTCCTCAGTGGCCAATTCCGGCTTTGCCGCTTGCGATATCTTACTTTCAACCAAAGCGATTGCCCGGAGCGTAGCGGCGTTGGTCTGAGCAACTTCTTGCCGCGTAACATCGTCCATATTTCCGATTTTAGCGATGCTTTCGTTGATGATAGTCAGATCGTGCCGCGCGCTTTTACTGAGTTGTTGCAGCACACTAGCTTCGTCCGGGCGAAGTTGTTTGGCCTCCAGGATGCCGATTCCCAATTCCCTAAGTTGCGCAAGCTTCTCGGCCATATCCGGAAAATAATGAATGAACACCATCGCGGTATAGTAGGTATCCTGTGTCGGATCCAGACTGATTGTGGAGGCATCCGCCAGCAGGCGCCTGAAAGCGCCGATACTATCGATAAAAGCCGAGTACTTGTTATTGTTAAAGCTGTCTTGTTTACCGATTGGGGGGCTGGCAGCCCGCACCAATGCTTGCCATTCGCCACTCAGTTGCCGCCAATCCGCGGTTAGCCCGAATGAAGCGTAGCGCTTGTCGACGGCGTCAATCGTTTGGGTCTGATCATCGATCTCCTTACGTTTAGCTTCCAAGGCTACCGTCAAGCCGGTGTTGCCGGATAACACCAACGCCTCCAAACCGCGATGTTGCTGTACCAGCTGCATTAACTTAATGATTTCAAGCTCGTATTCCATACCGATTTTTTCTTGGCCGGCTATTTGTTTGTTATCGAGGGTTTGAGCAATCATCATCCATGCGGGCACTACGAACATCATTAGCGTGATGGCGATTAAGACTAAAAATTTTTGCCAGAGCTTGACGTTTCCCAGGAAAGCCTGAAATAGACCGGGTTGAAACGGGTCTTTTTTGATCCCACCGGATTTGAGGTTTTTATACAAGGTATCGGTATCCGCGATATGTTCGCGCGACGCTTTGAAACGTATTGAACGGTAGCCTGCAATCTTATCCTCCTGGTAAATCGGCGAAACATGCGCATCCACCCAATAGTAATCGCCGTTTTTACTGCGGTTTTTGACCAGACCGTTCCAACAGCGACCCGATTGTACGGTGCTCCACAGCGATTTGAACGCCTCCTGGGGCATATCCGGGTGACGCACGATGTTATGCGACTTACCTAGCAATTCGTCTTCGCCGAAGCCACTCAACTTTACGAAATCAGGACTAACACTGGTAATCACCCCCTTCAAATCCGTCGTTGAAGCCAACGTGTCGTTATCGGCAACCTCGATCTCAGTATTAGTCACCGGCATATTGATTTTCATAACCCACCTTCTAGGTTTTATGTTAGATCGGCTTGCCCGGACAATTTATTAAGCCCCGGGAATGCCGTAGTTTGATTTTTTATGTCGGAACTCTCCGGCTGATTCAGACACTTTGATGAACAATACATCTTCGCCGCTGCTCAAGACTCTTGACCGGCCTAGTCCGGCGCCCGGATAACTCGCCGAGGAAATGAAAGATGATTCATAAGCATAAATTACGGACGCGGCTAAAAATGTCTCGCCGTGAAAACTTAAGAATCGGCTATTTATACTTGTGCCACTAGATTTGTGCCGCCACTCAAGGCCGCCATCTCGTCCACCGACAACACCTTGCCAACGTTCAATAAGATAACGAAACGGCCGTTACGCTTGGCCATGCCGTTGATGAAGTCAGGACGAATCCCCGTGCCGAAACTCGGGGCCGGCTCAATGTCTTCCTGACTGATTTCGACCACTTCGTTTACCGCGTCGACGATGATGCCGAGGTCTTGTGGACTGTCTTCGTCGGCGTTGCTAGCAGCTTCGACGATGACGATGCCGGTCCGCTTGACGACCGGCGTGGCGCCTTTTCCGA
>CAZGUM010000341.1:0-3069 GCA_964529085.1 uncultured Methylomonas sp. | reverse complement strand
GCAAGAAGGCGATGATGATAATGGCTTTGGAAAACAGGATGGGCCGGCCCATTTCCTTGGCGGTGGTGAGTAACGATTGCCGCAGATGCCGCATATCGGCATTGCGTTGCAAATCCAGCGTGACTTGCACCATCACGGCTTCGACCAGTACCACCGCGCCGTCGACGATGATGCCGAAGTCGATGGCGCCCAAGGAAATCAGATTGGCGGAAATGCCGCCGAGGTCTACCAGGATAAAGGCGAACAGCAGGGATAACGGAATAATCAGGGTGACCAGCAGCGCCGCGACAAAGCGCCGCAAAAACACCAGCAAGATAATCAGGATCAAGATCGCGCCTTCGATCATATTGTGTTCGACCGTATGAATGGTATGCCCGACCAATTCGGTCCTATCGTAGAACGGCGTGATTTTTACGCCGGGCGGCAGACCGAAATCATTGAGTTCCTTGATTTTCTGTTTCACCCCATCCAGGACATTGACCGCGTCCCGGCCTTTGATCAGCAACACGATGCCTTCGACTACGTCATCGCGCTGATTCATGCCCACCATGCCGTTGCGCGGTTGCGGCCCCACGCTGATGTCTGCCACGTCCTTGATCCGTACCGGCACGCCGTCGTTGGTGGTGACGACGATTTCGCCGATTTCATCCGCGGACTTCAACAAGCCGGTGCCGCGCACCACCAAGGCCTCGTCGCCGTGTTCAATATAGCCGCCGCCGGTATTGGTATTGTTGGCGGCGATGGCATCGAAGACTTGGTTGAGATCGACGCGGTAATTTTTTAAGCGGTCCGGCTTGGCGGCGACTTTATATTCCTTCACGCCACCGCCGAAACCGACCACGTCGGCGACGCCTTGCACCGAGCGCAACCGAGGCTCGATAATCCAGTCCTGTAGGGCACGCTGCTCAATTAGGGGTAGATTTTTGGCATCGATCACGTAACGCAAAATTTCGCCGACGCCTGTCGATAAGGGACCCAGTTGAGGTTTTGTGTCCGCCGGGATGTCGGCGTATTGCAGGCGCTCCAACACTTGTTGACGCGAGAAATAATCCTCCGCTTTATCGTCGAAAGTCAGCGTCACCACCGACAAGCCGAAAATCGATACCGAGCGCATATTCATTAAATGCGGCAGACCGTTCATTTCCCGTTCGATCGGCAGAGAGATCTGCTTTTCCACTTCTTCCGGTGCCTGGCCGGGAAATTGGGTCACCACTTGCACAAAGACGTTTTGCACGTCCGGAAAGGCCTGTACCGGCAGGTTTTCGAAGGCGATAATGCCGGAAACGGCAATGGCCAGCGTGGCGCCGATGACCATCAGACGTTGTTGCAAACAAAACGCGATAAGACGCTCGATCATGTCAGTGTCCTGGGTATGGCGCTAGGGCTGGTTATTACTTTCGGTTTCGACTTCTTCTTCAGCGCGCAGCATCAGCGCACCTTCAGTCACCAGCAGCTCGTTAGCTTCCAGGCCTTGCGTGACGATCGCCTTGTCTTTCAAACGCAAGCCGATATCGACCTTGCGTTGCCGGTAGCGGTTATCGTCCAAGGCGATGAACACATAATCGGCATCGCCTTCGGTAAACACCGCCGTCAGCGGAATCACGAATGCCTTGTCGTCCGCGGCGCTTTCCACAGTGATGGTGGCGTACATGCCGGGCATGAGGCGGCCATCCGGATTATCCAGTTTGCAGCGCACCTGTACGGTGCGGGTGGTTTCGTCGAGCACTTGGCCGATGTACTGCACGGTCGCCGGAAACGCTTCGCCGGGGTAGGCCGGTACCGAGACGGACACCTGCTGCCCGAGCTTGATTTTGCCGATGTTGACTTCGAACACTTCCATCAACACCGTCAAATGTTTCAGATCCGAAACCACGTACAACGGTGTATCAAGATCCGGCCGTACTTCCATGCCCGGATTGACGTTACGTTCCACGACCACGCCGGGAATCGTCGCGCGCAATGCGAAGCGGCCGTCGGCTTGGCGGGCTGACAAATGCAGGTTCTTTAACCTGTCGGCAGCGCGTTGCAAGTCGCTGCGGGCGCTACTGAAGTCGTTTTGCGCTTGTTCCAGTTCTTTACGGGAAATGGCCTTGCCGGCGTACAGCTCTTGTTGGCGGTTGAAGGCGTGGCTGGCCAGGGTTACCGCCGCTTGCGCCTTGGCGAAGTCGGCTTCGGCATCGGCGACGTCCGGGCTGTCCAATTCCAATAAGGTGGAACCGGCCTGAACCGGCGTGCCCAGCGCGACGGGCGTGGCAACAACCCGACCGGCGACAGGCGAACTGATACGCGAGGTCAGGCTTTCGTCATATACGATTTTGCCGGCCAAGGGTTCCAGCAGAGGATGTTGAGACAAGTTCAGGTGCGCCGTTTTGACGTAGGCCTTTTTCGGCGAATCGGGCGCCAGGACGACTTCGCCGGCGGGTGTTGCAGGTTTGGCTGGCGGCGGCGCCTTGTCGGCCGAGTCGGAACAAGCCGGTAATATCCCGGCGGCGAGCAAGCAACAGCAGAGTAGCGATATTTTGCCGAGAGATTGGATAGATGTATTCATGTCGATTATGCGTTCCAGCATGCTATTGCAATTGAGTGTGGTCCTGCACCTTGTTGCCGGCGGCATTGTCGCTGCCGACTTCCTCGCCCAAGGCTTTGGCCAGATCGTAATAAGCGTTGGCGCGGTTGATCATGGCCTGACTGTAATCGCGCATCACATTCTTGTAGCTGCGTTGCGCTTCGATAAAGTCCAGCACGCCGGTAGCGCCCTTGCTATATGCCAATTCGGCGCTGTTGCGCACCGATAGTGCGTCGTCAAGCAAGCCGCCATGGAAGCGTTGCACGATTTTATCCGCGCTATTCCAGGTGGCTAGGGCGCTGGCGACATCGTTACGAATGCCCAACTCGGTTTGTTCTACCGCCAACTGGTTCTGGGTTAACGCGACTGCCGCTTTATCCGATTCGCCTTGGTATTGATAAAACAATGGGACCGGTACGCTGACGCCGACGAAAAACGAATTTAGCGTGTTATTGCTGGGGTCGCGCGCGTAGCCGGCATTGACGGTGACATCCGGGTATTTC
>CAZGUM010000340.1:0-3073 GCA_964529085.1 uncultured Methylomonas sp. | reverse complement strand
CTGTCTCGTTTGTCGATTTCAAGCATGACTATCCACAATTTGTCCGGTAGAGAAGCTTCCTCTTTTTATTGTAATATAAATCAAGTGATAGATATCACTTGATTTATATTTATTTTATCTGTACATTCACATAAGATTAAACAATTAACGACAAAGATCTTTGCATATCGGGAGAATAGAATGAAAAAACAAAGTCTAGTAACTCGTAGAGCACTATATGCAGTCTTGTTTTTTGCACTTTTCTCTTCAGTAATATTTAGCATGAATTTTTCATTTGCTTATGCAGATACTACTGAATGTGAAAATGGTTCCAAACAGGAAGTATCACTCGATGGAGTCGATGTTCAGTTCTGCATTCCTTTTGTTCCGGATCACAAGTCTAGTGCCGATGAAGAGGACTGGGTCCAGTCAGGATCCTGGATAAAAGCAACCCCATATCAAGAGTTTAGTGTTTATGCAATCCCATACGGCGTACAGCCAGCCGCCGACAACTTGCAGGTGGCTTTACCAGGGGCATCTGAAGAATATAGACAATCAACCAAAAATTTGTATGAGTCCGATTCTGTTATTATTGTAGAAGGCCCTTCAATATCCATTTTTAACAATATAGTTTTAGGGGATACATATTTTTTCCAAGATGATATAGATCAGAAAATAATTACCGAGTGGGTTTTTGAAGCGGGCGATCGAATTTGGATAATAAGATCGATCATTTATGGCGATTTTGGCACAGATGAAGTCAGACAAAGTGCCTTGCAATCTCTTAATATTATTTCATTAGAAAGCCAAAACTTAACAAATCCCTCCACTAGCCTGAAATCACACCAAAATGTTCATCTCTTACCGCTAACGTTAAATAATGTTCAATCAATGAATGATCTCCCCTTTCCTAGCTGGTGGAATGGCGAGTGTGATGTGAATAATTTTTCAGGCTCGTACCCATTGGGGGGCATCTATAGAGGTGTAAAAGCATGTGGCCCTCTAAATACATTTCATTTAGTTAACTTTGGGGCAGGAGTATCACAATATGAATGGCAATGCGCTGAGTTACCAAAACGGTATCTATATCTACTTTACGGCATTGCCCCAAAATCCGCTGATGGTATAAATGTAGTAAATGTATATGACAACTCTCTACCAAACCTAAAAAAGGTAGCAAATGGGACTCCTAATTCAGGGTTATCTGCTGGGGATATCATCAGTTATAATGGGCCAACCTCGGCAGGTCATACTGCTATAATAAGTTCAGTCACAGTTGACACAAACGGGAATGGAACATATAGCACAATTGAACAAAATTCATCTGCTGGAGGGGCACGCACCAATACAATTACAAATTGGTGGCTAAATTCCAACTCTGGGATCAGCGTATATTTACACGATAACAATAGTTCTATTGCAAGTTGCCCGAGTCCGACTCTAGGTAACCCTAATGATGGTTATATTTCATCAAGTCAGAGTATCAGTTTTAACTGGTCTGCAATAAGTGGTTGTACATTTAATGGATATACATTCCGTATCAAAGATACTTCTAACATGGATTCTGGTGGAACTACTATTGTTGACACAGGCGAAGGTGGCACGTCGCGCACTGAAATAATTAGTACACAATGGAATAACCGTGATTTGTATTGGGGAGTCAAGGCAGCTAATGCTCCTAATGGTGCTAGTTGGTCAGTACGTAGATTTCGCATTGAGCCTGGAGGGGGAGGGTGCAATCCAAATGCAGATCAGGTTGCTCTGTTTATTGACAAAAATTTTAACGGAACCTGTGTTGTGAAAGGAATTGGAGACTATCCAAACCCTGGTTCTCTTGGTATAACCAATGACAGTATCTCGTCGATTAAGGTTGGAGGGAATGTAAAGTTAACATTATGTCGTGATGATAACTACGCGAGTACATGCGAGCAGTTTACTGGCGATGATTCGGATCTCTCTAACAATAGTATCGGAGAAGATCAAGTCTCTTCAGCAAAAGTTGAGCCGCGAATTTCGTCATGTTCGAATGGCGCGACATCTGGACCACTACAAGTTGGCTACAATTCCTGTTCCAATGAGGGAGGGATGTGTATATTCAGTGGACAGGCCAGTGTTGCTTATGGAGCAAATAACTGTTTCTTCTATCAAACATTTACAAGCAGCGTTTCATGTAGCAACAGCATTTTTGGTGACCCAATTATTGGGGCAGGCAAAGCTTGTTACATTAAGATCCTTACCCCTCCTCCGTCTGCTAATTTTGACGCCTGGCCGCGGAGCGGCACCGCACCTTTCACCACTGCTATGCATATTGTAGATATGTCAAATATCACAAATTGTGTCTGGAACTACGGAGACGGCCAAACAAGCACAACCTGCACACAATTGCACGATCATATTTATAACAACCCGGGTTCATATACTATTACCTTAACTGTAAATGGCCCTGGAGGGTCGGACAGTATGACCCTTACAGACTATATCATTGTTTTTGCGAATAGCGATAGCTACGAGCCTGATGATACGTCAGGTCAGGCAAGGTGGATTTATTCAGGGAACCCACAAACACACAGTATTGCGCCTGCCACAGATACAGATTGGGTCAAATTCCAATTAGATGCATCATCAGCTATTACATTAGACACTATTGGGTCAAGCGACTCAGATACACGAATGTGGCTATATGATGGGAATCTAAATGAAATCGATTTTGATGACGATAGCGGAACCGGATATTACTCCCATATTGACAGAATCTGTGGTGTGGATGAGTTACCCGCAGGAACCTATTACGTTAAAGTAGACGAATTTGGCAATAACAATGAAATTTCGCTATACAACCTGTCTTTGGATGTCCTTGAAACCTGTGGTAGTTCCATATTTACCGATGTTCCACTCAGCTATTGGGCTGCTAGTTTCATAGAGCGCCTCTACAATGCAGGCATCACCGGCGGGTGCTCCACCTCTCCCATGATGTACTGTCCCGAGTCTAGTGTCACCCGTGCCCAGATGGCTGTCTTCCTCCTGCGAGGGGAGCATGGCTCCGCCTACACCCCGCCCCCCGCCACAGGAACCATCTTCAGTGACGTTCCTCTGG
>CAZGUM010000339.1:0-3075 GCA_964529085.1 uncultured Methylomonas sp. | reverse complement strand
TGCCGTCCAGCTCCGGCCGTTTCGGCTTGCCTATGGTGGCTTGCAGCGACTTGCGTTCCTCGCCGCGCATAACTTCCAGGCTGGCGGTATCGCCGATTTGCAGTAAGCCGACTGCGTTACGGATTTGCGCGCTGCCGCCTTTGACGTCCTGACCGTTGATGGTCAGGATAATATCGCCCGGTTCCAGGCCTGCTTTTTCGGCTGGCGAACCGGCTTCTACCCGGCTAACTACTGCGCCATGCTGGCTTTTCAGGGCAAAAGCTTTCACCAGTTCCGGCGTCAGGTCTTGAGTCGTAACGCCCAGCAAGCCGCGGCGTACTTCGCCGTGTTGAACCAGCGATTCCATTAACCTAAGTGCCATATTCGACGGAATCGCAAAACCGATACCGACGTTGCCGCCGCTGGGGGCCAGGATGGCGGTGTTCATGCCGACAAATTCACCGCGCAAATTCACCAGGGCGCCGCCGGAATTGCCCGGGTTGATCGAGGCATCGGTTTGAATGAAATCTTCATAACCTTCGATGCCCAGCCCGGAGCGGCCCAGGGCGCTGACGATGCCGGAAGTAACGGTTTGCCCTAGGCCGAACGGGTTGCCGATGGCGACCACGAAGTCGCCGACTTTAAGCTGGCTGGAGTCGGCGATTTTCAGCGCGCTGAGGTTGTCCGCGGGGATCTGAATCACCGCCACGTCGGCCTCCGGATCGGTGCCCAGCAGTTTGGCGTTAAGCTGCCGACCATCACTGAGCGTCACGGTAATCTTGTCCGCTTTGTCTATCACATGGTTATTGGTCAACACATAGCCTTGGTCTTTATCGATAATCACCCCGGAACCCAAGCTGTTCCTTTGTTGCTGTTTCGGGTTTTTGGGGATATTGAAAAAACGCCGAAACGCGGGGTCGTTCATCAACGGATTTTCCTGCACCCGGACGTTGGTGGAGGTGGAAATATTGACCACAGCCGGCATGCTTTGCTCCAGCATCGGCGCCAGGGACGGTAACGGCGCGCCGTCAATTTGTCCGGGCAGGACTGCACCGGCCTGCCAACTGCTCAGGCTTATCAAAATAATCAGGAATAATTTGGTCATGGTCGTCATGGTTGTTGCATTCCAGGCAGTTAAGTTGCCAGCATGGACACGCTGGGTGGCAAAATGTTTCACTGAGAGTTTACTTAATAATCGACTATCATAGATTAAGTTTTCTTGTTGGTTTCCCTTCACTTTTTATCCGCAACTAGTACGTGGCTGTCGACATCCATTCTGCTGAAGGCCGTGTGATTCGGCAATTAATTCCGCTATCCACGCTGCCGTTCAATAAGTTTGAGGCGCTATGCGCACAAATCAAGATCGAGGATGCGGAGGAAGGCCAGTTTTTGTTCAAATGCGGCGAAGAGCGTAACGACTTGCTCTATCTGCTTGACGGTAGCGTCACCTTGCAGACCGATCATTTGAAGATCGAAACAATCAAGTCGGACAGCCCTTCGGCGCGCTTCGCATTAGCCCATCAAATCCCCCGAAAAGTGAACGCTGTTGCTAATGGCAGAATTCGTTTTTTGCGATTGAATGCTGATATGATGAAATCCGCTCAAGATGTTCCGTATGAAGAAACCGAGAGTTTTATGGTAGTTGATGAGGAAGAGGGCAACGATGACTGGATGACGACTTTACTGAAGTCGCCGGTGTTCCGGGCGTTGCCTCCGGCCAATTTGCAAAAAATTTTAATGGGCATGCAGGAAGTTCGCGTGGTTGCCGGTGATGTTATTGTCAGTCAAGGCGAACCGGGTGATTTTTACTACATTATCAAAAAAGGCCAATGTCTGGTCAGCAGAAAACCCGCTCCCAGCGCCAAGGAAATTAAACTGGCACAACTTGGCGATCAGGATACCTTTGGCGAAGATGCGCTGATTTCAGGCGAGCCGCGGAATGTGTCGGTGACCGCCATCAGCGACGTTTCCTTGCTGCGTTTGGGCAAAGAGCAGTTTTTGACGTTAATTAAGCAGCCGACGCTTAAATATATCAGTTATCAAGATGCCCAGGATTTAGTTGCCAAGGGCGCCGATTTAATCGACGTAAGGGAGCCGGACGAATATAAGCCCAGGCATTTGCCGTTCAGCATCAATCTGCCGTTTTTTTCGTTGCGCATGCAGCTGAAAACTTTGAACCGTCAGCATCCGATTGTGGTGGTTTGCCAGAACGGCAAGATCAGCGAAACCGCCGCATTTATTTTGATGCGGCATAAGTTCAATGCTTTGATTTTAAGCGGTGGTATCGAGAGTATCAGTCCGGATGAGCTGAAAGCGCCTTCCTCGTTTCCGATCGATGACGGCATCGAAACCAGTAATTTTCGCGGAGTTAGTGGCGAAACCGAGGCTAGTCAGTCGTTCTCTGAGCATTCTTCGGCGCAGGACGATATGGAGCGTTTACGGCGCTTCCTTCAGCAACTTAAAACCAAATACAATATTTTGGAAGCTGAGAAAAAGGCTTTGGAGATGAAATATTTGGCGCTTGCCAAGTTTACGGAATCGTTGAAAGCGGAATTGGACGCGATCAAGAAAGCCGGTGGCGGTGGCTAGTCGGACAAAACCCTGCTAGCCCGCCAACGCCTTGAAGCTGGTCAATAAACCAGGGTCTATTTGATTTTGGCTTCTTTGTACATCACATGCTTACGAACGACAGGATCAAATTTTTTGATCTCCATTTTTTCAGGCATGGTTTTTTTGTTTTTGGTGGTGGTGTAGAAATGGCCGGTGCCTTCGCTAGAAACCAGTTTGATTTTGTCACGCATGATTCAGTCTCCTTAAAATTGTTCGCCGCGTTTACGCATATCGGCCAGCACGGCATCGATGCCGTTTTTGTCGATAATCCGCATACCTTTGGAAGATACTCTCAAACGAACCCAACGGTTTTCGCTTTCAACCCAAAATCTGTGGTGATGCAGATTAGGCGTAAAACGTCTTTTGGTTCTGTTCATCGCGTGTGAAACGTTGTGCCCTGTTACTGGGCGTTTACCTGTTACTTGGCATACTCTGGACATGACTACCTCAATGCGAGCTTTTAATTCAAAATAGCCGCGCTTTATA
>CAZGUM010000338.1:0-3148 GCA_964529085.1 uncultured Methylomonas sp. | reverse complement strand
AATGAGGCAGAGCAGTTCAATTTCAAGGCTATCGCTCCAAAAGGGCAACAGCCCCTAGTTTTCTGCGTCATGTTTGCTTGTGCCGAAGCTTGGTTTAAGAATTCGAGCCTCATTCTATCCTCGATTGAAATGGCGGCACGTCTAAATTTCGTAGTATCTCCAAAGCCTAAGCAACCAGTTCAATCCAGACCGCCATGCGGTTAAACACGGTTCTTTGGCTTCTCCCATTCACCCCATCACAACGACCCTGCGACAAAAGTTGCCGAATCGGCCAACAACTCCCTGAGCTAAAGCGTCACATTGCTGAGTGCTAACGCCACGGCCGCCAATTCGGTACTGAACGGCATACACCCAATTCCAGATCAGACCACCGGCGGCGAAGGCGCGGTTTCCGGGCAGGAAGTCAAATTCGACGTGGATTTTAGCAACGCTATATCACTTGCGGCCGACCATTACTTTTTCATCCCGCGGGTGGAATTGAAAAACGGCAATTTCCTCTGGTTGTCGGCCGCCAAACCGATTGTCGGCGGCAGCGACCTATTTAGCCCTGACCTGCAATCCTGGATATGTGACGACAACCTGGACCCGGCCTGGTTGAGAATCGGCACCGACATCGTCGGCGGCACTGCCTTTCAAACCGAGAGCCCTGACTAATCAACCGGTCACGCCGACGGATATCAGGAATATACCCATTGCCCGGGATACTGATCTCCTGATACCCTTTAAGCCCTATCCGATAAAAGTCGCGCGAATTTGTGTACGCTAGCGAACAGACGCACATGAAGGAATAGAAAATAATTCGCTTGATGCCGAGTCAACAGCATGGCATCGATATCGATTCTTTAAACAGACTATTCTCCATGACTAAAACCAAATATCGTTCCGTGTTTACGGATGCCACCGACCAACAACGCCGTGAAAATTTCGAAGACTATTGGCGGTTTACCCAGAGTCACGGCGGAGAATTGCTGGAAGAGGAACAGGACTTGTCCAAAAAGCGGACCACCTTGAAAAAATTTCAACAGCATCCCGTCAGATTAAAAACGCCTATTGCCAATCCGGATAGTTTTTATCGAAATTATGTCGAGCTGGTCGATGATCCCAAAACACTGGAACCATTGATATTGCTGCTATGCGCTATTTATAAATTTGCCCGCCACGAATGGGTCGGCATTAAAGCCGCTTGGGATGTCACACCCGACATGGCGCATTGCGTTGCGTTAGAAGACAAGATTTCCCGCGTGCATTTGGCTGAAGAGTTTTGCCATGTGCGTTTGTTCGACGAGATGTTGAAAACCTGCGGCCTGGAGCAGGTAAAATGGGTGCCGCTGTCGCCGTTCAAAGAAAAAGTGTACGAACAGTTTCCAAAACTTCCCGGTTTTATAATAGATACGCCGGCCTTCGTTACCGAGTTAATGGGCGTTACGTTTTACTGTCATTTGTATCGCTTATTCGATGAGATATTGGTCGATGAACCGGAAGTGCGAGACCGGCTAAAAGCCTTACTCGACGAAATTACCATTGACGAGATTGCCCACGTAGGACAGCGGCGCAACTTTATCGGCCCATTGGGAATTAGAGTGGCTCAATCTTTAGTCAAACCGCTCTATACCAATTTCTTCAAAGATATACCGGAAGTTGCCGAAATAATGGATGTCAAGCAAATGATACGGGACGGTCTGGCTTTCGATTTTAACCAATTGCCGGATTATATGATCGAACGCAGCTGGATTCCGTCGTATTGCAAAACGCCATCCGAAAGCCAGCAATACCAAGCCTAGATTAATCTTGTTGCCCGGGAAGCCAAGCTTTCCGGGACCGGATCAAGTATAAATACTCCGCTTACTACTTAGTGATTACAAGGCATGCCGCAATAGAGCAATCCCCACGCCGCCAAAGCCGATTGTCGTTATCACAAAACTGACTGCCGAAAAAACCTTCCATTTGGTTTTATTCCAAAAATCGGGATCGAACGCCGCGATAGTGAAAATGGTGGGGTTAGCAAATCCGCCTATGGCCACACACCAGCAAGCCAAAACCGGCAATTCGATACCCACGCCGTAGAAGCCTAAATTAAATAACGCCATCAGCGCGTAATCGACATGCGCTCTAATCATGGTTTTGTAATCGACCAAAAATTTACCGTCGATGCCGTCGATAGGGAACCAACGGGCAAAAGTCATCAGCCATGCCGACAGGATTAATGCGGCCATACAGGCGACGGCACCTACTAATAAAACTTCCATAACACCTCTTGTTGATTGTTCAATTAAAAATTTACTATCGAAAATCCAAACTTACCAGTCAGTAAGTTGTACTATTACTTACCGCTCAGTATAGTGTCAAATTGTTTCTTGTCTTTAAGATCAGAATGGAAATTAAACCGCGAGACCGTATCCTGCAAGCCGCGTCCGAGCTGTTTTACCGTCAAGGCATCAAGGCCACGGGGGTTGATGCGATAGCTGCCCTGGCCGGCTCCAACAAGATGTCGCTGTATAAGCATTTTCCCTCCAAGGACGATTTGGTAATTGCCTTTCTACGCAAGCGCGACGCGGATTTTCGGGCTTGGTTCGTGGCGCAAATCGACGGCAGGGCCGAGCATCCCCAAGACAAATTGCTGGCGGTTTTCGACGTGATAGGCGAATGGCTGGCGATTCCGGAGTTCCGTGGCTGTGCGTTCATCAACGCGGCGGCGGAATTTCCACTCAAGGGTAATCCGGTACACCAGGTGTCTGCAGAGTTTTACGATCAATTCCGTGTCTACATCGGCACTTTGGCCGGCGAATGCGGCATCACATCGCCTGAAAACCTAGCCCTACAATTGAGTTTGTTGGTAGAGGGGGCGATCGTATCGGAGCAAATGAAGCGTCATTCCGGCGCGGCCGAACAAGCGAAACAGGCCGCCAGTGTGTTGATCCAAAACAGCCTGAATGCCAGCAATACCACCTACTAGAGAAAGGCTAAGCCGTTACGCCATGATATAAAACGGCACTTGAGTTCAGGGCAAAAGCTTACTCAATTCCAGTTGCTTAAGTTTGGTAATGGCGAATTCGGTCCCGATAATCCTGAGGCACCTTGGTTTTCCCACAGTTACTTTAAACAATTATCGAATGATGCCGCTCGCGGTTATAAATTCGAACACTGCTCC
>CAZGUM010000337.1:0-3148 GCA_964529085.1 uncultured Methylomonas sp. | reverse complement strand
AATCATAGCGAATATAACCAGCGTCTGGGTAAAAACTCATCGAACGAAGCCGTTTCGATTCAGTCCAGCGCCATTACCATTTCCGTCATTATTACAGCGCTAACGATACTGGCTATCGGCACCTTGGGTTTTTTCATTGCCCGAACCCTGACACGGCAATTGGGTGGCGAACCGGATTTTGTTGCGGATTTGGCTTATAAAATCTCGCAAGGGGATTTGACCACCGTTATTCAACTCAAAGCCGGCGATAACAGCAGTGTTATGGCCAATATGAAGCAGTTGAGCGATAACATCAAAGCGCTATTAGCCGAGATGGATCATATGGCCGCAGAACATGAAAAAGGCGATATTGATGTAGTGGTTGATCAACAAAAATTCCACGGTAGTTTCAAGACCGTCGCCAAAGGCGTTAACGACATGGTTAACGGTCATATTGCTGTGAAAAAAATGGCCATAAAGTGTTTCATGGAGTTTGGCAAAGGTAATCTCGAAGCCGATGTTGAAAAATTGCCTGGCAAAAAGCGATTTATCAATGAAACCATAGATTTAGTTCGCGATAACATCAAGGCTCTAGTAAATGATGCCGCCATGCTGTCGCAAGCAGCCGTCGAAGGCCGCCTGTCAACCCGCGCGGATGCCACGAAACACCAAGGCGACTTCCGCAAGATTGTCGAAGGCGTCAACAACACCCTGGATGCCGTGATTGGACCTTTGAATGTCGCGGCCGAGTACGTGGATAACATCTCCAAAGGCGCGATCCCCGCCAAAATCACCGACACCTACAACGGTGATTTCAACACCATCAAAAACAATCTGAACAACTGTATCGACGCGATTTCCAACATGGTGGCCGAAGCCGCTGCGTTGGAAAAAGCCGCCATCGAAGGCCGCTTAGCCACCCGTGCCGACGCCAGCCAATACCAAGGCGATTACCGCAAGATTGTCGAAGGCGTCAACAACACCCTGGATGCGGTGATCGGACCTTTGAACGTCGCTGCCGATTACGTGGACAACATCTCGCGCGGGGCGATTCCGGCGAAAATCACCGACACCTACAATGGCGATTTCAACACCATCAAGAACAACCTGAACAACTGTATCGACGCGATCAGCAGCATGGTGGCCGAAGCCGCTGCCTTGGAAAAAGCCGCCATCGAAGGCCGCTTAGCCACCCGCGCCGACGCCAGCCAATACCAAGGCGATTACCGCAAGATTGTCGAAGGCGTCAACAACACGCTGGACGCCGTGATTGGTCCGCTCAATGTCGCGGCCGAGTACGTGGACAACATCTCTAAAGGCGCGATCCCCGCCAAAATCACCGACACCTACAACGGCGATTTCAATGTCATCAAAAACAATCTGAACACCTGTATTGATGCGGTGAACGCCTTGGTGGCCGATGCCAATATGTTATCGACCGCTGCCGTCGAAGGGCGTTTGGCCACCCGCGCGGATGCCACTAAGCACCAAGGCGATTTCCGCAAAATCGTCGAAGGGGTCAACAGCACGCTGGATGCGGTAATCGGGCCCTTGAACGTGGCCGCCGAGTACGTGGACAACATCTCGCGCGGGGCGATTCCGGCGAAAATCACCGACCACTACAACGGTGACTTCAACACCATCAAAAACAACCTGAACAACTGTATCGATGCGATTTCCAGCATGGTGGCCGAAGCGGTGGCCTTGGAAAAAGCCGCTATCGAAGGCCGCTTAGCCACCCGCGCCGACGCCAGCCAGTACCAAGGTGACTACCGGAAAATCGTCCAAGGCGTCAATAACACGCTGGATGCGGTGATCGGGCCTTTGAACGTGGCGGCCGAGTACGTGGACAACATCTCTAAAGGCGCGATCCCCGCCAAAATCACCGACACCTACAACGGCGATTTCAATGTCATCAAAAACAATCTGAACACCTGTATTGATGCGGTGAACGCCTTGGTGGCCGATGCCAATATGTTATCGACCGCTGCCGTCGAAGGGCGTTTGGCCACCCGCGCGGATGCCACTAAGCACCAAGGCGATTTCCGTAAGATTGTCGAGGGGGTGAACCTGACCCTGAATGCGGTGATCGGCCCGTTGAATGTGGCGGCTGACTATGTCGATAACATTTCCAAAGGCCACATTCCCGCCAAAATCACCGACACCTACAACGGTGATTTCAACACCATTAAAAACAACCTCAACACCTGTATCGATGCGGTCAATACGCTGGTGGCCGACGCCAATATGCTGGCCACCGCTGCGGTTGAGGGGCGCCTGCAAACCCGTGCCGACGCCAGCAAACACCAAGGCGACTTCCGCAAAATCGTCGAAGGCGTCAACGACACCCTGGATGGGGTGATCTTGCCGCTGAATGAAGCGGTCGAAGTACTGGCATTGGTTGAACAAGGCGACCTAACCCGCAACGTGACCGGTAACTACCAAGGCCAGTTGGGTGAATTTAAAGACACCGTGAATAACACCGTCGCCAAACTCTCCCAAACCATCGCCGAGGTGATTTCCGCCGCGGATCAACTGGGTAATGCCTCCGAACAGATCAGTTCCACTTCCCAATCGCTGTCGCAAGCTGCCAGCGAACAAGCAGGCAGTGTCGAGATCACCAGTGCCAGCATCGAGGAAATGGCGGCCAGCATCAACCAGAATGCCGACAATGCCAAAGTCACCGACGGCATGGCCAGCAAAGCCGCTACCGAAGCCAGCCAAGGCGGTGAAGCGGTGAAACAGACCGTTGACGCTATGCGCGAGATTGCCAAAAAAATCGGCATCATTGACGACATTGCCTACCAGACCAACATGTTGGCATTGAACGCCGCCATCGAAGCGGCGCGCGCCGGCGATCACGGCAAAGGCTTTGCGGTGGTGGCGGCAGAAGTGCGCAAGCTGGCCGAGCGCAGCCAAGTGGCGGCGCAGGAGATTGGCGAGTTAGCGGAAAACAGCGTCGAGACTGCGGAAAGTGCGGGCAAGCTGCTGGATGAAATCGTACCCAGCATAGCCAGAACCTCCGACTTGGTGCAGGAGATTGCCGCCGCCTCCCAAGAACAATCCGCCGGTGTCAGCCAAGTTAACAATGCCATGAACCAGATGAACCAGATTACTCAGCAGAATGCATCCGCCAGCGAACAGTTGGCGGCTACTGCGGAAGAAATGA
>CAZGUM010000336.1:0-3169 GCA_964529085.1 uncultured Methylomonas sp. | reverse complement strand
CTGGACTGGAGAAGAATCGATTAATTGCGTAACATCGCGGTTTAATTATGGCAAAAAACGGGAGTTGCGGTGGCAATCAGAATATATAAAGACAAACAACCCAAGGTCGGCAAAAACGTGTATATAGACGAAGCGGCGGTCGTGATCGGCAATGTGACAATCGGCGACGATGTCTCGGTGTGGCCGACCACTGTGATACGGGGCGATGTGGAAGCCATTACCATCGGCGAAGGTGCCAACATTCAGGACGGCGCGGTTCTGCATGTCTCCCACGCCGGCGATTATTCGCCGCAAGGACATCCTTTAACGATAGGCAAAGGCGTCACCATAGGCCACCGAGCAGTGATACACGCTTGCACAATAGGAAATTATTGCCTGATAGGCATCGGCGCGATTGTGATGGACGATGCCGAACTTGGAGACTATGTCATGCTGGGTGCCGGGGCGTTGGTACCGCCAGGCAAAAAGCTGGAGGGCGGATATTTATATGTCGGAGCCCCAGCCAAGCAAATGCGGGCATTGACCGATGAGGAAAAAGCTTTTCTGGAATATTCGGCCAAACATTATGTGCGCTTGAAAAACGATTATCTATCGCCTTCCGCTCCGTAAACACCTGTGGTTTATTGCCTGTAGAAAGGCGTTAATGTAAGAGCGGCTGCAGATTTGTTATTTTCTAAAAAATCGGCTACTTGAATAGGGAATAAGGGTTTTCGACTTTCTTTAGTGTAATAAAAACAACAAACTCACCATACCCCAGGCAACACCGCCCGCAGCGGGAATCGTCAAAATCCACGCCCAGATAATCCGTTCAATTACGGAAAGCTTGAGCGTGTAGGGATTCTTGGCAAAGCCCACTCCCATAATCGCGGTGGAGATGCTGTGCGTGGTGGAAACCGGCATACCGAAATGGGCCGCAGTCAATAGAATCGTTGCCGAGCTGGTTTCCGCCGCAAACCCGTTTATCGGGTGTAGTTTGACCATTTTGTGACCCAGCGTTTTGATAATTCTCCAACCGCCTACCGATGTGCCAAGTGCCATCACTAGCGCGCAGGTAAATACCACCCAGGTATCGATATCTTTTTCTCCGCCATCCGGCTTGAGAAACTCGGCCCATTGCGGCAACTGATCGAGCGTGCCGGCGTTGTTTGCCGTAAAAATGGCTAAGGCAATAATACCCATGGTTTTTTGCGCATCGTTGCTGCCGTGCGCAAATCCCATATAACCCGCCGACAACAGTTGCGCCTTGCCGAATACTACGTTGACCCACTTTGGCCGCGCCATTCGCGCCATCAGACCACCCGCGGAATTCATCCCGCTAATAATCGCCATCAATAAACCCATGATAAAAATACCCAGCGTAAAACCCGCAACCGGCGAACTGATCATCGGGATCACTACTTTCCATAGCAGGCCTTTATTTTCTGTCCAGACTAATGCGGTTTTCGACCATATCAGCACGTCGGGATTATTATTTCCCGCCGCCAATGCCGCCCCGCATAAGCCGCCAATCAAAGCATGGCTGGAAGAAGACGGCAACCCCAAGGCCCACGTAATTAAATTCCAAATAATAGCCCCGACCAACGCGCAGATCAAAACTTCGGAGGTGATGTTGACCACGCCGGTATCGACCAATCCGGATGATATGGTTTTGGCTACGGCAGTCCCGGATAATGCGCCGACCAGATTAGTCACGGCGGCGAGGATGACCGCTTGAGTGGGGGTTAATACCTTAGTGGCAACCACGGTCGCAATCGAGTTGGCGGTGTCGTGGAATCCGTTGACAAACTCGAATACCAGCGCTGCGAGAACAACCAGCAAAAGCAATGTCAGCATGACAATCCTGTTATGAATTTTTTAAGACGATGTGATAAACGACATTACCGGCATCGCGGCAGCGATCTATAGCTTTTTCGAGGATTTCAAATAAATTGGTTTTGACCAGATAACGAATCGGATCGGATTCATTGGCATAGACATCTCGATACAATTCAAGTATTTGATCGTCGGCTTGAGCTTCAATCGTTTGCAACTGATCGTTTAATCGCTTCACTTCGTCCAAATCCATGCCTTTCCGCAACTGTCCAACCATTTGCGCCAGTACTTGGCATGCCTGCTCAAGCATAGCCGCGCGACTGCTGAAATCCACATCGCCGATACGTCCCGACGCCAACGTGTAACGTTCCGCAAATTTTTCCACGACTTTAGGAATTTTATACAGCGCGCCATTCAGCGCTTCAATATCTTCGCGGTCCAACACAGTAACAAAGGTATTGACTAACTCCTCGCTGATTTGCGCAAACAAATCTTTTTCTCGGCGGCGGGCTTGTTTGAATTTTTCTAGCGATTGTTGCGTGGCGGCAGGGCTAAGAAGCTCGATTAAGGCTTTGGCCGACGAACACGCCGACTCGGCACTCGCTTCAAGTAAACCATAAAATTTATCGCCTTTGCCGAAGATGGTTTGCAGTGAGAACATGGTGTTTCCTTTATTTAGTAGCCCAAAGGCCTTTATCAATTCCGCTAATTATCGCATAACAGCGCAGTAAAATTGCGTTCTCAACCAGCCAAGGCTTATTACGCAATTTTAAAACATGCAGTCCCCGCCAGACTCAGCGCGGCAGATGTATGCAACCTTGCGTGACGGCAACTAAGAATCGCGCATATGCAGCAAGTTATGGTCAAAGACTGTAACTCAAGCGAATTACCGTTTGCTACCCGGTTACTCCAAGATGAAGGTTTTGCGAAAACCGGCAAACTCCAAATCCGCAAATCAGGAATTCCTTGCTTAAACATTGTCAAGCTTTTAATATTGATACGATATTTGTTTGACAAGTCCGCTCGTTTCTTTTATTGTTTCGATTCGCTACCATAATGGAGAATCGACAATGCCAAAAGCCCTTTTTTATCTGGCCGATTACTCCTTCCGTGGAGGTGTAAAGCAAACCCTGACTGATGAACTCAAGCCTTTCAACCTTAAATACGATACGGCATGGCCAAACCGGCACGTCGCATCGATAGGGAAGATTCGGCGGACGTCAAATCAGTGCCGGCCCCGGGTGTTGGGCAATCAGGTCTTTTATTTAAATTTCGGTTCGGCGCTGGCCGATTTACTATTTCAAGAGGTAAAACCATGACAGAAGTAAAACAAGAAAAAGATAACTTCGTGTTGTAT
>CAZGUM010000335.1:0-3170 GCA_964529085.1 uncultured Methylomonas sp. | reverse complement strand
TCTCATCCTCAACATCATTCACAAATTGGACATACTCTTCCGCGCTCGAAAAATGCTCCTGCACAAATTCCCTATCTACTAACGCGCCATCCCGCAACCTGACCCACTCCCGATAATTCGAATACACCCAATCTTCAGGCTTCGCCACCAACCCCGCCTTGACAGGATTTCGATGAATATACCTACAAAGAATCATCAGATATTCCCATTTATCCACACACTTGTGTTTGAACCTTCCCTCGAACAACGTACCTCTGCGTCCCTGCTGGATATTTAACGCCTGCACATACGAATTAAACAGCACCTGCATAAACTTTGACAAGGGCTCTTCTGATTCTTGCCTGAGCAAAAAATGATAATGGTTTGGCATCAGACAATAGGCGATGATAGTAGCGCCGTGCTTCTGATAATACTCCTTCACCAACCGCAGAAGATACTGATAATTCCCATCATTGAAGAAAATCTTCGCCTTCCCCGCCCCGCGATTGTAGATATGATAATACTGCCCTTGCGTAAAAGCATCACCGCGATATGGCATGTTAGAACGTCCCGAAGGCTTTCATGGGTTGTTTTAGCTCCTCGCAGTCGAGCCTTCGGGACGTTGTGAGTCGCCAAGACAAAACCTTCGGGACGGTGTTTTCCAGAGGGCATCTACTTGTGATCGGAGTTTAGGGTCGGTGAACATGAATTATTGCAACCCTGAATTTTTTGTATGTAAGATTTTCAACATATCTTTTGCGCTTATTACAAATTGTTCGAGCTGTCGATACGACAACTCTCTTGTATGTGCAATTTGGTTTCGAGTATTAAGAATAATGGACGTTTTCTCTTCAATGTAATCTTTGTTGGGAAATATCTCATTGAATATTCGTTCCCAGCTTTCATTTGCTAACATTATCTTGAATAATTCACCGAGAGTTAGAGATGCAAGCCTATCATTGTCACTTATATTTGAAATCCTTTTGAACGGCAACTTTGACAAACCTATCTTCCACCAATCGAACTTGTCAAATTGTGTTGTGATTAATCTTCGAAGTTCATTCTCAAAAAGGAATAACAGCTTGTACGCCTCACCTAGATCGTAATCGTTAGTTGGTAAGGACATTAATCTTTCATATTCTTCATCAATGTTTCCAAGGTTAGCCCCACTCAATTCTATTGACATACTTTCAATGTCTGAAAATTGGCTAACAAAGTTTTCAGGGAATGCTTCTCCTCTATATCTACCACTCAAAATTAACGTCACACTTGAGTTTGACGTGAGAATAGTCCTTAGTCCAGGTAAAAACTCGTAGTCGAATCGATTTGTCAAATCGGATGGTAATGCGTCATACCCATCCAGCATAATTACAAATCGTTTGTCCTTCATTGCGCCTAGTGCATCGGCAATAAACCTCTCAAATTCATGTAGGGTTATCTGATCTTTACTAGGTTTAAATCTTATTGAAAACCCTTTGTCAGATAAGTCTTGAGAGATTCTACGGGCAATTTCATAAAACCAAACATTCGCTTCTGGAAGTAATCCCGCAAAACTCTCAATTCGCACATAGGTTGAAATATAGTTATTGTTTTCAGAACCAACTCGCTCAACCAATCTCAACAATGTTGTTTTTCCGACTCCTGCCCGTCCTGTCACAACAATTAAAGAAGTTCCGCCTCTAATTGCTGCGACAATCCTGTTTAGTTCATTTCTTTGTCTTTCATTAATTCTTTGGTCAACGGGGAAATCGAAAAGAACTTGCTCAATCTTGCTTTCATAAGCTGGAGATGATTTTATCTTTTCATTCTTGGGCGGTTCAGGCAAACTCGTAGAAGTTGTGGTTGAAAGGAAGATATATTCCAATAAGTCAGCATCAGAAACCAATGGTTGCGAACTCAAGAAGCTGTACAAACGATCATCCAGATGGAACAATTTACCAAACTCAATATCGTCAGGAGACTTTTCCTCCTCAGCGGGTGATATTGCTATCTTTTGAGCGCGACTAAATACAGATGGTGAAGAAAGTGAAGCAATCCAAAAATCTTTCCAAGTAAATGCAATGCATGACATTTTAATCAATGTCTCTGTTTTCAAGAGCAACCCTCTAGATTTTACAAGCTGGCTTTTTATTTTCAGGTCACTCAAGAACCTCTTTAGTTTTCGGGGATTACGCTCTAATGAGGTTGATATCAATCGCAGACTGTCATCTGAATCTACAGCCAATCCTAGTTTTCGAATAAAGTTTTCTGCATCTTCTGCTCGAATTGGGGGAATACTAAATGAGAATTGAACAATCTTACCAAGATAATCTTCTAAGTCTATCTTGCTTTTCTCAGTGTATTTTTCATGTAAACCTTGATTTATTAGTCGTGTGTCACAGGCTACCACATAAACACAACCATCGGCGTCAAGAAAGGATTTAAGAGCCTCAAAGACTTCAAGCGCACGAGTTGGTAAACAACGATCTAAATCATCAATAAACACTACAATTTTTTCGCCATCAATGTGCTTGCTTATTAATTCTTTGTAAAGGTCTTCAAATTCCTCAATAGAAGAAATTCTCTCTCGACTCTGCTGAATTTTTCGTCGAGTAAATGCAGCCGGAATCTGCTCAACAAATGACGAGTTAGCAAAAATATTGGCAAATCCTGGTATTAGTAAAAGCGGAGCAGCTAAAAAGGCAGCACCCTTCAATAATGTCTTTCCGATTTCTAGCCAATCTATTTCTATTTGTCCCAATTTCTCAGTAGACACTGCCGAATAAAGTTTCAATGTGGCGCCATCAATATCTTTCTCTTTTGAGCTTAATCCTTTGATAATACTCAAGATAAGAGATCGCCATAACGCATCCTCCTTATCATATTTCCAAGCATTAAACCAAATTGTCTTAAGTTTCTTCTTCTGTAAATTTTCATCGATCATTAGCATTAAACTTGTTTTACCGCTTCCCCAGTCTCCAAAAACTCCAATCGTAGCTGGCGTTTCGCTATTCAGGATAACGTTTGTCAACAAGTTAGAGTAATCTCTGAAGTTCAGGAGATCATCTTTTGTAGGTTTATCCGAAAGGATTGCAAGTAAATCTTTTTTTCGCTTTGCCATAAACGACTCCAAGCCTAAACTTCAAGCCTATTTGCGAACTCAACCACTTCTTCCACTTCCTTCTCCGTAAACCACCGCTCCACCGCATCTG
>CAZGUM010000334.1:1563-3191 GCA_964529085.1 uncultured Methylomonas sp. | reverse complement strand
ATGGCGTCCGGCCGCACCTACCACGTGGTGTTCAATCCACCCAAACAGGAAGGCTTGGACGATATGACGGGCGAACCATTGATCCAACGCGACGACGACAAGGAAGAGACAGTGCGCAAGCGCCTGAGCGTGTATCACGAACAAACCAAACCGCTGGTCGGTTTTTATTCAGCACCCGGTCAAAACGCTAAATTCGCTTCGATTGCCGGCGTCGGCTCGGTCAGCGACATTACCACTAAATTGCTCGCCATTTTGGGCTGAGCAGTATTGTTAACCTCTTTATCGGAAACTTAGATGGCTGGTAAAACCTTATACGACAAACTCTGGGACGACCACGTCGTTCATACTGAAGACGACGGCTCCTGCTTGATCTACATCGACCGGCAATTACTGCACGAAGTGACTTCGCCGCAAGCTTTTGACGGGCTGCGCCTGTCCGGCCGCCAACCTTGGCGTATCGCCAGAAACCTGGCGGTTGCCGACCACAACGTGCCCACGACCGACCGCGACAAAGGCATCGCCGATCCGGTTTCAAGATTGCAAGTGGAAACCCTGGAAAACAACTGTAAAGAGTACGGCATTACCGAATTCGATATGGCCGATATTCGCCAAGGCATCGTGCATGTGATCGGCCCGGAACAAGGCGCCACGCTGCCCGGCATGACCATAGTCTGCGGCGACTCGCATACATCTACCCATGGTGCTTCGGCAGCGTTGGCGTTTGGGATCGGCACCTCAGAAGTCGAACACGCGTTGGCAACCCAATGTCTGGTGCAGAAAAAAGCCAAAAACATGCTGATCAAAGTCAACGGCAAAACCGGTCCTGGCGTCACCGCCAAGGACATCGTGCTGGCGATCATCGGCCAAATCGGCACCGCCGGCGGCAACGGTTACACCATCGAATTCGGCGGCGACGCCATTTGGTCGTTGTCGATGGAAGGCCGGATGACGGTCTGCAACATGGCGATTGAAGCGGGCGCTCGCGCCGGTTTGATCGCGGTGGACGATACTACTATCGATTACTATCAAGGCCGCCCCTACGCACCGAAAGGCGACGACTGGAACATGGCGGTGCGCTATTGGCAAAATCTGCGCTCCGACAGCTATAGCGGCGATTTGTTCGACAAAGTCATCAACATCGATGCAGCAGCGATTAAACCGCAAGTCAGCTGGGGCACTTCGCCGGAAATGGTGGTGGCAGTCGATGCCAACGTCCCCGATCCTGCTCAAGAAGCGGATCCGGTTAAACGCCAAAGCATCGAACGGGCCTTGCAATACATGGGCTTGCAAGCCGGTCAAAAAATTACCGACATCAAGCTGGACAAAGTCTTTATCGGTTCTTGCACCAACTCGCGTATCGAAGACCTGCGTGCCGCGGCTGCCGTCATTAAAGGCCGGAAAAAAGCGGCTTCCGTGAAACAGGTATTGATCGTGCCCGGCTCGGGCTTGATCAAACAACAAGCCGAAGCGGAAGGCCTGGACAAAATCTTTACCGCCGCCGATTTCGAATGGCGCGATCCCGGTTGCTCGATGTGCCTGGCGATGAACGCCGACCGCCTGGAAGCCGGTGAACATTGCGCGTCGACTTCGAATCGGAACTTTGAAGGCCGGCAAGGCTACGGCGGCCG
>CAZGUM010000334.1:0-1463 GCA_964529085.1 uncultured Methylomonas sp. | reverse complement strand
CCGGAAATGGATTGCACCAACCGGCCGTTGAATAAAGACTTCGTGCTGAATCAAGCCAAATATCAAGGGGCGAAAATCCTGCTGACCCGGGAAAACTTCGGCTGCGGTTCCTCGCGCGAACATGCACCTTGGGCCTTGGAAGATTACGGTTTCCGGGCGATTATCGCACCTAGCTTTGCCGACATTTTCTTTAACAACTGTTTCAAGAACGGCATTTTGCCTATTGTGTTGTCGGCGGAAACCGTCGATCAGTTATTCAAGGAAGTCGTCGATGGCTATCAATTAACTATCGATTTGCAAGCGCAAACCATCACCACGCCCTGCGGTCGGAACATTGCGTTTACCGTCGATGAGAACCGCCGTTTCCGCCTGCTGAATGGTCTGGACGATATTGCATTGTCGTTACAACACGCCGACAAAATTAAGAGCTATGAAGCTGAGCGCGCCAAACGCGCCCCGTGGTTGTTCAAAGACGCGTAAGCTCCATTGAAAGGTAAAAAAATGCCCAAAAAAATTGCAGTTCTGGCCGGAGATGGTATCGGTCCTGAAATTGTTGCCGAAGCGATCAAAGTCTTGAGTTTTCTGAATACCGACATGAACCTGGGTTTGGTATTCGAGAACGCTTTGATTGGCGGTGCCGCTTACGACGCTTTCGGTACGCCGCTGCCGCAAACCACGCTGAATCTCTGCAAAAACGCCGACGCTGTTTTACTGGGTGCGGTTGGCGGTCCTAAATGGGAACCGCTAGCGCATGCGATACGTCCGGAGCGCGGCTTATTGGGTATCCGTTCCGAGCTGAATCTATTCTCCAATCTACGTCCGGCGATTTTATATCCGCAATTGGTTGACGCTTCGACCTTGAAACCGGAAGTGGTGTCCGGCCTGGACATCATGATCGTCCGTGAACTGACCGGGGGCATTTATTTCGGCCAGCCGCGCGGCGTGCATGTGGCGGAAAACGGCGAAAAAGTCGGCATCAATACCAAAATTTACAGCGAATCGGAAATCCGTCGTATCGCGCATTCCGCGTTCAAGATTGCGCAAAAACGCCATAAAAAGCTGTGCTCGGTGGACAAGGCCAATGTGTTGGAAGTCACCGAATTGTGGCGTAATGTAATGACCGAAGTGGGCAAGGAATATCCGGACGTGCAACTCACGCACATGTATGTCGACAATGCCGCAATGCAGTTGGTACGCGCACCAAAGCAGTTCGATGTGATCGTTACCAGCAATATGTTCGGCGATATTTTGTCCGACATCGCGGCGATGCTGACCGGCTCCATCGGCATGCTGCCGTCGGCTTCATTGGATGCCAACGCCAAGGGCATGTACGAGCCGATTCACGGCTCCGCGCCGGATATAGCAGGCCAAGGTATCGCCAACCCATTGGCGACCATTTTGTCGGTGGCGATGATGCTGCGTTACACCTTTAACCAGCCGGAAGCCGCCGAGCGCATCGAACG
>CAZGUM010000333.1:1185-3194 GCA_964529085.1 uncultured Methylomonas sp. | reverse complement strand
TCTAACTACAATTAGACATCCTAAATGACGCAAAACATTGCGTCAAACGGTTGCCTAACTCATTTTTAATTAATAGAATCATTTTCTATTTCAGTAGTTTGTCTAAATTTAGCCTATCCTAAAAATCAATGTCAGATGCGTCAAATGCCTTGCCAGGAAATCCGCCGAAACTGTTAGACCAAGTGCGCGCCAAAATTCGTTTGAAGCACTACAGTATTCGCACGGAACAGGCATACACGGACTGGATTAAACGCTTTATTTTGTATTTTGGCAAGCAGCATCCCCGCGACCTGGGTGCTAGAGAAGTTGAACAGTTTTTGACGCATTTGGCGGTCGACGGCAAGGTGGCTGCCTCTACACAGAATCAGGCGAAAGCGGCACTGCTGTTTTTATATAAGGAAGTATTGGCTGTGCAGTTGCCATGGCTGGATAACGTGGAACAGGCCAAGGCGCCCAAGCGTTTACCGGTGGTATTGAATCGCGAGGAAATCCAGGCGATTTTGGTGCGTTTAAATGGCACGCCGCATTTGATTGCCAGCCTGCTTTACGGCACTGGCATGCGGATTATTGGAATGCTTGCGCTTGCGGGTACAGGATGTGGATTTCAAGCGTCGGGAGATTTTGATCCGCGATGGCAAGGGGTTCAAAGACCGGGTGACGATGTTGCCGACGTCAGTGACGCCGACGCTGCAAATGCATTTAGACAAGGTCAAGGAACTGCATCTTACCGATTTGGCGCAAGGTTTCGGCAGTGTTTATCTGCCGTATGCGCTGGAACGCAAATACCCCAATGCCGCCAGGGAGTGGATTTGGCAATATGTATTCCCCGCCGCAAAGCTCTCCACCGACCCACGTAGCGGCGAGGTGCGGCGGCATCATATTCAGGAGCAGGCCATACAACGGGCCGTGAAACAGGCGGCGCGCGATGCCGATCTTGGCAAGGCCGCTACGCCGCACACCTTTCGGCATTCGTTTGCCACGCATTTGCTGGAAAGCGGTTACGATATCCGTACTGTGCAGGAATTGCTCGGTCATGCCGACGTCAGCACCACGATGATTTACACCCATGTTCTCAACAAAGGCGGCCAAGGTGTGACCAGTCCGCTCGATCACTTATAAATGGCTCCCAAACTTAATTCGCAACAGCTCGCCGCCGTTAAAACCATCGATCATCCCCTGCTAGTGTTGGCCGGTGCCGGTAGCGGCAAGACGCGGGTGATTACCGAGAAGATTGCTTATCTGGTCCAGCAAGGCACAGCCGCACGGCATATTGCGGCGGTGACCTTTACCAACAAGGCGGCGCGGGAGATGAAAAGCCGGGTTGGTCGTTTGTTGGATGACAAGCAGGGGCGCGGGCTGAGAGTCTCCACCTTTCATTCCCTGGGCCTGGATATTTTGCGCGCCGAACATAAGGCCCTGGGTTATAAGGCGGCGATTACCTTGTTCGACGAGCAGGACCGGCTGACCTTGCTGCGTAACCTGATCAGTCACGGCGTCGGCGGTTGCGATATAGATAACGTCGAACAGTACAACTGGCAAATCGGCCAGTGGAAAAACGCCTTTATCACGCCGCTACAAGCCTTGAGCCAATCCGATGCCAACAGCCTGCCGGCTGCGCTGCTTTACGAAGCGTTTACCCGCAGCTTGAAGGCCTATAACGCCACCGATTTCGACGATTTGATTTTATTGCCGGTGCTGCTGTTCCAGCAACATCCCGAGGTGCTTGAGAAATGGCAGAACAAGATTCGCTACCTGCTGGTGGACGAATACCAGGATACCAATATCACCCAGTATCAACTGGTGAAATTATTGGCCGGCAATCTCGGCCGCTTTACCGTGGTGGGCGACGACGACCAGTCGATCTATGCCTGGCGTGGCGCGCAGCCTGAAAATCTTGGCCAATTGCAAAAAGATTACAGCCGCTTGCAGGTCATCAAGCTGGAGCAGAATTATCGTTCCGCCGGACGGATTTTGAAGGTGGCCAACCAGTTGATCGCCAACAATCCGCA
>CAZGUM010000333.1:0-1085 GCA_964529085.1 uncultured Methylomonas sp. | reverse complement strand
GAGATCGGCCCGACCACGCTGGAAAAATTGGGCGCCTATGCCAACGAGCGGCATATCAGCCTATTTGCCGCCTGCAATGAGTTGGGGCTGCAGCAACGCTTGCCGGATAAGGCTATGCATCGCTTGGTCAATTTTTGCGATTGGCTGAAAGAAACGGCGATCAAGACCGAGCGCGAGGACACCTTTGTGGTGATTAACCGGATGATAGACGAAATTCATTATCCGGCCTGGTTGCAGGAGAACAGTAAAACCCCGGCCTCGGCCGAACGTAAATTGAAAAACGTTTACGAGTTGATCGAGTGGTTGCAACGTCTCGCCAGCAAAGATCAGGGAACTCAGCAATCGCTGGCGGATGTAATCGCCAAGGTGATGTTGCTGGATATTTTGGATCGTAATCAGGAAGACGAAGCCGGCGATCAGGTGAGCTTGATGACGCTACATGCCGCCAAGGGTCTGGAGTTTCCGCATGTGTTTTTGATCGGTATGGAGGAAAACCTGCTGCCGCATCAGAACAGCATCGAGACCGATAATATTGAAGAAGAGAGGCGCTTGGCTTATGTGGGTATTACCCGCGCCCAGCAGACTTTAACCTTTAGTTATTGCACGCACCGCAAGCGCTTCGGCGATATGACCGAGTGCGAACCCAGCCGGTTTTTAAACGAGTTGCCGGAGGAGGATCTGGAGTGGGCCAACAAAAAGCAATTGCCGCCGGAAGAAATCAAGCAGCGCGGCAAGGCCAGCCTGGCCGCGCTGAAAACGATGTTGAATTGAGCTTATTGCAACACGACGAAAAAGGCTTCGCCGCCGCGTTGCAGATTGACCAGCAAGGGTGCATTCGGGTTGACCACCTGCTTGATCTCGTCCAGATTTCTGACGCGGTAGCGGTTGGCGGTGACGATGATGTCGCCGGGCCGTAGGCCGGTTTTCCAAGCTTTGGAGTTTTGCTCGACTTTTTCGATCATCACACCCTCCACCTGATCCTTGGGCGTCACGCCGAGCACGGCGCCGCTTAAAGTCGGATGCAGTTTATTGCCGTCCAGCTCCGGCCGTTTCGGCTTGCCTATGGTGGCTTGCAGCGACTTGCG
>CAZGUM010000332.1:0-3242 GCA_964529085.1 uncultured Methylomonas sp. | reverse complement strand
TCTGAAAATCGGCGATACGCTGACCGTAGGTGAAAAAGCGCTGACCATCAGCCGGCTATTGAGTTACGAACCGGACAAACGCGGCGACTTTTACAGCTTTTCGCCGCGAGTCATGATCAATCAAAACGACTTGGCCGCCACCGGCGTGATTCAGCCCGGCAGTCATGTGCGTTATGCCTTCCAGTTCAGCGCTGACGAGCAGGCCTTGGCCGCCTTCAGGGACTGGTTGAAACCGCAATTGAATCCGTCGCAAAAGATGCTGGATATACATGAGGACCGGCCGGAATTGGGCTCGGCATTGCAGCGCGCCGAGCGTTACCTGGGCCTATCCAGTATCGTGGTGATCCTGATTGCCGGCGTTGCGATTGCGATGGCCACCCGCCGTTACACCGAAAGGCATTTCAACGCCACCGCCATTTTGCGTTGCCTGGGTTGCAAGCAAGCGGAAATTGTCTGGCTCTACGGTTTGCAGTTTCTGGTGCTGGGTTTGGTAGCCAGCGGAGCCGGTTGCGGATTGGGGTGGCTGGCGCAATTCGGTTTATTTGAGCTGTTAAAGTCCTTGTTGCCGCAAGAATTGGCTAGTCCCAGCTGGCTAGCAGTGTTTTTCGGTCTGATTACCGGCCTGGCGATATTGTTGGGTTTTGCCTTACCGCCGTTGCTGCGCCTGCAAAAAGTTTCGCCATTGCGGGTATTGCGCCGCGACCTGGAGCCGCTACCCACCAGCGGCTGGTTGATTTACGGTTTGGCGTTGGCGATCATCGGCGGCTTGATTTGGCGCTACACCGAAGATCCGAAAATGACCTCCATCATTTTGGGTGTGGGTACGCTGACATTATTCGGCTTGGGGGCGGGGATATACAGTTTGCTATTGCTGGCGCCCAAGCTGTTGCCGAAGATGGGACTGAATTGGCGTTTCGGTTTGCAGGGATTGCTGAGAAACAGCCGAGCCAGCGTCAGTCAGATATTGGCTTTCAGTATCACGTTAACCGCGATGGCGCTGAGTTTTAGCGTACGTAGCGATTTAATCGACAACTGGCAGCAGCAATTACCGGAACAGGCGCCGAATCATTTTGCGTTGAATATCCTGCCGGAACGCCAGCAGGCGTTTCAAGACGAATTGCAGCAAGCGCAAATTGCCAGCAGCCGGTTTTATCCGGTGGTGCGTGGGCGCTTGGTGACGATCAATGATGAGCCAGTGCAAGGCCGCGTCAGCAAGGACACGCAGGGTGAGGGCGCTACGCAACGCGAATTGAGCCTGACCTGGACCGGGCAATTGCCGGACGATAACAAAACCACAGACGGCGATCCCTGGCAAGGCGAACAGCCGGGGTTGGTGTCGGTAGAACAAAAATTGGCGGAAAGCCTGAAAATCAAGTTGGGCGATCAATTGACCTTTACCGTGGGTAGCGCGCAATTCGGCGCTAAGGTCTCCCATGTTCGTAGCGTGCGATGGGACACGATGCGGCCTAACTTTTACATGATATTTTCGCCCGGCACGCTGGATAATTTTCCAACGACGTACATGACCAGCTTCTATCTGGCCGATAGTCAAAAAAACCTACTGACTACACTGCTGAAAAAATACCCGGCCATTACGATACTGGAAGTCGATCAGATCCTGAAACAGTTCAAAATGATCCTGACGCAGTTGACCAAGGCTATCAATCTGCTGCTGTGTTTTGCGTTGGCGGCCGGTTTTACCGTGCTGTTTGCCGCCGTCTACGCCACGCTGGATCAACGGATCTACGAAGGTGCCTTGATGCGCACGCTGGGCGCCCGGCGCGGCTTGTTACGCACCACGCATGTGATCGAGTTCGGTTTGCTCGGTACGCTGGCTGGCATTTCGGCGGCACTGGCCAGCGAGGCGATTTTGTACGCGCTATATAGCCGAGTGATACATATCGATTATCACCCCAGCTTCCATTTGTGGGGCGCATTGCCGGCCATAGGCGCGGCCACGGTGGGGCTGGCCGGATATTGGGGGGTGCGGCAGGTGGTCAGTCAGCCGCCGTTACAGGTGTTGCGGCGTTGATACTCGGCGCTTTCATTTAGTTTTTTGGCTTCCTTGCCGGGCTTATCCCGGCGTATGATTGCCGGTTTGATTTTATACCTCGAGGCACGATGTTCGGCCCCTTCTAAGGACAATGCATGAAATATAGAGATTTAAGAGACTTTATCGAGCAGCTGGAAAAGCAGGGCGAACTGAAACGCATCAAGCAGGAAGTCGATCCGGTGTTGGAAATGACGGTGATCTGCGACCGGGTTCTGAAGCAGGGCGGGCCGGCCTTACTGTTCGAAAACCCGAAAGGCTCCAATATTGCGGTGCTCGGCAACCTGTTCGGCACGCCGAAGCGGGTGGCGATGGGCATGGGTGCCAAAGACGTTTCCGAATTACGCGGTATCGGCGAATTACTGGCGTATCTGAAAGAGCCCGAGCCGCCGAAAGGCATGAAAGACGCGCTGGAAAAGTTGCCGGTATTCAAGCAAGTGCTAAATATGGCCCCAAAAATAGTCAGTTCCGCACCCTGCCAGGAAGTGATTCGAGTTGGGGATGAAGTCGATTTAAGCGTGTATCCGATTCAAACCTGTTGGCCGGAAGACGCCGCGCCGTTAATCACTTGGCCGTTGGTGATTACCAAGGGCCCGAATAAAGACCGGCAAAATCTGGGGATTTACCGGCAGCAAGTCATAGGCAAAAACAAAGTCATCATGCGCTGGCTGGCGCATCGCGGCGGGGCATTGGATTTCAAGGAATGGCAACAGGCGCATCCGGGTAAACCGTTTCCGGTGGCTGTGGCGCTGGGCGCGGACCCGGCAACGATATTGGCTTCAGTGACGCCGGTGCCGGATTCTTTGTCCGAGTATGCCTTTGCCGGTTTGCTGCGTGGCAGCAAGACCGAAGTCGCCAACTGCCTGACGCCAGGACTAAACGGTCTGCAAGTGCCGGCCAGCGCCGAAATCGTCCTGGAAGGCTTTATCTATCCCGGCGAAACCGCGCCGGAAGGACCCTACGGCGATCACACCGGGTATTACAACGAGGTCGACGAGTTTCCAGTGTTTACCATCGAGCGCATTACGCAAAGGCAGGTGCCGATCTACCACAGCACCTACACCGGTCGGCCGCCCGACGAGCCGGCGATCCTTGGTGTGGCTTTAAACGAAGTCTTCGTACCGATTTTGCAAAAGCAGTTTCCGGAAATCGTCGATTTTTACCTGCCGCCGGAAGGATGCTCTTATCGGAT
>CAZGUM010000331.1:0-3242 GCA_964529085.1 uncultured Methylomonas sp. | reverse complement strand
GGCCGAGCAGAAAACGTTGTTCGGCATCTTGGTTTTTAAAAACAAAAAAGATGCCTGGGGCGACAGGAATGGCCTCGGTCTCTAAAGTCTCAGTTAAAAATTCCTTGAGCTCGCTTTGGGTAAAGTATTTTTGGAAGGTATTGCGTTGAGTCACGACACCATCATTAAACACTTGGCCTTTTAGTGAGTTTTGATTGAATAACATAGTGGAAACCACTAGCACTTGGTTAGCTAGGTTATAAGCGCTAATCAATGCTTCCAGTCTCTCATGGTAGTTTTCGATGACATTGATCACAAAGCCCAAATTGACGATGTCGGCGGCTTGCTTGGGTTGATCCGGCGCGTAATGAGGGTCCCAGCCGGATATAGTAATGGCATTGGCCGAAAGATTACGAATGTCGTCACCTTTGCCGCAACCATAATCGAACACGGTTAATGAACCGTCTAAAAATCCGTGACGCACAAGGCATTGAATCGGCGCAGATAAATTACTGCGGGAAAGCGCCGTGAGATACCGGGAGATTCTTTTGCTTCCAGAGGATTCAACCGTAAGACTATCTGTAGATTCATCGTTGCCAATCGGTACAAATTGGTTATCGATGATTTGAAAACCCTTATCGCGTATTAATTCATTCCATGCTTGTTTGAAGCCAATCCTTATTGTATCTTCGAAAAGCCCCAATTGTTCGGCTGTCTGAGTTAGTTGACTAAATTGCTGATAGTTTGGCGCATCGACGCTCAGTAATAATTCCTTACGATGTAAAATTGGCGGGTTTAACGATGCTTGATAGTTGCGCTTTTCGACTCTTTGTGTCGCTAGATCAATACGAAAACTTGTCTCTAAAGCAGGGAATGGATCTTCAAAGAAATTGGGATACCAGAGCAAAGACAATGAGCTTGACTTGCCGTCGCACTTGATGACGTTGTAATCAAGGCCGGGGGTTAAATGGGCCAAAATCTCGGCAGCTTTGACAATTTGTCGCGTTTCGGATTCTTGATTTTCCGTTAGGCTGTAATGCCAATAAAGGTTGTTGAGAACTTTTTTGCCGAGCATTAACTTAAGTTATTTTAGAATTTAATTTAAAGGTTGTTGGACATTAATCCATAATACTTACCTTTGCTTACGCAGTTTACGCATAATTGAAATCTTGCCTAGCGCTTTTTACGACTTATCACCCAAATGCTACAGCTTTGTGGATTATCATATCTAAAACATTATCTTATCTTATACCTACAATAATTTATGAACAAATCCGACCTCATCGAAGCCATCGCTAGCCACGCCAACCTGACCAAAGTCGACGCCGGCAGGGCTTTGGATGGTATCACCCAATCCATTCAAACCGCACTGAAAGCCGGCGATTCTGTGACGCTGGTTGGCTTTGGGACTTTTGAAGTAAAAGAACGTGCCGAGCGTGCTGGCCGCAATCCGCAAACCGGCGAAGCTATTACGATTGCCGCCGCCAAATTGCCATCCTTCAAAGCCGGTAAAGGCCTGAAAGACGCCGTTCAGTAAGCCTCTGGCCGCATTATTGCGGCCCCATTCCCCAGCCTTCCAGTTCAGACTGCCGCTTTACCGTAGGTACATCTAAATCGGTCATCCGACCTTGGGTGCGGGTCAAGGTGTCTTGTCTGCCGCTGGATGCTGCACCGTATTTCTGCGGATTGAGTCGGCTGCCGGTTCCGGTGAGTTGATCGAGATTGAGCATGGGCGCGGCATTGGCGGCGCTCGGCAAATGCCCGGTCTGAGCCAGAATCGCCAACCATTCGTCGAGATTGACTTGGGTCCAGTCCACGCGATCCAGGTCAGCGACTTTGATACCAGTGCAACAGGGGCTTTCCGGCGTACCGAAATCCATCCCTAATTGCGGTTTGATCTGTTCGTTGAGGATGCGTGCTAGCGGCGAGTTGTAGCAGCAGTAACTTTCCTTGCGTACCCAACACACACCCGCCACCTTGCTTTCGCAATAGGTGCCTAGGTCCGTGCAGACTTTCAGTTGCTTTTTTGCGGCCAGTTCGTATTCGGGTTCCTCGCAGGAATAGACCATTTGGATAATCATGATGATGATCATCACCACGGTATACGCCGTCATCAAGGTGCTGAGCAGTTGTCCTGCCACTGCCGCGCCGCCGCCTAATTGCACACCACCGGATTGCGCGGCGGGTGTGAGATTGCCCGCAGCATCAAAGGCCGCTTGGCCACCGGCACTGAACAGTGCGTTACCCGCGGCTTGACCAAAGGTCTGGCCAATCCATTCCGCTACGGATTTCATCAGTTCGCCTTTGAGTGAGTCGAGCAAGCCTTGCGAAGCAATGTCGCTGGTACTGAGCATGTCGGTGCCGACCAAGTCATTCACCGTCGAGGCAAAATCCGCCTGAAAACTGTTCCAGGCGTGGCCGGCTAACGTGAACGGGGTACGCATGGTTTCCCAGGCGCCTCGAATCGCCGAGGTACTGTCCATGGCCATCACCGCACTGTCCATCTGACTGGTGGCGATCAGCAAATCAATGTAACGTCCTAGCCCCATCGCCCCCGATGGCGTTTCGCAGCAATCGACCAGACTGAGTGCGCCGCCGACCATTTTGCAACTGGCCGGTTTGCCCTGAAATACCTGACAGGTAGTCGGTTCCTTTTGCTGCAGATCGGCGTTGGCATAGTCACAATGCAAGTCCATCGCCATTTGCTGGGCGCTATTCAACAACGCGACCGCCTTGCTGAAATCCTGGCTCTGGGTGCGATTCACCGTAATACAGTCTTCGCCCATACAGCGAATCGGCCCGGCGCATTGCTGCTCAGTGTTGCTTTGAATGCCGGGAATGCCCACCGTTTGCCCGCAGTCGTAGGTATCGACGCTGTCCCAACAGGTACCTGAGGCCAATACACTGGTGCATTGGCTTTTGATAAACGAGCAGCTTTGGCTTTCCAGTGATGCGCAGGTCTTATTGGGAATTCCGTTCGCTGGCGGCTCCAAACAATGCGTGCCGGCGGTATCGGTCCAGCATTCGCCGTACTGATTCAGATCGCAGTGCCCAGCCGCCTGGATACTCATACAGGTATTGCGAATCCCTGATGAACCGGCCACCACCGGGGCTTGGGCCAAGTCGGAACCGCAGACCATGACTTGCGAGGTGGGATCGACGTAACAACCCGAGGCATTGGCGGGATCGTTCGTGCAACTCAATTGGCTGCCAGCCTGACATATGCCATCGGTAATCGCATTGGCCAAGTTTTGGCAATTCGG
>CAZGUM010000330.1:0-3279 GCA_964529085.1 uncultured Methylomonas sp. | reverse complement strand
GGCTTCCTGGATCCATTCGTCGATTTTGTTGTGGAAGGACATGTCGGGTTCCTTGGGATGTGGGAAGGGAAATAATTATACTGGATGAATAAAGGAGTTTTTGGATTTTGGGCGTTGTAAAAGAAAAATGACTGACGTATAGTAAAGATACTGTTTTTCAGAACAAAACCGCTGGGAAAGACACAAGAAAGCCCGTGGCCCACGGTCGGCGCCGTTTTCAAAAAGGAGAAGAGATGGACACGAAAAAGGCAGCCTTGGCAATCCTGATCATGTTCGCATTTGTGTTGAGCGCCTGCGGAGCATCCTCCCCCTCGACACCGCCAACAACCACCCCGTTACCGCCGACCGACACCCCCATCCCCCCGACAGCCACCAGCACGCCAGAACCGACCAGCACTCCCATTCCCACACCGACTCCGTCCCTGGGCTCGACCATGATCTCCGAAAAAGACGGCATGGAGATGGTGTTCATCCCAGCGGGCGAGTTCACCATGGGAAGCAAGTTATACGCGGACGAGCGGCCCGCCCACCCGGTGAGCCTGGACGCCTATTGGATCGACAAGACCGAAGTGACCAACCAGATGTTCGCGAAATTCCTCAACGACAATGTTGCCCAATTCGCGGTCACACCCGATGACTTCATGAAAGCCGTGAAATCGGGCGATAACACGCTCTACCTTCTGACGTGCTCCACCTGCACCGACAAATGGACCGATCGCATCACCTGGGATGGAACGAAATTTTCTGTTGCGCCAGGGTACGAAAATCATCCCGTTGTGATGGTGTCATGGTATGGCGCGGATGCCTACTGCTCCTGGGCGGACCGCCGACTGCCCACAGAGGCAGAATGGGAGAACGCGGCCAAAGGGACCGACAACCGCACCTATCCCTGGGGCAACAACACCCCAGACAAGACCCTGACCAACATCAATAATTATGTCGGGGACACGACCAAGGTCGGCTCTTATCCTGCGGGGGCCAGCTTCTACGGCCTGTTCGACATGGCGGGCAATGCGGCGGAATGGGTGCATGACTGGTACAACGAGACGTATTACCAGAATTCTCCGAGTTCCAATCCCTTTGGGCCAGATACAGGAGACAAGAAAGTCGTCCGTGGCGAGGAATGGGACTGCTATTTCTGCGGCATGGAGAGGACAACCGCCCGACTCCTTCCCGAAGAGCCTGCCACAATTAGTGTGGGTATCGGTTTTCGGTGCGCGCAAAGCCTCAAACCATAAAATCGTGCACCGACTTTGAATCAAACAGCCTGACCATCATAATAAGGCTCAGGCTGTTCGTTACTTTATATTTTTAGAAAAAATACAACCCTTGATATACCTTTCCTAATTGAAAACAAGCGGGGAATTTGCTATAGTGTGACTGAGTTCAGGCGGGGCACTGGGCGGGCTCTTATGAAAAGGAGAACACATATGCATATGCAGCGCAGGTTTTGGTACGGCGCGGTGGGGTTGGTCCTGGTGGGGTCCATGTTGGCATGCAAGGCGGTATCGTCGCTCGTCCCGGGGGGATCCTCCGCCCCAGGCGTAGGGACGCCCGTGGCGAACGACAAGTGGGAGGTCACGATCAGTGATCCGCGCGAGGAGAGCAGGCTGACAGGTTCCACCAACAACACCTACACCCCCAAGGATGGCTATACCTTCCTGCTGGTGGACGCCGAGTTCCGCAACCTGGATCCCACCCAGAAGACCTTTGTCGACGGCGATACGCTGGTCCTCACCGACAGCGCGGGCGAGGAGTTCACCAACATCGGCAGCGGGTTCGGCGCGTTATACAACCTGGGCAGCAAGGTCACCTACTCGAACGACCAAAGCGATACCATGAAGTTCACCCTGGTCTTCACGGTCAAGAAGGAAAATGTCGGGCAGGAATACAAGTTCCAATTCCTCGACCTGCCGCCGATCACGTTCAAAGTACAAACGCAATAATTCGCAAGGCAAGCCCTTTCGGGGATGGAATATCCACATGAACAAACGCGGACTGTACCAGCCGCCCACCTGCCCCGCTTACGGGGCGAGTGTGGTTTCTCTGCGCCCCAGGAGCGTCGGGGAGTTCCTCAAGATCCTGTTCGCGCTTGGGCTGCTGGTATATGCGGTCCTGGGTATCTACCTCGGGATGGCCAGTATGGCGTCGGAATACCCGGGCAAAAGTGGCTCCATTCCCCTCGAATGGCTGCAACCCTTGGCCCGCCAGCCAGGCTTCCAGGTCTTCGTCGCGGGCGGATACCTGGCAGGCTTTCTCCTGTTCTACCTGGTCTGGTTCGAGTCTCTCATCGAGAAGTGGCGCAGGAGACGCGCAGACCCAGACGCGGAATCCCGCCCGAAGCACAAATACACCTGCCGCTACTGCGGGCATCAGTGGGATTAAAGTACCCCCTTAATAAAATCCCAGCCAGTCCCGCCTTTGCTATAATCAGCCATGACATAGCAGACTTCACTTTAGAAAATCTTGACGAAAGGAGACTCCCTTAATGTTATTCGCCCCCAAAGAGAAAGGCCAGGGCCTGGTCGAATATGCGCTGATCCTTGTGTTGGTTGCCATCGTTGTCATTGCGGCGCTCATGATCCTCGGCCCGGTGATCGGCAACGTGTTCAGCAAGATCAACTCCAGCCTCGGCACCGTGTAAGCTTGCAAGCAAAAAAATCCGTCAGCATGGCTGACGGATTTTTTATTAATCCAAACAAAAATGCAAGACCTGAACACCCTAAACGAAACTATCGGATAATTTTGTTGTCGCAAAAGTTGATATGGTTTTTGTATTTTACATTAATTATCGGCTGCTCAGTAGTGCCACCTTGATATGTATTCGATAAAAGCACAACTTTACCATCAACTTCTACACAATGTCCTTTGTATATTTCATCTAATTGCCTTCCCGTCAAATCCCCATAACCACTAGTAAAGCTGTTTATGCTGACAGCAAAATCAGAGTAATAGGTGGTCTCTTCTGAAAAATGCATCCATATGCCTTGGCCTGAATACATGTATACAACGATACCCCAAATACATACTTCCTGATCGATAAAATACTTGGCTTTTGTCCAATGGTGGCAATTGCCAGTGTATCCGATTTCTGGAGTTGGAGAACTTATAGGCTTACCTAAAACCCTCATCATAAAATTTCCACCCTCAATAAGAAGTAAACAAATTATAAAAAACCCAAGCATTGATAGCATCACCTCTACCCCACTGCCTGAGTTTTTACTTTTAACCCAAGTTGCTACCTTGGGATGAAAATTGACAAAAATCCATGAGATTCAA
>CAZGUM010000329.1:0-3280 GCA_964529085.1 uncultured Methylomonas sp. | reverse complement strand
TTGTTGATGGCAACCGTCGGACCCTGGCCGGATACTTGTGCGATATAGTTCCCAGCACTGACATGGCTGGTACCATAGTAATTGGCGATTAACTCACCTTGCTTGAGCAAGGTTTTATTCAGGTAAACCGCCGGCGAGTTTGCGCCAAAGGTGGTGTTGTAATTTTCATTTTCAAGATCGATCACCAGGATGTGTTCGATAGCGCCATTCGGTAAAGCGGCACGTAAAACAGAGTGATGATGTTCGGCAAAACTAACGGAAGGTACAGTTGCTGCCAGGCCAATAGCGGTTAACACAGCGGCCGTGATCAAGCTGGTTGAGGCATTAAAATTCATGATATTTCTCGGAATGCGCTTTTAGGGATTTGCTTTAGAAAAAAGCCGGTTGCAGTTTTTCAGCGCCACCTTAGCGCCTGAAAATGACAAGATAATTAAGAGCAGGCACTTGTGGAAACGGAACGCCGCTTATCGGACTAACGCCGGCAGGAATAAAAGGTTATCGTTTCGGACTATTGTTTGTCGGTTGAAACATAAGTTTTCCCATCATGGCAATTTGCCATCTTTATTCAGGATAGAAACGAATGAACAGCACTTCGTTATGGCAACGCATCGATGTCTTCAATCAGGGACGAGACCTCGAGCGTCTTCGTCTGAAATATCAAGCCATGCGGCAAAATAGCTTTGCCTTTTTGCGCGGAACGGCCCATCTGTTCTACCAGGATTGGCCGCAACAATCGGCTTTGAACGATGCGCCGTTGGCCTGGGTTTGCGGTGATTTGCACTTGGAAAACTTTGGTAGTTACCGAGGCGACAATCGCTTGAGTTATTTTGATATCAACGATTTTGATGAGGCCATGTTGGCGCCTTGTACTTGGGATTTAGCTCGATTTGTATGCAGCTTATTGGTCGCGGCACAGACTTTGGGAATTCAGGAAAACCAAGCGCTAGCGTTGTGCAAGGACTTTCTGTGTTGCTATAGCCAAGAGCTCCAGGTATGTAAAGCTCGCTGGCTGGAACGTTCGACCGCTTCCGGCATGATTCGGGATTTACTGAAGAATTTGAAGCATCGTTCGCGTGCCGATTTATTGGCTGATCGAACGATCGAGCACGGTAATCGGCGGGTATTAAAAATCGATGGTCGTAAAACCTTAATCGCAGCGCCGGCGGATCGGCAAAAAGTCAAATCGATCATGGATCAGTTTGCCGCCACCCAACCCAATCCGGCGTTTTTCGCAGTGCTGGATGTGGCGCGCCGCATCGCAGGTCTCGGTAGTCTTGGTCTGGAACGCTATGTGGTTCTTATTCAGGGTAAAGGTACGCGGCAAAATTATCTATTGGATTTGAAATACCAACCGGGTTCGGCTCTGGCGCCATATTCAGTGATTTCGCAACCGGCTTGGAAAAATGAAGCGGAACGCGTTGTGATGTTGCAGCGTCGAGGGCAAGCCATCGCACCGGCGTTTTTGTCGGCCATCCAAGACGGTCAGCGTTCCTATCTGCTTAAGGAACTGATGCCGACCCAAGACCGGCTAAAACTGGATCATTGGCATGGAAAATTCAAACGCCTGGAAAAGGTGGTGGTAGCGATGGCCCATCTCGTCGCCTGGCTGCATATTCGCAACAGCGGGTGGCACGGTTCAGCGATTGCCGATCAATGGCAAGTCTTCGGTCGGCGCACAGACTGGCAGGATGCTGTTTTAGATTATGCGCAAGGCTATAGCCGCCAAGTGCAGTCGGATTGGTTAACGTTTAAATCGGATTCTATTTGTTTTCCTGAATGACATTAATAAGGGTTTGCCCGTGAAATCTGGAAATATCCAGTCTGGAAGACAAGTGTTCATCGCGGATTTAGTGGCCGGTTTGTCGGTTGCCTTTATTTTGCTGCCGGAAGCCGTGGCATATGCCGGGATTGCCCATCTGCCGATTCAAGCAGCCGTCACCGGGGCGATTGTCGGTTTAATCAGTTACGCATGTTTAGGCGGCAGTCCGTTTGCCGTGGTCGCGCCTACTTCGTCGGCCGCGGCTTTGTTGGCAGCGGTCGTACTGTCCTTGCGTCCCGGTAATAGCCATCTCGCCGCTGGTTTTGGCGCAGCTTTAGTCATATTGACCGGCATAGGCCTAATTATCTTTGCCAAAGCGGGATTAGGCCGCCTTTCGGCATTTGTATCCAGACCCGTGTTGCGTGGCTTTTCATTTGCATTAGCGATCACCATTATCATCAAACAACTACCGCTGTTAGTGGGCATTTCGGTGAGCGTCACAGCGCCGCTTCCGCTACTGTTAGAAGTAGCGGGACGTACGCACGATTGGTCGATTTGGAGTGCAATGATTGGCTTCAGTGCATTGCTTATTTTGGCAATCCTAAAACACTGGCCAAGCGTTCCCGGCGCTTTTTTGGTTTTGATAACGGGTATTGTGTTAAGCAACCATCTCAATCTCGGTGATTTAAAGGTGGCGACCGTCGGTGCCGTATCGTTAAAGATGCCCGAATTGAACATGCCGGGCATTGCTTTGGAGCAATGGCTTCAGTTAGCTGAGATGGCTTTAGGTTTAATGGTCATCCTGGTGGCCGAATCATGGGGCAGTATTCGAAGTTTATCCCTCAATCATGGTAAAGCGGTGGAGCCTAATCGGGAGCTTTCAGCATTAGGAATAGCCAATCTTTTTTCCGGCGTTCTGCAGGGCATGCCGGTTGGGGCGGGTTTTTCCGCCAGTTCCGCCAATGAATCCGCTGGCGCGCAAACCAAACTGGCGGGTGTCTGTGCTGCGGTGGTTTTATTGGGCATGGCGACTTTTGGTCAACATTGGATTGGGGAAATTCCCGAAACACTGGTCGCGGCAGCCGTTATCAATGCCTTAAGTCATGCGTTAAACCCAATGGCCTTAATCAGGCTTTGGCGAATGGATAGGGATCAGTATCTGGCCATAGCCGCCGTAGCCGCCGTACTGGCCTTTGGCGTACTGCACGGCATGTTGATTGCGACAGGTTTATCGCTCGCGGCGGCAATGCGCGCTTTCAGCCTGCCTTTAGTTAGGGAATTGGCGGAGCTGGATGATACGCGAGACTATGTTGATCGGCAGAATCATCCGGACTCTAAAGTTCGTCCCAATATACTCATCCTTCGCCCGGAAGAACCGCTATTTTTTGCCAGCGTGGAAGGCATTTTGTCTGAGTCGCTAAAACGCTTACTGGCGCGCGACGATGTGCAGCTTCTGATTATCAGCCTTGAAGAAACCGCGAATTTGGATAGCACAACGGTCGAATGCTTATCGGAGTTCGT
>CAZGUM010000328.1:0-3282 GCA_964529085.1 uncultured Methylomonas sp. | reverse complement strand
TGCCGAAGAGCACCTGTCCGCGCTTGAAGGTGTTGGTGAAGGTCGTCCCGTCCGCGACATTGCCCCACCTGCGAATGTGCAAGTTCTCTGGCTCGATGTGTTCGAGTCCCACAAAGCGGTCAATGCCTGCGGAGGCAGGGTCGGAGACACGGTCAGTGTTGAGGTGGATGATGTCAGCGAGTTGGACGAGGGGGTGTTGGGTCATGGAGCGGGTGTGATTTTTGGCGTTTGGGTAGGTGTTGGGGTGATTGGAAGGATTGCTGGAGTAGGCAAGCCTGAGAAATCATTCCCTATTAGGTAAATTGTTGGGGGGATGCTTGTTGGGTTGCCAGCCGCAACCCATCCACCTGGAAATTTTGTTTCATTTGGAGCGATCTTCACCCATAACATGCCATTATTATCAGTATATTGTTCCTCATAAAACAGACAATCCCTTGTTTGCAATGATCCTAATGGGGAATTGTTTTGTGTACTCGGAACAGAACGAACATTCCGCCCAGATTCTGCTGGACACAAATATACTGTCCCTGGAAGTCCAGTTCGGGTTGGAACTACTGTAGCTGTTTCGGTTCTATCAAGTTCACGAGTTGAAGTTATTAATGAGATTGGCGTCAGAGTCTCAGATGGAGCTATTATCTTAATCACAGTATTGGTTGCGGATACAGATAGGATTATTGTATCTGTGGGCGAAGAAATTACTATATCTGTTACTGTAATTATAGGAGGTGGTGTAACCGAAGACATAGGAATAACTTCACTTGTATTGGTAAGTTGAGGGTTTTGTGTAAATAATCTTGGGGTTAAGTAAATACTTATTCCGCAGGCAACAAACAATAAAAATACGCCCGCCCAAACAGCTTTTGGAATAAAGCGGCTTTGCTTCTTTTGTTTATGGCTATTGTCTTTTTTATCGTCTTGCTTAGAGATAATTTCTTGGGAATTATCTATATTGGTTTTAGGGATATTTTGCGAAGCAGATGCAACTGGCAGGTTGAGATATATATTTTCAAATTCTGATGGTAAAACGTCAAGAACCACAAAAGTAATTCCGTCTTTGGCGCGCGATTCAACAAACCGAAATCTTCCTTCATTGTGAAACAGAGAGATAATATCCGTTTTTATCTGCTCATCACGTTGTTCCAAAGGAATGATAGTAACTTCTTTCTTTGAACTTTTGTTATATCCTATCCAAATTGGCAGTCGATATTTACCCTTGCTGACATAAGACTGCCTAAATAATTTATATACCTCTTTCATTCCATAAAGTATTAAACCTTCCAATGGTTGGCGATTCATTTCGTGCTCCGATTTTGTAAACTTTTCCAAACTCTTAGTGCATTCACAACGGCATCATTTAATCCATCTTTTTCCTCCAGACTCTTTCGGAAATCTGTAATTGAATCAACTTCAGGTGTTGTGAATGATGATCGTGTAAATAACGGTAGCTTGATTTCCCTGAATCGGGTAGTAGAGGAATCAACTTCTTGTTTTTTAGAAAGAAAGAGATCAGGATCATTGAAAATAATGTTGTTGCGTCTGGTGCCTGGCGCTGGAGAATGTTTTAATACCTTTTGACGATAGAAATCTTGCAATTCATCCATAACATCTTTTCTACTCTCTTCTCCGATACCTGGAAATAATACGGTTCGGGTAAACAGCGACAATGATTTTTCTAATTTGCTTATAACCGTAGTGGCAAGCAACTTATCCAAAGTTTCTGGATAGTTTCTGTATTCCAGAACGAGATTGACTAGCGCCAAAAATTTTGCCAGAATATATTCGGCTTCAGCTTCATCTATTTTGTGCCCATTTCTAATCTTAATTAGGATTTTTTCAACCAATTCAATTATTGCTTTATTAAACTCCCCATAAAGATTATAGGAATACTCTCTTCGTAGCATCGTTTCTGTTTCTATATTAGTGATCCAATTCCAAAACGAGGGATGAATGAAAATAGTCCTATGTGCATGGACTGTTTGGTCTTGGTTTTCTGTGACATACGAAACACTTGACCAGTTAATATTTTTTTCTTTAGATATTGTCGGTGGCAACCCAATTATGCCAACCTTATAAAGTATATCTAAGATCTCAAACATCTCCAACTTTAACCAGTCATACGTCTTTTCAGGCTTTAATCCATCGAGATATATTTGGATTTTTTGTGCAAATTTCGCCCGTGGAATTTTTCGAGCAATACGTGGTGAAAGTGTAGCAAAGTTTTGCAGTAAATCAAATAACCCTTGATACTCAAGGTCGTATTCTTTAGCAATATCTTGTGCAGTTTCACGTGCAAATTCTTTTAGTGCGCTAGTCATGTGTTCAGCCCTAATAATAGCCTGATAAGGCTGATCTGGTTGCCCTGCTTGTTTTGCGCATTCGTGCCAATATGAGAGAATTCGCCGCGGACGCAGCCCTGCAATTTCAAAAATAAAATTTATTGGTGGATCAAAATCTTCTCCAAAATAATGTACAGGCTCAGGAAAATGTTTTGCTATTACTTTTGACACCTCTTCGTCAGACATGCCTTGATTATTTGGCTGGATGTATCTAACCATAAATCTTCTTAGAGACTCTTCTGACCATTGTAAATCATCTACACTTGGTCTTATTTGTTCCCAATCAGGAATTAATGGTTGCACAACGTCGCGAGTAACCGACCTAATTGCCATTAGGGCTTTGAAGTTAGGTCTTTTCCCAAGATGTCCGATCGCGCTCTCATTAAGACTCTTAACAGCCAAAATCAGCCCAACAATCTCATCGTGTGTTAGAGGAGATGTTGTTTCATCCAGTCCATCACCAATGACATAAACACTAGGGTGTTTTGGTAAGTTTCTAGTCAAAATATTTTGATTGGAATACTCGAAAGGCGTCCCATTTTTCATTGTTGATAATGTCGCCCAGACTGACGCGCTGAGGACTCTTATCCTTGTGCCAATTTTCAATTCGCTTCTTTTATCTTCAGTAAATAACTCACTGAAAGCGGACGCATCAATTTCAAAAATATAATTGTCAGGAGGTGGCGATGTGATTTTTATTTTTGGAATATAACGCAGAATTTTTCTTGCATCTTTAATCTTTAGTTTTTCGCGCTGCTTTTCCCATTCTTCTGGTCGATAATCCTTGAGGTAATCAAAAAAGGCATCATAATTTTTTTGTAAATAAAGCGTAAGAGTGAAAGCGAACATCTTGTAGTTTAGGGATGGCAAAAAAGCATTATCAATGTACGAATTATTCAGGTTAACCTGAGTTTTCTAACAGAAAGACCTGCTCTGTGAAAGAAAC
>CAZGUM010000327.1:0-3333 GCA_964529085.1 uncultured Methylomonas sp. | reverse complement strand
AAGCGAATACGATGAATTTCAGGAATCGACCTTTGAAAGCGATTCGGATGCCTTCATCGCCTTTGTGGTGGCCAATACCGCCAGCGATCCAGCCAATGCCATGCAGCAACTATTGCCGAACTTTTGCGGCTGTCCGGCGTTGTACGGCAAAGCCTTCGTGGTGGAGTTGGATCAGCAAGGTAAACTGGCTTCGGTAATGGCGTATCCAGCGGCTCAATCCGTTCAAGCACAAACACCTGCAACTGATAGGTAGCTAAGTCACTTTTATATTAGCGCATTATCCAGCCGAATAATGCGCTCTCCTTCATCACCGCAAATGAAATCAAATTAAAGCTCCATTCATGTATAGTGAAAAATCAACTTTAGACATTCAGCCGCCAGATCCATTAGGGTCGGCGGCTTTTTTGTGCATGGCTTTTTCACGTAGCGTAAAAAAGTAGTTAATATAGTACCTAACCCGCGCGGCCGCCACTCGACGACCCATTGATAGACTGTCGAGTGGCGGCCCATGGAGCATTTATTTGCTCCGGGTTCGCTTCATGTCCTTTTCTCTGCGTAGTAGCCATTTTCTGTCCCAATGGATTTCCGCCTTGCTTCCCGTCGTGCCGCCGCGTTCGCGGGCGAACTTCATCAGATTGCTGCGCGCCTGCCTAGTGTTGCCGGTGCAAACCCTGAACTTGGTGATCGACGATACACTGGCGATGCGCCACGATCATGAGCACAAAACCAGTCGCCCTGATTTCGTGCAGGCACAATGTTGGGCGACGCTTAGCGTCAGCGTCTTGGGTCACAACAAGGCTAAGTTGGTGCTGCAGATTTTTTCGCGTTTGGTGTCAGACACCGGCAATCGTAACAAGCTGCCCCTCGCATTAGCCTTGCGCGAGTCTTGGCAACAACACAGACGGTGCCGACACGGTTGTTATGCGACTCATGGTTCATGCGCGGCCGTTTGGTTTTGCCGTTGCTCAGCCGTGGCATCCAGGCCATTACCCAAGCCCGCATCGATCCGCCTTGTTTTTGCCGCCCGACATGTCCGGCAAGTCTGGTCGTGGCCGACCGCGGAAGTATGGCCAACGCCTGACGGCGGAGGCGATCACCACCTTGCCGGCGATTGAGTTGTCGCTGACCATCTAGGGCAAACGCGAATACGTTCGGCGCTAGCCTTGGCCCGCTTCCTGAAAGGAGCACCTGTGCGGGCCGGCTGGTGCGAGTTTTACGACGACAAAAAACTATCCTGGGCAAAGCCGCGCCTGTTGTTGGTGACTGAAACCGAACTGTCAGGTCGAAGCGATGGTCGAGTTTTACGCCCGTCGCTGGTGGATAGAACCCTTGTTCCACAATCTGAAACGCTCGTGGGGGATTTCCAATCTCTGGCAACAATCGCGAACCGCCCTGGGAACCTGGATGCAAATCCGCTCCACCGCCTCCGAGGTTGATTTTCGTCAGTTCTTGAACATAAACCCGCTATCGTCTGTTGATTGGCTCGTTTTAATAATTTTTTATTGTGCCACAGAACTAATCCTAATGAGACTGTTTACCAAAAAGCCTCAGTTTCGGGTAATGCTAACCTCCACTTGTGAATTAGTCCGAACGCTGAAACCAGTCCAATTGTTGATGAAGTGTAACTACCGCACCGACAATAATCAGTGACGGCGGCTTGATCTCGGACTGTTCCATACGACTTGGCATATCCGCTAGTGTTCCGGTTAAAACCCGCTGGTTTCGGGTTGTACCTTCCTGAATGACGGCAATGGGGTGATTGGCCGGACAACCGTACTGGATCAGCGATCGGCAGATGATTGCCAATCCAGCCAGTCCCATATAAATCACAATGGTTTGATGGGGACGAGATAATTGCTGCCAGTCGAGATTGATACTGCCGTCTTTTAAGTGGCCGGTGACAAATGTGCAGGATTGAGCATGATCGCGATGGGTCAGCGGAATGCCCGCATAGCTGGCACAGCCTGCCGCTGCAGTAATGCCAGGCACAACCTGAAAGCTGATCCCTAGTTGTATAAAGGACTCGATTTCTTCACCCCCACGACCAAAGATAAAAGGATCGCCCCCCTTTAATCGGGCTACCCGTTTGCCGGCCAGGGCTAAATCAATTAACAGTTGATTAATCGACTCCTGCGGTAGGCTATGGTTATCCCTCTGTTTGCCGACATAGATTTTCTCGGCGTCTCGTCGGGCCATATCGAGCACTTCGATAGAAACCAGCCTGTCATAAACAATAACGTCTGCCTGCTGCAGCAGACGCAAGGCTTTAAACGTTAATAAATCGGGGTCGCCAGGACCGGCACCTATTAAATACACTTCACCCTCATTTACTGTAGGGTCAGGCTGCTGCAGCTGCGACCGCAGCAGTTCTTCCGCTTCGCTCTGCTTGCCTACAAAAACTAATTCAGCCACAGGCCCTTGTAAAATCTTTTCCCAGAAAACTCTACGCTGACTCGGTTGTGGAATGCGTTGTTTGACCAATAATTTGAATTTTTCAGCCAATTGCACCAACAGGCCAAACGATGCCGGAATGGCACTTTCCACCCTAGCCCGTAAAAGTCGCGTTAATACGGGCGATACACCACTTGAGGATATGGCGACAAGTAGGGGCGAACGATCAATAATGGCCGGGAATATAAAGGAACATAACGCCGGATCATCAACCACGTTAACAGGGATTTTCCGCTGATTCGCCAACTTGGAGACCTCTATATTTGTGGAGCGGCAATTGGTAGCGGAAACCACGAGCCCCATACCGTCGATATCCTCATGCGTAAATGCTTTTTGACGGATAACGATTTGATTTGACTGTTGCATAGCGGCTACCGCGCTACCAATTTCCATAGCAACAACGACGATGTTGGCTCCAGCCCGGAGCAGTAATTCAATTTTTCGCGCCGCAATTTCGCCAGCGCCTACCACCAAACACGTTTGGTCTTTAACTTTTAAGAAAAGAGGAAAATAATCCATAACGCTTTGTTTTACTGCTATGGAACCGAGCAAGTACTTTGATGATAAATCAGCTCTTCGACAGGTCGACCGCCCACCAAATGCTCATCAATGATGCGCTGTAAATTGGTTTCATTGACGTTGTAATACCAGATACCATCGGGTTGCACGCATAGGATGGGGCCGGATTTGCAGGTGGCGAAACAGTGGGTGCGGGTGCGCTTAACCCTGAGTTCGCCTTTATCAATGCCGGCCGCTTTAAATTTCTCCCCCAGGGTTTCGAACAAGGCCTGCGCTTCGCCATTTTCGGTGCAGCGGGGGCCGGTACACACCAGCAAGTGGCGTTTGTAGTCACCCATTTTGGGTTTTTCCGGCATGGGGATG
>CAZGUM010000326.1:0-3352 GCA_964529085.1 uncultured Methylomonas sp. | reverse complement strand
CCGATTTCGGCTGCGGCGGCCGCATCCTGTGCGAGAGCCCCATCATGGAAGAGGATGCGCTCAACATGAAGAAGGCCTGGATGAAGGTCAGCAGGGAGAAGGAGTGATGTGAGAATGGAAAAAACAAAAAGCAATTGTTTGTTTTAGAATAGCTTGTACAAACCATCTCTTGCTAATTTACACTTCTAGCTTATAATGATAATTATAGAATATACGTGCTAATTATAAGTTCTTAAACCAAATGAATTTCAAAATTGATGAAACTCCTACTAAATTGCGCGGTGGTTATTATACTGACCCCGATATTGTTGCATTTCTTTTGAAATGGGTCTTATCTATTCACCCTAAAACCATCTTAGAGCCTAGCTGTGGAGATGGTGTGTTTTTGCACGGTCTTTCCAATCTAAATACAAACGGCTTGAACGAGGTTAAAGCATTTGAAATCGAACCCACAGAGGCAGGGAAGGCAAGGTTAGTCGCTGGTAAATTTTCTAAGGTACGGGTTGAAGTTGAAGAGAGGGATTTTCTCGGTTGGGCCCTTACTCAATTGCTGAACCCGCTGCAATTTGATGCCGTTGTTGGAAACCCGCCATTCATCCGTTATCAATATTTAGATAGCAAATTACAAGATATTTCAGAGAAAATCTTCAAGACATTTCATCTCCCATTCACCAAACATACAAATGCTTGGGTTCCTTTTGTTATTTCTTCCTTAGCATTATTGCGCCCTGGGGGAAGGTTGGCAATGGTTGTTCCATCTGAATTGTTACATGTACTTCATGCTGAGTCTTTGCGAGTGTATTTAACAAAAACTTGTTCTCGTGTTCTGATCTTTGATCCACAAGAAATATGGTTCGAAAATACACTTCAAGGTGCGATTCTGTTATTAGCTGAAAAAAAGGTGGTTCCTGAAGATCGTTTTATAGGTGTATCTATTGTTCCAACGCGGAATAAAGATTTCTTGTTTGAAAACCCAGAGGAATTTTTTCGCAAGGCTAAATATGCGAATGGAGAAACTGTAAAAGGTAAGTGGATGCTTGCCTTGCTTACTAGCTCTGAGCGTGAGGTTCTAAGAAAGGCAAGAGAGAATTCGAGAGTTTTTTCCTTTGATGATCTTGCTGAGGTTGCTGTTGGTATTGTCACGGGGGCAAATAAATTTTTTCTAATTCCTGATGATGTTGTTGAAGGGTATTCTCTGAATAAGTGGGCATATCCTATGTTTGGTAGGAGCGAGCATGTTCCCGGTGTTATTTTTGATGAAGATTCTATAACGCGCAATAAGAAACTCGGATTACCTACAAATTTTATTTGGTTTACCTCTGAAAAAATCGCTGATTTGCCAGAAAAAGTAAAACAATATATTGAGCTTGGCGAAGAACAAAATATCCACAAGAGATATAAATGTCGAATTCGAGACCCCTGGTATGCAGTTCCTTCGGTCTATGCTACGTCGATAGGAATGCTAAAAAGGAGTCATGATTTTCCGCGGTTAGTATTTAATAAGGCACAGGCGTATACAACGGATACAACCTATCGTGTTCGCCATAAAAAATTTAATGAGATGACATTGGTCGGTTCATTTATCAATAGTTTGACTGCGCTTAGTGCGGAAATAGAAGGTCGTCACTATGGTGGCGGTGTTTTGGAGCTAGTTCCATCTGAGATACGCAAATTGTTAGTTCCGATAAAAGAATTTACTCAAACAGAACTTTATCGACTTAATTCCCTTATTCAAGGCGGAATTTCTTCAGAGGAATTATTCGTGAGACAAAACGAAAAAGTTTTGTCTCCGCTAGGTTTTGATTCTAATGAAATGACCATGCTGTTAGAAGCATGGTCTCGTTTGCGCCTACGTCGCCAACGGCATGATTCCGAGGAATCCTCAGAGGAGTAATCTTAAGTTATTTGGATAGTAAATGGCTCAATTTCTCCATCAGGTGGGGCATATAAACTGAATGTTTTTCCAACCAAATTTAACGCTCTTATAGTATTTCCGAGATCGCCCCAGTGTAAAATGGTTGTGTAGTTATTTTGCCCCGCTTCTCCACTTGGTTTATGACTGATTGCTAGTTGATGAAGGCCATAGTTTTTTTCGAGGATGTAGACATCAAAATCCGCCTCTGTCCTTTCACTATATGGCGAAGATCTCCATTCTCTCCAGGCTAAGTTACCAAAAACATCATTTCTAAAGTATGTTGTTTGGTCGATTAAATCGTCGCCAACTTTCCATTTTGCTTGTGTTAACCTTAACCCGCCAGTAACATTTCCTGCTTGCCTCTGGACATCAGAAGCGGGTAAATTGTTTTTTTGCCAAACTAAATTACCCTTATTTTTTGGCGAAGACACAGCAGGCTTGCGGTGGTCTCTTTTGGTGCTTTGTTCAGCTTGAAGATATGCTGGGCGTCGGATGCGAGAGGGACGGTTGATAATTTCAACGCCAAAAGGTGTGTTTGGGGTGCTTGAACGGTCTCTTAATCTGAGCGTTCGTTTTTTGCCTTCAATGTCCCTCTCGGTAATCACTTCACCTCTTTCTATCAGCGTATCTATTAGATTATCAGTTAAATCCTGGGCAGTAACACCTTGCGGATTTAAGTACCGATCAAGCGAGGCGAATATTTCTTTGTACGCTCTCTCATCTTGGGGGAATATGAAGGTCGTTTTAGACGATGCTTCATAATTTGTATAAAGACCTCCATCCGTTAAATTACTTGAACCAATAAAAAGTTCTGCTTTTGCATTCGTTGCTTCGAATAAATAGATTTTTGGGTGAAATGTGTGTCCGCTACGGGCATTATGAAAGAGAGTGGAATTGATTTTCAGTGAGTTAATAAATCGAAGTGCTTCAGCAGAAGTCGAATTAACGTCAAAGCCTACAACTATCGAAATTTGCGCCCCCCGTTTTTTAGAAGCAAGAATATGCTCTGAAATGCGTTCAATTGCTCGCGCATTTGCAAATGCTGAGATTAACCAAATTCTGTTGTAGAATGGCTCTTGTGATGAGAGAAGTTCGACAATCATTTCTCCCATTCTGATGTCTGATGGTTGAAGGACAACGCTGGTTTTCATATAATGTCCTTATGTAGAATTTTAGGAACTATACAGCAAGTCTGTGTGATTATCAAGCCCGTTTGATTAAAAAAATAAACAAAAAAAGAACATTCTCTGATTACCATCTTTCTCATGCGTCTCTGGACCTCCCGCCTGTTGATCGCCTTCGTCGCCGCCTGGAACGTGCAGGCGGCGATTCAATTCATCGGCTGGCCCGCGCGCTTCGTCGGCGCGTACGAACTCTCGGGCGCGGCGGGCGAGGCCGCCGTCCGCGGGGTGGGGGTGCTGTTCCTGATGTGGAACC
>CAZGUM010000325.1:0-3355 GCA_964529085.1 uncultured Methylomonas sp. | reverse complement strand
TTAATCTTCGTCGTTGCCGGCAATGATTTGACGGCCTTTGAAGAAACCGTCCGGCGTCATGTGATGACGCAGATGGGTTTCGCCGGTCAATGGATCCTGAGCCAGGGTTTTGCCGACTAATGCATCGTGTGAACGACGTTGACCGCGTCTGGAACGCGATACTTTGCTCTTTTGTACTGCCATTTCAATCTCCAGTTTTTTTAAGTTTTGCTAAAACAGAAAAAGGGTTATTCGCCTTAGTCTGACTATCTGTTGCGCTGTAATCGGCGTCTTGCGAACGGTTATGCGCGAGACAATCGTGTTCGTGCCGGGGGTAATCGGGCAAGGCCAGCAAAATTTCGTCTTCGACCAGCGCGGTTAACGAAATCGTGTCACTGTCCAACAATAGCGGTTCACAATCGTCCAGCTGCTTCGCTTCTTGTAGCGAAGAGACAACAGCCAATTTAAAATCGATATCCAGCGGCCACACCAATGGCTGTAAGCAGGATTGACATTCCAGCTCGACAGCACCTTCGATACGGCCGGAAACGACAATGCGTTTGCCTTCCTTACCGAACTCGATCTTGGCGCTAACATTGCCGCCGTGATCGATCACGCTATCAGACAAGCGCTCGAGCGTCGCGATTTTTAATTCCCCGGACAAAGCGCTTCGTCTTTCGGCGAAGAGTAGGGAATCGATAAGGTCGGGAAACTTGTCTGACATAACTGTACAATCATACAGATAACTATCTGTTGCGTCAAACGCACACTTTCTTAAATCAATACTTAGTCATGACCGCCATTGTTCTCGCCTCAAGCTCGAAATATCGCCGCCAGTTGTTGGAAAAACTGGGTATCGACTTTCTCAGTTTCAGTAGCGAGATTGACGAGAGTCCGTTAACTGACGAGTCGCCGGAGGCTTTGGTAAGCAGATTATCGATTGCGAAGGCTGAAGAAGTGGGTAAAACATACTCCGACCACTTAATTATAGGCTCCGATCAGGTTGCCGTGCTGGACCGAGAGATATTGGGAAAGCCGGGTGGGCGCGATTCGGCGATACAACAGCTTACCAAGCAATCTGGCCGGACAGTGCAATTTTATACGGGCATCTGCGTGTTGAATAGTGCCAGCGGTCTACACCTGACGGATCTGGATATTTGTAGCGTGTATTTCAAAGCGCTGGAGTATGCTCAAATTCAGAGATACATCGAGCTGGATCAACCGTTCGATTGCGCCGGTAGTTTCAAGTCGGAAGGTTTGGGGATTGCTCTATTCAGCAAAATTGTCGGCGAGGATCCTAATGCCTTGGTCGGTTTACCGTTGATAAAACTGGTGGCACTGCTGGAAAAGTTTGGCGTTCATGTGATTTAACCTAAAGCTTTCTCAGTGAGCCTTAGGCGGCCTTCAAGATCAATCTCAATGAAATTTTTTGTTCGGGCCGAGCAATTCGAACATCTGTAAAAACTCTTCGTCCACTTGCTCCATAATCGTCGCGATATGTTCTCGGCTTAGGCGTACCAGTTTTAAGGACTGATTAGAAAATTCCGCAATAGCGGTGTTGACGCCGTCGGCAAACCGGCCGCTATCGGCTAGGCGCGCTGCCATATGCAATAGATGAGCGTCCAATTTATGCACTTGGGCTTCCGCTGGGGCCAGATAGCAGCCTATGGTTTCGTACAAGGATTCCGGGAGTCCCCACGATTTCAATAACTCCCGTCCGACGTCCGCATGGGTAAAACCAATCAAATCCAGTTCGAAATCCGGTAGTAATCGCCTGTCATGATTGGCCGCTCGTAATACGCTTAGATATTGCTCTGGCATATTTTGACTCAACACCAGCGAACCGATGTCGTGCAGCAAGCCTGCAACAAATAGGCGTTCACTATGCAGCACCGCGCTTTGTTTTGCCAACAAACGCGAAATTACCGCGCAATGCATGCTGCGTATCCAGAACGAGGTCATATCGATCAATTCACATGGGATATTGCTGAAACGATCCACTACGGTGGTGGCAAGCACTAAATTGGATAAGTCGTCGATACCAACTACCGCGACGGCTCGAGAAATAGTATCGATTTTGGCTTGAAAACCGTAGAAAGGGCTATTGACGACCCGTAACAAACGCGCGCTTAACGCCGGGTCTTTTGCAACAACCTTGCCGATGTCGGCTAGCGAGAAACGCGAATCGCGGATCATTTCGCTGAGTTGAAAATAAATGTCGGGCAGGGAGAACAGTTCGGTCGAGTCGGCGATTAATTGCTTGACAGCGGCCGTTTTCAATTAGCTTTTCCGATACAGCGATAGTACATGCTGCACATAATTACGGGTTTCAGGATAGGGTGGTACGCTGTTATTGTATTTCATCACCGCGCCTTCGCCGGCGTTATAACCCGCTACCGCCAGGGTTAAATTGGAATTGAACATCGCCAGCAAGTCTTTCAAATAACGGGTGCCGCCATCGACATTCTGCTCGGCATCGCGCCTATCGGTAACGCCGTAGCGGCGCGCCGTGTCGGGCATTAGTTGCATCAAACCCACCGCGCCGGCCGAGGATACGGCATTGGGGTTATAGGCCGATTCGGCTTGAATCACTGCGTGCAGTAGTTTTGGGTCTATTTGATGCTTGGCGGCGGCTTTGGCGACTAACTCGTTGAATTTAAGTTTATTGCCAGACATGAACTTTAGATCCCGGTTATAGGTGCGCGGCCGGGTACGGATGATCAAGCGGTAATCGAAACCTTTTTTCGGCTCATCGGTGTAATACACGTGACCGCTAGGGTCGGTATATTTAAAAATATCCGCCGCCGCGTCCGTGATCAATCCTAGGGATAAAGTGGCGATCAGCAGTGGTTTCATCGCAATCACCTTTAAAGAATTCAACTCACTCAGTGACGCTGATCAGGCTGGCAGTTCGAACCGCTTTGGCGCGTGCATCATCGATGTTGTCGGCCGTGGCGAGTGCCACACCCATACGCCTCGTTACAAAAGCTTCCGGTTTGCCGAATAGCCGAATCTCGGTATCGGCGACAGCCAGAGCTTTATCCAGGCCATGATAGCTCACGGCTTTGGCGTCTACGCCGCCCAAAATCACCGCGCTGGCGGCGGTTTTATCCAATGCGGTATTGACCGGCAAGCCAAGAATGGCGCGGGCATGCAAATCAAATTCGCTTTGCCGCTGGCTTGCCATTGTCACCATGCCGGTGTCATGTGGCCTCGGGCTGACTTCGCTAAACCAGACTTGGTCGCCGGCAATAAACAATTCCACGCCGAACAAACCCAAGCCGCCCAAAGCAGTTGTTACTTTGTCGGCGATTTGTTGAGATAACGCAATGGCTTTGCTGCTCATCGCCTGCGGCTGCCAACTTTCCCGGTAATC
>CAZGUM010000324.1:0-3389 GCA_964529085.1 uncultured Methylomonas sp. | reverse complement strand
TATTCGTGCAACTGTTCTTTAAATTCCAGATTTCTCATGGCTCGCCTTTGTTCCGACTGTACTCAATATAAGGGGCAAATTGTAACGGCTAAGTGTAGACCAATAATCCATAAGCAAAAGCCTAAGGCAGGCGCCCACTCAAATTCCGTACTGCTGTCGATAGGCTTGAATAATAGCCAACTTCTCCACAGAACCGGCATCTTGGGCAATAAACTCGATGATGTCAGCCAAACTGATGATGGCAATCACCGGAATGCCGAATTGTACCGACACATCCTGCACGGCCGATAATTCGTTCCGGCCTTTTTCCTGGCGATCCAGCGCGATAACGACGCCAGCCACCGTCGCGCCGGCCGCATTGATGATCTCTACCGACTCACGCACCGAGGTACCCGCGGTAATCACGTCGTCCAGAATCCAGACCTTGCCTTGCAAAGGGGCCCCGACCAATACGCCGCCTTCGCCGTGGTCCTTCGCCTCCTTACGGTTAAAGGCAAACGGAATATCTCGCTGTAAGCGCGAATACGCAATCGAGGTGGCACTGACCAAGGGGATGCCTTTATAGGCCGGACCGTATAAAACGTCTACCTCAACACCCGCACTAATCAGCGCCTGTGCATAAAACTGGCCCAGCTTGTCCAACTGAGCGCCACTGTTAAACAGACCGGTGTTAAAAAAATAGGGGCTGACGCGCCCTGACTTTAAGTGAAATTCGCCAAACTTCAATACGCCGCAATCCAAGGCATACTGAATAAACTGTTTTTGATAATCGAGCATGGTGAAGTGTTACAAATATGAAATGAGAGCAATTATACCCGTGCGCATTTAATCGATGAATTTTTCTAGGACCACATCCAGGAAATCCCAGCCTTTATCGGTGCAGGTGTAAACCAAGCCTTGCCGTTGCAGCAGCCCCTGTGCCAGACAAATCGACAAACTCGGCTCTAAGCTGTCTGCCGCTAGCCCGGTAGAGAATTGATACTCTTCCAGACTAAAACCCGCCTTTAAACGCAGTTGGTTCATCAGAAACTCTAACGGCAAATGTGCGACCGCAATAGTCTCGCATTGCGACTTACCCGGCTGAGACAAATACTGCTCGGGGCTTCTCGGCTTAACGGTGCGCAGAATATCGTTTGGCAAGCTGCGAGTGATTTTACCGTGAGCGCCGGCACCTATGCCCAAATAGTCGCCAAACTGCCAGTAATTGCGATTGTGCCGCGACTGTTTGCCAAGCTTGGCGTAAGCAGATACTTCATACTGCTGATATCCGTTGTCCGCCAACAGGCGCTGGCAACGCTTTTGCGCGGCGAATATCACATCGTCTTCCGGCAGTTTCGGCGGAAACTTGTAAAAATAAGTGTTGGGTTCCAACGTCAATTGGTAAAACGAGATATGAGTCGGTGCCAAGCCAATAGCTGTTTCCACATCATTTAACGCTTCGCTCTCGCTCTGATCCGGCAAACCGAACATCAAATCCAGATTAAAATTATCGAACCCTGCCTTAACGGCAATCTCGACCGCAAGCTTAGCCTCGGCGGCGGAATGCACGCGCCCCAATTTCCGCAAATGCCGGTCATGGAAACTTTGGATTCCTATCGATAGGCGATTAATGCCCAAAGCCCTAAACTCATGAAATTTGGCGCTTTCGAAGGTACCCGGATTGGCTTCCAAGGTAATTTCGCACTGCGCGTCCACAGGCACTAACCGCCCGATTTCGGTCAACAAGCGCTGTAAAGATTCCGGCGAAAACAGGCTGGGCGTACCGCCGCCCATAAAAATACTGGTGATGATCCTTGGCGCAGCTAGCAATGCCAAATCGGCTTGCAAATCCGCCAGCAACGCATCGATATAAGCCGCTTCCGGAATCGGATTTTTAACCGCGTGGGAATTGAAGTCGCAATACGGACACTTCTGAATACACCATGGAAAATGGACGTAAAGACTAAGCGGCGACAACTCGGCCGACCTTACCAAGCGCCAACATTAGCCATGGACACCCACGGCTCTTGCGGCGGCAAAGCACTACCTTTTTGTAACAATTCAATGGAAATCCGGTCGGGTGAGCGCAAAAATGCCATATAACCATCGCGCGGCGGCCGATTAATCGTCACATCTTGCGCCATCAATTCACGGCAAACCGCGTAAATATCGTCCACTTCAAAAGCTAAATGCCCAAAATTACGGCCACCGTCATAATCCTCGGTATCCCAGTTGTAGGTCAATTCCACCAACGGCGCGTCAACCGCCTCGGCTATTTGCCGGTCGCCGGGGGCAGCCAAATACACTAGGGTAAATCGTCCGGCTTCGCTTTCCATGCGCCGCACTTCGATCAAGCCTAATTTATTGCAATAAAAATCCAGAGATTCGGCAAGATTTCTCACCCGAACCATAGTGTGTAAATAACGCATACTTACGGCTCTAAAAAAATAAAAGGCCAATTATGACCGAGTCTGCGACGACGAACGAAATTTTGCGTTCAAGCCAGGCGGTTCTTAACCGTTTTCATTCAGCCCAAGGCTTTGCGATAAATCGACGGCATGATGGTTTGCAACTCGGTTTTCATGCCGCTTAAGGATTCGGAATGACTGATAAAAAAATACCCGCCGGGATTCAGATACTTGACAATCCGCTCCAATAAACGCTGCTTGGTTTCGATATCAAAATAAATCATCACATTGCGTAAAAAAATTACATCGAACGTACCCAGCTCCGGCAATACGCCGATCAAATTGGCATACTCGAACTTGACGCGGCTACGCAGCTCCGGCGCAACCAGCAAAAAACCGTCGTATTCGCCAGTACCTTTCAGGCAATATTTTTTCAGCAAGGCTTGCGGAATTTTTTCGGCAGCGCCAGCGGGATATAGACCGCGCCTGGCCTTTTCCAAAATCCGCGTGGAAATATCGGTCCCGGTAATATCCCAATTCCGGGTTCGCAGATGCTCGGCCAACAACATAGCCAATGTATAGGCTTCTTCGCCGCTGGAACTTGCAGCGCTCCAGACCCGAAACTGCTTGATCGCCGATTGCTCGGGCAAAATCCGTTCGACCAAATAATCGAAATGTTTAGACTCGCGAAAAAAATAGGTTTCGTTAGTAGTCAGCAAGTCGATCGCCATTGTGGTTTCATTTTCGAATCCAGGCTTACCGAATTGCCGAAAATACTCACCGTAACTATCGATGCCATGATGACGCAAACGCTTCTCCAGCCGCCCCATCACCATCGCCTGCTTACTGTCGTTTAAGACAATGCCGGCGTTTTTATACAGATAATCCCTGATCCAGATAAATTCTTGTTTGTTCAATATCGGCGCGCCGACACGATGATTTGACGACACTCTATACTCCTGACTCTATAAAACGCACACGAAAACATCCGCCCGACCGAAA
>CAZGUM010000323.1:2044-3394 GCA_964529085.1 uncultured Methylomonas sp. | reverse complement strand
GTTCTACAGAATCGGCTAGCCAACCATGCCTATCTGGTTACCGATCATATAACCGTTGCCGATATTGCCATCTATCCATATATCGCGCTGGCGCCGGAAGGCATGATCGACCTTGAGGCCTATCCGGCTATCACAGATTGGCTTAGTCGCATACAGGCGTTGCCCGGCTACGTAGGCATGCCCGGCATGTGGCAAGCTTAGAACTGTGTCGTTTCCTATGCTTGATAAACCGAGTAAATCTCCAGTAATGAAGATAACGTGGCCATTGCTGTGATTCGGCGGTGAAATTGTTGAGACCTGTGAGATGCGTTATTTACGGTACCCTTGTGATTGGTTAATCGCGCGGTTGCGCACGCAAAGCCACTGGAAATTGGCTGTCCGCAACAAGGGTACTTTTGATCTGTGCTACCGGCAGCGTTGGAGCCTACCTCAGTTTGTCCGCTAGACAGGGCGTATCACTTTTTGTTGGCGCTTTGCGGGCAACGCTGACGGATTCGGCTGCCGCCGATCTACGTGTCCTTTGACATCGTTTAAAAAGACCTTGAATTCAAGATGTGTTCCTAGATCTCACAAAATTCACTACATCGTTTAAGTTACCGCCGATTGCATCCGGAGCAACACCCAATTCTTCGACGGGAAGATTCATTCGATTGACCCAGAAGGTCGGGTAGCCAAACGATTTGGCACCCGCCGCATCCCAGCCGCCAAAAGCGGCGAAAGCAATTTCATCGCGTTGCAATCCAAAACTGTCGATGGCCATTTGGTAAGCGCGAGGATCGGGCTTATACGCTCTCACCCGGTCAGTACTGAGGTGCGGCTCAAAAATATCCTCCAGACCCGAATTCTTCACAGCGGCATCGAGCATAGCCGCGGTGAAATTGGACAAGAAAGCCATTCGGATGCCCATGTCCTTTAACGATCTCAACGCCGGCAGGGCATCAGGCCATGCCTTGATCTCAAGATACGCATCCATAAGTTGCTGGCGACTTTCCATACTCAACTCGAGCTTGAGCAGCTTGGCTGCAAATACTAGGGCGTCTTCCGTAACCTGCCAGAAATCCACGTAACGTCCCGATAGCGTGCGCAACCAGGCATAATCGAACTGACGTGTACGCCACACGCTGCTCAGTTCGGCCCCTTTACCGGGAAAGAGCGCCTCCGCGAGCGTAAACACCGTCTGGGGATTAAAAGTGGTAAAACCGTCAAAGGCAATCGCCTTGATTTTGGATTGGGTTTCGGCCCGAATTGTTGCCCTTGACACCAATAGACCGGCCGTGACACCGGCAGTTAGATTGAGAAAATCCCGTCGATTTAATGTCATGTCAGCTCCTATAGAAAAGTTTGTTATTC
>CAZGUM010000323.1:0-1944 GCA_964529085.1 uncultured Methylomonas sp. | reverse complement strand
AGAAAATCCCGTCGATTTAATGTCATGTCAGCTCCTATAGAAAAGTTTGTTATTCATACAACGCCATCCCTTTTAATGACTCGCAGATTGGCCAACGTCTTTAGGCCGAATCCGGTTTGCCAGGCATCGGCTTCCAGCTCCAGAAATCCGCCTTGCGCCGCGGCGCCTGCATCGGTCACAAGAATATCCAAGCCACCCCAAACGTCGGCGACTTCGCCTACGATTTGCCGAGCGGAGTCGGGAAGCCGGAGGTCGAGCGCCGTCGCCCGGACCTCCGACGTCAGCGCTAGCAGTTGAATTTTTGCACCTTCGCGGGCAAACCGGTGAGTAACCGCTTTCCCTATGCCTCGTCCGGAGCCAGTGATAAGAACGCGCCGATTTTCAAAAGGTTTCATTATCTGTCGCCGATACGGAACAAAAAACTTGCGTGCTTAACAAGCCATTGCCAGTCCATCGCAGCATTTCGGTTGAGCCTCGCTTTCAACAAAAAACGCTATGATGTAGTTTGCTATCGCCTCGCTGTATTCTTCGAGCGCAAAATGTCCCGCTTCAAACAAATACAGCTCGGCCTCGGGAATATCGCGCAAATATGCCTTAGCCCCTGCTACGGTGAAGAACGGGTCGTTCTGTCCCCACACGATCAAGGTTGGCGGCTGATGCTTCCTGAAATAGGCTTGCCACTCGGGGTAACGTGCGACATTGTTCTGGTAATCGAAAAACAAGTCTAGCTGGATTGTGTCATTGCCGGAACGGTCGAGAAATAGCTGGTCAAACGTATAACTGTCGGGACTGATTTTGCTTGGATCGGATGCCCCGTGTTCATATTGAAATTTTGTGGTTTGCGCAGTTAGAAAGCCTCGAAGCGGGGCCTCGGTCTCCGTATTTCTATTCTTCCAGAAAGCCGTCATAGGCTCTAGTGCCGGGCTTACGCCTTCCAGATAAGCATTACCATTTTGAATGACGATGCCCTCGATCGCGTCAGGGCGGCGCGATGCAATGCGGAACCCTATCGGTGCGCCGTAATCTTGCACATAGACGCTGAATTTTTTTAGGCCGAGATGCGTGAATAGCAACTTTTCAATCTGCGCGGTCAGATTGTCAAAAGTGTATCGAAATTCGTTCGCACCGGGCTGATCGCTGTATCCAAATCCGAGATAGTCCGGCGCGATTACATGAAATTTGTCAGTGAGCTTTGGGATCAAATCCCGGAACATATGGGAAGAGGAAGGAAAACCGTGCAATAACACGAGGGTGGGTAAGTTGCCGGCCCCCGCCTCGCGATAAAAAATCTTATGGCCGTCGATGTTGGCATGGTGAAATGTATTCATGATTGTATCTCCTGGGTAAAAAATGTTTATACGTGACATGTCGATCTTTATCAGGTATCTGCCGGGTTGGGCCGCACTCTCGGCCCATGGATAGGCTACGGAATTTACCTAAAGTGATGAATAACCTAAAATTGCAAGACACTATTTCATTGTGTGGAATAAATCATGGATAGATTTCAGTCGATGCAGGTCTTTGTTACGGTTGCCGATACCGAAGGTTTTGCGTCGGCCGCCAGGAAACTATATATGTCCCCGCCGGCTGTGACGCGAACCATCTCGGCCTTGGAAGAGCATCTTGGGGTGATGTTGTTTCATCGAACCACCCGGCAAGTAAAACTGACCGATGCCGGACTACGCTATTTGGAGGACTGCCGACGTATTCTGTCCGATCTCGCGGAAGCCGAGGAATCGGTCGCCGGCGCCCATCGCGTACCACGTGGCAAATTGTCCGTGACCGCATCTTCCCGGTTCGGCCACCTACACATTGCACCCCTATTGTTTGATTTTCTGGAAAGCTATCCCGAGGTGACAGTGCAAACTCTGTTTGTAGATCGAGTGGTGGATCTGCTTGATGAGGGACTGGATGTCGCGGTGCGTATCGGCGAGTTGCCGGACT
>CAZGUM010000322.1:0-3398 GCA_964529085.1 uncultured Methylomonas sp. | reverse complement strand
TGCGAGGATCAAAACCTCGTGCCTTACCGCTTGGCGACAGCCCATTAAATTGATTTAACCACTCCCTGTTTTAGCTTTTATATAACGGCGACCTGTTAAGACCTTTGGTCAAATAACATGACCAATTTCGACTTAATGCCGCATAAGCATTCCGAGCCGACTCTTCAGAGCCAAACTGGGCAAACACGCACGCACCAGTCCCGGTCAACCTTGCTTCCGCATACTGGGACAAAGCATCCATTGCCTCACCCACGACCTTGTATAACTTGCTGACAACCGCTAGACAATCATTCCGCCTATCGCCTGCAAGAAAGTCGCGCATTGTGACGACTTTACTATCTCTTGTCAACTCTTCCGCTAAAAAAATCTGTTTAGTATTTACATGACAGTCCGGCTTGATAATTACCACCCACTGCTCAGGGATCGTTATCGGCAACAGTTTCTCGCCAACACCCTCCCCCCAAGCCGTGTAACCGAATACAAATACCGGCACATCCGCACCCAATCGCAAACCCAGCTCCATCAACCTTTCGACAGTCAATCGCAAATCCCACAATTTGTTTAAAGCCACTAAAGTCGTAGCAGCATCCGAACTGCCGCCTCCAAGCCCACCCCCCATGGGTAGGTTTTTTTCTACTTCAATACAGACACCAGTTCCGCACCCGGTGTATTGCTTCAACAAATTTGCCGCACGAATGGTTAGGTCTTCCTGCTCAGACACCCCTGGAATTAGATTACGCAAAAATACGCGACCGTCTTCCGCAGGATGAAAAGTTATCCAATCGCACAAATCTATGATCTGAAATACCGTTTGCAGCAAATGATAGCCATCAGGACGGCGCCCCGTGATTCTCAACATTAAATTCAATTTTGCCGGCGCCGGCCACTTTTCACCCCATCCCGCCGTAATTTCTTGCATTTGAGTCACGACAAATCCCACTGATCCACTATTAACTTAATTATTGTTTTATCTTTAACCGCATTGATTTTCCGTGGCAACAGTAGCGTATTCACTCGCTGCATTTCCTTAAAGCTAACCCGCCAACCGGCCTGAACAAATCCATCACCCTGCTCAACGAACGCCTGCTCCGGATCCACCCCCCCCAACACCCAATATGTGAAAGCATTAACCGGCATATTCACACCCAATTGCTCAGCCAATACCTCGTCAACAGCCCCACGAAACTCTTGACGCTTATCGCCGTCATCCACAACCACAACATCTGGACCGACGGAAATGATTAGCTTGCCTTGAGCCAACGGCCCCGCCAGTTCTATATCGTCTCGCCCTGGATTATGCCGCCAACTTACCGACGCCGAAATGGAATCCCGGTCATCAGTTAACGCCAAACGCCCTTCAAAATACCATTGCCTTTGTTGCTGCAAGACGCGCATGTCGCTCAAACTGTATGCATCGATAGGCGCTTCCGGTAACGACGAACAGGCCACCAACCCTAAAATCGGCAAGACAAATAGACATTTCTTAAAAATCATTGCCCACTCTGTAAAAAGCGCTTTTTAAACTCCAGCAAATATTCGTCATCCGGCGATTTTTTATAGACACTGTCGAACAACTCCTTAGCCTCTTTTTTCTCTCCAATAACCCACAATACTTCAATAATATGCGCAGCTATTTCATTTTCAGCCTGTTTTTCATAGGCTCTCCGCAAATACTCCAATGCCCGCTCCGGCTTACCCAGCTTGAATTGCAGCCATCCATAACTATCGATTACCACCGCTTCATCAGGCTGCAAACGGATAGCTCGCTCCAGGTATTTAGCGGCCTCGTCATAACGCTGAGTTCTGTCGGTCAAGGTATAACCCAATGCATTCAACGCACCGACATCATCCGGTTTTTTGTCTAAAATCTTCAGCAAATCGGATTCCAGTACATCCAGCTTATCCAAACGCTCGGCCACAAGAGCCCTGGCATACAATACATCACGATTATCAGGCATATCTTTCAATGCTTGCGTCAACACATCGAATGCTTCTTGATATTTACCTAATTGATTGTAAAGCTCGGCCTTAACCATCAAAATCCGTAGATGTTGCTCCGGATATTTGATGTCCATCCGTTTCACGCGCACCTCGACATCCTCGAAGCGCTTTTGACTCATCAATATTGACACTGCCGTTATGTCCGCATCGAAAGCATAATTGCCGTCCCCGACCCTATCGAACCAAGTCAAGGCTTTATCCGGATGCTGCTGCTCCACCGCAATTTTACCCAGATAAAAACTGGCCTGACCTTCCCATTCCGGGTTATTCAACAGCTTCTCCAGCGTATTTTCAGCCTTATCGACCTGCCCTTGCTGCATATGAATCAAAGCCAGAGTGAATAACATCTCCGCATCGTCAGGCTTGTCTTCCAGTGCGTTTTGACAAAGCTTAATGGCATCGTCGTAGTCACGACTATTAACCAACACCTCTATTAACATTTTTCTGAGCTGACGATCTTCCGGGGCCTGCTTGACCGCTTTTTCCAAAGAGGCACGAGCCTTAGCCAGATCACCGGATCTTCCAGCCAACTGAGCCTGAAAAATAATCGCCTTATTCCAATCCGGCTCTATCAGCAAAGCCCGATTAATTTTTTGCTGAGCCAACTCGTTATTCTGCAAGACCGAAGCCAAAACCGCCTGGACGAAAAATACGTTGGCTTGAGCGGGATGCTGAAGCGCCAAGTCTTCCAACACATCGTAAGTGAATTGCGTACGCCCTTCTTTTTCCAATAACTTTGTCATTTCCAGCAGACCGGTTTCAAACCCGGCCGGATCATCAACCAACATGGCATTCAGATTCTCAACCGCCGCCTTGCGATCGGAATTTTTGATTGCCAATAACACGGCGAATTTTCTCGCCGCCAGATTCTTGCCGTCTTTAGCCAACCAGACGCTCAAGGCTTCTCGAGTCCGCTGCTCGTCTTTCAAAAACAAGCCTATTTTTACCGCCCGCTCGGCGATTCTCGGATCGTCAACTCGCTTGGCAGCCTGCAAATAAGCATCCATCGCCAAGTCGTACTGATTACGCTGCCCAGCCAATTCAGCGGCCATCAACAAATACAGCACCTCCTCGTCGATCACCGTATTACGATTAACTCTACTTTCCAAGCCGTCTGGCTTGGCAGCCTCTCCCTCTGTCTCAGGTTCTTTCTCGGGCGAAACCGCGCATCCGGACAAAGATAAAAATATTGCGATGGCTATCCATTTTTTCATGCAATCTATTGACCCATTTTTGAGAATTTATTATCGATAGATTACCAGAAAAAGCCCCTGAATCGGACTGTCGTTTCATTGTATTTGGACAAAAACCGCGCATTCCTTAAAATATCGCACTTTTCTTATGCTATTGTTCGCAACCGATGACTCTTCTTGCCGTAGGGATAAATTACAATACAG
>CAZGUM010000321.1:0-3401 GCA_964529085.1 uncultured Methylomonas sp. | reverse complement strand
AGTTGCAGCGGGATGGTGTAGACGATGGGCGAGATGATGTTGGCGACGCTGGGCATTTTGACGATTTGTACGTTTTCGTCGCTGCTTTCCGCCAGTTCTTCGTCCATGAACACGATCAACTGACCGCCACGGGCGCTGACTTCCTGGATATTGGATTTCAGTTTTTCCAGCAGGTTGTTGTTGGGCGCCACGGTCACGACCGGCATTTCCGCGTCGATTAAAGCCAGCGGGCCGTGTTTTAGTTCGCCGGCTGGATAGGCTTCGGCGTGGATGTAGGAAATCTCCTTCAGCTTCAATGCGCCTTCCATCGCAATCGGGTAATGGGTGCCGCGGCCGAGGAATAGGGCGTTGTGTTTGTCGGCAAAACGCTGTGACAGCAATTCGATGGCGTTATCGAGTTTCAGCACTTTTTCGATGTTGCCGGGCAGGCTGAACAACTCGGAGACGATTTTCTCTTCCGTTTCCTTGGTCAACGCAAAACGGCGGCCGACGGCGACGATCAACATCAGCAAGGCTACCAACTGGGTGGTGAAAGCTTTGGTCGAAGCCACACCGATTTCCGGGCCGGCGCGGGTCATCATGACCAGATCGGATTCGCGCACCAGCGAACTTTCAGGGGCGTTGCATATCACCAGCGAATGTTTGACACCCAAGCGTTTGGCTTCCAGCAAGGCTGCCAGGGTATCAGCGGTTTCGCCGGACTGGGAAATGGTGACGACCAAGGTATCCGGGGAAATTACCGGATTGCGGTATCGGAACTCGCTGGCCACTTCGATAGCGCACGGCACCCGAGCCAGTTTTTCAAACCAGTAGCGTGCCACCAAGCCGGCATGGTAACTGGTGCCGCAGGCCAGAATTTGCACCGATTTGATTTGGTCGAATACTTCGGCGGCATTGTGGCCGAACGCATTGTCTTGCAAGCGGTTGTCGATGAAACGGCCTTCCAGGGTTTCGGACACCGCCCAGGCTTGCTCGTAAATTTCCTTGAGCATGTAGTGGCGGTATTTGCCCTTGTCTACGGAATCGGCTTTCAGTTGGCTTTCGACGATAGGGCGCTCGACGCGGTGGTCGTTCTCGTCGTAGATCACCAGGCTGTCTATTTTCAGTTCGGCAATATCGCCGTCTTCCAGGAAAATGAAGCGCTGGGTGACCGGTAAGAGGGCGGCAATGTCGGACGCAATGAAATATTCGCCGATACCGACGCCGATTACCAAGGGGCTGCCTTTACGGCAGGCGATCAAGGTATCGGGGCAGTCGATGTAGACCACGCCCAGCGCGTAGGCGCCCTTCAAGGTGGCGACGGTGGCTTTTACCGCGTTTAACAGGCTGTCGGTGGTTTGCAGATCTTCGGCAATTTTGTGCACGATGACTTCGGTATCGGTTTCGGAGGTAAATTCGAAACCGTTCTGTTGCAAGGCGGTACGCAGATGATCATGGTTTTCGATAATACCGTTATGCACCACCGCCACTTTGTCGCGGCTGACATGAGGGTGGGCATTGCGTGTGCTGGGTTTGCCGTGAGTGGCCCAGCGGGTGTGAGCAATGCCGATATTGCCTTCGATAGGGTCGGCGGCGATTAAGGCTTCCAGTCCTTTGACTTTGCCTAGCTCGCGTTTGCGGAATATTTCGCCCTGACTGACCACGGCCAAGCCTGCCGAGTCGTAGCCGCGATATTCCAAACGTTTCAGGCCTTCCAGCAAAATCGGCACAACATTACGTTGCGCAATCCCCGCGACTATCCCACACATATTATTTCTCCGACTTACAAGGAGGTAAGGAGTGCGGAGAATTGTCGGGAACAATCTCCGCCAGTTTAACTGGGCGCTGCCAGGTCGGCACGCTAAGCTGTTTGGTCCGGCTAAGGGTTAACTGATTTTCCGGCGTATCTCGGGTAATGGTCGATCCGGCACCAATCGTAGCATTTTTACCCACCGTCACCGGCGCCACCAATTGGGTATCCGATCCGATGAAGGCACCATCTTCGATAACGGTTTTAAATTTATTCACGCCGTCGTAATTGCAGGTAATGGTGCCGGCACCGATATTGACTTTGCTACCCACTTCGCTATCGCCAATATAGCTTAAATGATTAATTTTGCTGCCGGCGGCGACGGTGGATTTCTTGATTTCCACGAAATTGCCGATATGTACATGGTCGGCCAGTTCGGTTTGCGGACGTAGACGGGCGAACGGACCTATGCGGCTGCCGACGCCGACCATTGCATCTTCGATCACGCTATTCGCGAGGATTTCTACATCATTCGCGATGCTGGCGTTTTTAATCAGGCAATTCGGACCGATTTTGACGTTGGAGCCTATGCTATTGTTGCCCTCGAAAATCACGTTGATGTCAACATCGATATCCTGGCCCAGCTCGGCAAAACTGCCCCGCACATCTACCCGTGCCGGATCGCGTAGCGTGACGCCTTTTTCCATCAATGCCTGTACTTGCTCCTGCTGATAAACTCGCTCCAGATGCGCCAATTGGCTGCGATTATTCACGCCCAATACTTCATCCTGGCTACCGGCTTGAGTGGTTTCGACGCTAAGCCCATCTTCCACGGCCATTTCGATAATATCGGTTAAGTAATATTCGTTTTGGGCGTTGTTATTGCTCAGCCTGGACAACCATTGCTTCAACTGGCTGCCTTTGCAGGCCAGGATGCCGGTGTTGCCTTCGCTGATTTGCAATTCCGCTTCGTTGGCGTCTTTTTGTTCGACAATTTTGACAACAGCATGATCTTTGTCGCGGACAATGCGGCCGTAGCCGGTTGGATCATCCAGGTTGACGGTAAGCAAAGCCAAAGACGTCAAGCTGACCTTGTGCAATAAGGTTTGGATGGTTTTGGCTTTTAATAGCGGGACATCGCCATACAGAATCAAGACAGTATCCGGATCGTCCACATGGTGGATCGCTTGCTGCACTGCGTGTCCGGTTCCTAGTTGCTGTTTTTGCTCGATCCAGGTGGCGTTCAAACTGCTTAGGGTTTGTTTGACCGTTTCGCCGCCGTGACCATAGATGATAAAAATCTGATTGTTTTCCAGCGCCAGACTGGTTTCATAGACATGCTGCAATAATGCTTTATTAGCGATTTCATGCAGTACTTTGGGCCGCGATGAACGCATTCTGGTGCCTTGGCCGGCTGCCAAGATGATGGTTTTAATCGACATTGCTATTCCTTAAAACAAAAAAAGCCCGATAACGACAACGTCATCGGGCTTATATTTTTACGCAATAAATGGTTTACGCACCACGTTTTCTTAATCTTTCCAAGGTTCTTAATTGGTTTACAGCTTGCGCCAATTCGGCTTGCGCGATCGCGTAATCGTATTTACCCGATTTATCGCTGAGCATTTCTTCCGCTCTGGCTTTGGCTTGTAACGCCGCCGCTTCGTCGATG
>CAZGUM010000320.1:0-3410 GCA_964529085.1 uncultured Methylomonas sp. | reverse complement strand
AAATTTATTTTAAAAATTTAAGAAACATCACTTTTAGAATTTCTAGACTTTAAAATAATTTTTATGAAATAAACTAAATTAATACAATCTTATAAAGTTATGTTACAAGAAGATTTTATAAAATTTTTTTTATTATCTAAAGAAACTGAAAAGGTTTTATTATTATTTGAATACTCTAACCATGTGGGAAAAGATTAATTTCAATCAATTTAATTTTAAGAATACCAAATTTCATAAGAAATTGCATTTTCATAAAATATTTCGTAAATATAGTCTTATTCTAAATCAAGTAGAATAGTTTAATCTTCTAAATCTTCAATAAAAGATGGATCTTTTTAAATCACTTAAAATTTAATCTAAAATTTAAAAATTTTAAATCAAAATTTTATTTTATCTTTGAAGAAAATATTTAAAATTTACTGTTTAATTTAAATAAATAAGTTCTTTTTGGTTTTGGCTCTCTATATTTTCTGTATCTTTCCATTATAATTAAATAATTAATTCTTAATTATTTAGAAATTCTGAACTCTTGTGAAGTAAATAAATTTAAATTTAAATTTAAATTTTATTAATAAATTGTATTAGGTTCAAATAATTGTTTATGAAAACGTGATTGAGAAGTAAGTTTATAACTATGTGCATACAAGTGCATACAAAGATATGCATTTATGCATGCTATTAAAAATAATAAACAACTAGATACTATATATGCGCACAGATATCATTATGTTTCTCACACGTAATTAAAAATTTTGATTTATAAACAATATACATAAAAATATTATTAGATACATTTCCTTAAATGCTAATTATTTATTAATCTTCATGGGTTATTAGTGAGTGTATAGGAATACCCCAGGTTTTTTTTGGGTCTGTTTTTTTCTTTTTTTTTCTTTTTTTTTGAAATTATTTAATCATTTCATATTTTATTAATATTTCTTTTTGAATTTATAAAATTTTGAATTGCCGTGGTAAAAAAATTGCTGGCTGTGGTTTTTTTTATTTTTCCATTTCTTATTATTGCTCTGTTGTCTTTATGAATTTTTTTATTGAAATTATTAAATTAATTAATTAATTAATTAATTAAGAAATGTCTATTAATAAATCTTTTAAATTTTTAAAATATTTTTTTAGGTTAGAAGATAAAAATTTATTAAAAAACTTTACTAAAATTTTTTAAATTCATTTTATAAAATTATATTTTTTCATGTTATACAAATAGGAATAGAAAAAAAATGTGAAATAATTAATAAAGTTCTATGGATGTATATGCCTAATCAAATACAAGAAAAAAAAAACAACAAATTAAAGAAAAAAATCAAATACAAATTTGAAAAAAAGATCTTTAAAAAAAAAAAATTGAGACATTCAATTGTTGCTGTTACTGCTGCATGATTGTCATGCTTTTTCTATGCAAGTTTAGATTTCATCGATTACATTTCTATCTTGCTCTGCAGAGTATCTATGCAAAATTAACACTCCCACCAGATAGACATCTTTGCCCTTGTTCTTGAATGCATCAGCATAACGTCGTTCATGCATTTAGTTCATGGCTTGGTCCATAGTTTTATCAACTTTTACTTCAAATATAACTACATTCTGATCCGTTTCAATGACATGATCAATTCTGGCATTGTGTATGTCTTTCTATGACTAAATTTTTTGAGCAAACTTATCATATCCTAAGCTATGAAAAATCTGTGCATATCTATATTCGTCCATTTTTTTATCAATTACATAATAATTTGCAGAATAAATTATTTCTTGGAAATGTTTCCAAGTTGCTTAGAAATCAGTTATTTCCATGGATTTGACAGCCTGTTCGAGAAGATCAGCAAATATTGGTTTGTTATAATTTAGAATGAAGTCAAACCCGGTGTCTGCCAAAGATTCTCTGATTTCTTGATTTGGAATCGTCAATTCATAGCAACCGCTGTGAGAAACTGATTTTATTGTTTTGTATCCAGTCTAGTAAAGTAATGCGTTTGGAGTGATAGCTTTAAAATCGATTGGATACAATTCTTTTTTTGCGAGGGTATTTTCATTATATAAAATATCTTAGAATTTGTTTACTGGAATTTTTTTTTACTAAAAGAACTTGAAGACTAATTCAGTTTGTCCTGATTATATTCAATAATTATCAAGTGCTTTTTCTGTCAAGGCTAATATGACACTCATAGGATTGTAGACTTTGACGTCACTTCCCTCACCAAACTGATATCCGTTATAATATTCTCTTAGTTGCTCGACTATCCTCTCTTTTGTGGTTTTATTTTGGTTAGCCCAGGCCTCAATGTGTTCATTGAATGTGCTTGTTATTTCCTCTTCTGTAAAGCCCAATAACCCTGCATATTCTTTATCATTTGAAATGTCTTTTAACTGATTTAACCCTGAAAATAAACTCATTTTTGCGAATTTGCCTTGTTAAAAAAATATCAAAATGAAAATTGTTAATTCACTATAAAATTATTTTAATTTAAATATATTTTACCAACACCAGTAATGTACAAAAATCTAATCAAATCTTAGTTATCTTTCAAGACTGAATAGAATTTTTTAAGATATTTTGTAATCGGTTCTGCTGCGTTCAAGTCAAAAATTAAATTGTTTAACGGTTGATCATACTCGTCAATTATAATTGCTAAATTAGGGCCTAGCTTTTAAATTAATTTATTGAACATTGCAATTGAATATTTGCATTTTGTCAAATCTATGTCATACTTGCTTCCAATACATTCTAATTTACTTATTAATATTATTTCTAATTCTTCAACAGTATCTATAGACGGCATCGTTAAACGAATCACCTTGCTGCGTATTTTATCGAAATCGAGATTATACTATGTGACAATTTTCAGATTTTTGAAAGTCTCTTTTTCCCCCAGAAATATTTCCTCTAATGTATCGCAAATGGTGCTTTTTCCAAATCTTCTGGGGCCAGATTAAAACCAATGCCCTGATCTTTTTACTAATTTGTAGAGAAAGTCAGTTTTATCCACAAAATCACAGTCTTCTTTTTACATATTTTAAATCGAAGTTTCGCTGATGCTAGGTAGGTTTCCTTGCGAATATTCCATGAATGAAGGAGATTCTATTTGTAAGGAATTTTCTTAGTAGGGTTAGTAGAAAGATGAAGTGGTATAAAATGGGAAGCAGAAATTTCTTATTAACGTATATTAATTATTATTCAGTTCATGGTAGGCTTTAGAGAAATGGTTTTTAATAGCGAAAGAAAAATTCTATTTAAAAAAATCTTCTCTTCTATTCATTCTAAACAATTAAACATATTAAAAAAGAAATAATTTTTTGTCGACAATTAAAATATAAGAATTACTATTAAATTAACCAGTTTTTTTTTGCAAAATCAGATTTGTATATTGTTAATATTGACTGTGATATTTTTACAATAG
>CAZGUM010000319.1:0-3422 GCA_964529085.1 uncultured Methylomonas sp. | reverse complement strand
TGAGTGTTCCTTTACGTCAGCAATTGGCTGTAGGTAGTTATCTGATCAAGCAAAAAATTAAAGGGGTGAAAAAATATCCTTTGGTTTTGATGCTGGAGCCCCTGTTTAGATGCAATTTGGCTTGTGCGGGCTGCGGTAAGATCGATTATCCCGACGATATTCTCGACAAGCGTTTGTCAGTCGAGGAATGTTTGGCTGCTGTCGATGAGTGTGGCGCACCCATGGTCTCTATCCCGGGCGGTGAACCATTGATTCACAAGGAAATGCCGCAGATCGTGGCCGGTATCGTAGCTAGGAAGAAGTTTGTTTATCTTTGCACCAATGCGCTGTTGTTAAGAAAGCGCATTAACGATTATACGCCATCGCCTTATCTGACGTTCTCGGTGCATCTCGACGGATTGAAAGACAGACACGATACTTCGGTTTGCCAAGAAGGCGTTTTCGACATTGCTGTCGAAGCTATCAAGCTGGCTTTGAGCAAAGGTTTCAGAGTTACTGTCAACTGCACGCTGTTTCAAGGTGAAACGCCGGCAGAAGTTGCGGAATTCCTGGATTACGCGATGGAGTTGGGTGTAGAGGGTATAACAATAGCGCCTGGGTTTAGCTATGAACGCGCGCCCAAGCAGGATGTTTTCATTAAGGGGCTTGACGTTAAAAACCTGTTTCGGGGTATTTTTAAGATTGGTAAAACTCGTAAATGGAAGCTGAATCACTCGTCGTTGTATCTGGATTATCTGGCCGGCAATCAAAGTTACGACTGCACGCCTTGGGGCAATCCAACCCGTAACGTATTTGGTTGGCAGAAACCCTGCTACTTGTTGGCCGACGAAGGTAATGCCGGTTCATTCAAAGAGTTGCTGGAAGACACACCCTGGGATAAATACGGTACCGTGAAAAATCCTAAATGCGCAAATTGCATGGCGCACTGCGGTTATGAAGCAACAGCGGTTGAGGATACTTTGGCGCATCCCTTGAAAGCTTTGTGGGCTGCGGTTCGCGGACCAAAAACCTCGGGCGAAATGGTTGCCGAGAAAAAGCCTGAGTTTACCGCTTCTTTTAAAAAGTCGGCAATTTCTGAAATTCCGGTGAAAGTTGAACCCTAAGAAGGCTTTGGGTAGTTGTTCTCATCAACAGGTTTTTATAACGGCTATGTTTAGAAAAGTATATTTCAGCTTAAGTTTGTTGTTGCTTGTCTGTTTTTCTCCATTGACCATGGCCGAAGAAATCTCCGCTCGGCAGGTCGTCGATGAGTTTCAAAATCAGCTTTTGGGCGTGATGAAGCAGGGCAAGGAATTGGGTTTCCAGGGGCGTTACGACAAACTTGATGTGGCGGTAAAAAAGAGTCACGACCTGCCTAAAATCGCCAGGATCGTCGTCGGCAAGCAATGGGAGGAGTTGACCGCGGAGCAGCAGAATAAGCTGGAAACCGTGTTCAGCAAGCTTAGCGTTTCCACCTATGCCCATAATTTTAAAGACTATTCAGGCGAATCTTTCACCTTTGCCTCGGAAGAGGAAACCGGCAGAGGCGGTGTGGTGATCCATACGAACTTGCACATTCCAGGGGAAAAGGATGTCAAGTTCGATTACATGATGAAGAAAAAAGACGATAGCTGGCAGATTATCAATATAATAGCCGATGGTGTCAGTGATTTGGCATTGAAAAGATCGGATTACACCAGCGTATTAAGCCGTGACGGCTTTGATGCTTTGATCGCCAAAATCACCGAGAAAATTGAAAGTTACGCAAAACAATAAGTTTGTTAGGAATCGTCAGTAATGTATAACCCCAGTTATCAAGGCAACAGCCAAGCATCCCTGCTGTGGGCCGTGTTATTTTCAAGCGCATTGTCGGTAACCGGGTGTGCTACTCAGGATCAGCGTCCGGTGGAGGCCACCAGCGCTGCCGCGGGCAAGATAGATGCGGCCGATCCTTATGAAGGCTTTAATCGTTCCATGTACGGTTTTAACATGGGTTTGGATAAGCATTTACTTAAGCCGATTGCTAATGGCTATAAAACCGTAACCCCCGATTTTATGCAAACCGGTGTTAGCAATTTTTTTACCAATCTTAAAGGTATTAACGTTGTACTAAACGATTTCCTGCAAGGTAAATTTGGACAAGGTGCTTCCGATACAGGCCGTTTCTTGACCAATTCCACCGTAGGCTTGCTCGGTTTATTCGATGTGGCCAGCGAACTGGGATTGCAAAACAATGTCGAGGATTTTGGACAAACGCTCGCGGTATGGGGTGTCGAGCAAGGTCCGTATTTAGTGCTGCCGGTTTTGGGGCCGACTACTGTTCGCGATGGCGCCGCAATTGTGGTGGATAAAGCCGCCAATCCCGGTACTTATGTGCCAGGCACCGGTATTGTCGAAGGTATCAACGATAGAGCAAATGCCGAAGGTGCGCTGAATTTCATCGATGAGGCGGCATTGGACCCCTACGTGTTTACCCGTGAATCATTTTTGCAATATCGCAAAAACTTGATTAATGACGGTAAAACCGACTCTACCAATTATGACCTAGATATCGACGGGGATGTCGATGTCGGTGAAATTGCGCCGGCTAAACCTAAAGAAAATAACGGCGTGCAAAAGCCAAAATCCGATAGCGGCAAAAAGGCGCCAGGGCATGTACAAAATACCATAGAGGCGAATCCCAGTAGTGCGAAGCCCAATGGCGCCGCGTTCGATAGCATGTCTTCGTCGTTCGATAAGGCGGCTTTGGAGTTTGAAAAAGCCTCGGACAAAATGGATCAGATTAGTAAAAAAAAAAGACGGCATAAACACCGTTAATTTTGTTTGACGAGACGCAGGGATGCGTCTCTGTAGTATTTCTCAATAGTGCAGCAAGGAATGCACTTCATAATTTTCCAGTTTCTCCCGCCCCTGCAGGAAATCCAGTTCCACCACAAAAGCGCAAGCCACTACCGTAGCTCCTAGCTTTTCGATCAACTCGCAGCTGGCTTTGGCTGTGCCACCGGTTGCCAATAAATCGTCGATTAGTAAAACTTTATCGCTGCTGTCCACCGCATCGATATGCACTTCCAGTTCCGCCGAGCCATACTCCAGGTCGTAAGATACACTTTGTACATCGTAAGGCAATTTACCCGGCTTTCTGAGTGGAATAAACGGTATGCCCAATTCCCATGCGACTAAGGAGCCGAAAATAAAGCCGCGCGCTTCCATGCCGGCAACTGCGGTGATGTCGCGGTCCAAAAACGGATGCAGTAATTGATGTACCGTCAGGCGTAATGCTGCCGGGTCTTTGACCAGCGGTGTTATATCTTTGAAAATGATGCCGGGCTTTGGAAAATCCGGAATATCGCGAATCTTGTTTCTCAATCTGTCCATAGTCTTACCTTATTGGTTAAGCACAAGCCGCTTCAATTTTCGCCAAGATGCCCTTGGCATCGAGTCCG
>CAZGUM010000318.1:0-3426 GCA_964529085.1 uncultured Methylomonas sp. | reverse complement strand
TTCGAGGGGGTTCCTTCGAGGGGGTAAAAACCTTCGAGGGGGTTCCTTCGAGGGGTGTGGCTCTCTGTCTCTTGCTTTGATTTGTGGTGGTGTTGCTTGATGGTTTAGAGAGAGAGAGAGTGAGTGATTTTCTTTTCTTTTAAAAAATTTAAAAAAATGTAATGAGAGATTTAAAAAAGACAAAAATAAAAAAAAATGGAAAAAAAAATCACTTCATTTCTTTTTTTTGCTTTTTTTCTTTTTGAAATGATTTTTTTTGTTTTTAGATTTTTATTTAGATTTTTTTGTTTTTTATGTAAAAAGAAAAGAAAGAAGAAAACAAATTTGAGAATTTTTCCTTTCTCAAAACTAACTCAAAGAGTTGATTTGAACAACTCCTCAGAAAGAGCAACACAGAAAGAAGAAAACTCCTTGAGAGACTCCCTATCACATTGGATGTGATTAAAATGGAGATAGATCTTAAAAGTGTTTTGCAGAACACAAGAAAAAATGAAGTCAAAATATCTTTTCAAATCACTGCCAACTTCATTGGCAGCATTTCCACGTCTGTAAGGGAAGTTCTTCTGTCTTAATGACCTTCAATATATAATGATCAGAAAACACAGATTAGAAAATGAAAAGTTCAAATGAAATATCATAAGCTAAGTAAATTGCTGCTCTGTATACCTATTTAATTGGTCACACATTCCAAAGCCAACATTGTAGAGATCATATGCTGGGATCAATGTTGAAGAAGCCTTCCTGCTGTCATATCCTTTGGAAATGATGGTGTTGCTCCAAATGAACTTCTTTCCAACCTATGTATATGCAGATAAGATAAATTTCTCTGAAAAAGAGTTGAAATTATACCTGAGGATCTGGATTAAAATAACCCAAAATGAATTCTCTGTGTGGCTCATTGAAGACTGCAGCAATATCACCAGGCTGAAGAATCCATTTCTCCACCATCTTCACTGGATCACGGTATTTTGTAGGAGTGACAGCAGCACACACTTTGATATTGTTTTGGAGAATCATTTGACGAGTTTCAGCAGAGAAGTAGTAGGAGTCAAAAATCAAAAGTGTGTTTGGATGTCCCTTGATGCATAAATTTTGAGAAACAAAAAACAAAGTACACAAAAATATAAACCTTCTTTTTAATGATATTGATCCATGCAGAAACAGGAACTTTGACAGGAGTGGACTCTTTCAACTTCTTGTTTGTGTTCTGCAGTGCACAATAAAGAAGAAGAGGATCTCCACTTGGTAAACGTCCAGTTAGCTCATAGATCCAAAGTCCAACCTATATTTTTTAAAAAAATGTTACTGCTGCTGCTGCTGATCAGACAACAACACTTTCTTTTCTCTGCTGCTACTTACATCTTTCTTTTGAGGTACTGCTCGTGTATTCATATGGTGTGCTGTGTAGTGGTACAACTTCTCATCTCCTGCTACCACTTCTCCAATTTGAATGACAGGCTTCAACCACATTTCATCAAGTTTTCCCTTCTCTTCATCTTTGTAGATGTTGAAATAGAAGTGGCCATAAAGATATGCAGCTTTTTCATAACCAAGGATCTTTGATAGAGGTGGAAGTGCAAAAGCAGATGTAGCAGAATCAGTGGCATCAGACCCATATGTGGGACACAATAATGGAGGTGTACAAAGAGAATTCATAGTCTCATCCAAAAGAGTATCGAGAGAAGAAGGAACTTCTACTCCTGCTGCTGTAGAAAAAGAGGAAGAGGAAGAGTAGGAAGAAGAAGAAGAAGAGTAAACACTTTCTGATGAACTTGAAGTAGAAGTAGAAGCAGAAGAAGAGGCACATTTTCCAAGAAAATAGTTCCTTGCATCTTTGTAGGCATCTCTGAGAAAATGTTGATTTTTCTTTCCTTCATGTGGTAGAACCTTCCTTGTCCCAATAATGTAGATTGAGTAGGCAAGCATCTATAAGGTTCAGAGAAGGAGAAAAAAAAGGAGTGAGAAGAGAGTAGAATTAGAAAATATGTCTCTTCAGAGAGACATACCTGTTTGATCATTTGAAGATTCAGTGTCAATCCATATCCACTTGGTGACCAATGCTGAGCCATTTCAGGTTCTCTTTGTTCCAACAAATAGGAAAGAAGCTCATCTGAGAAGTAGATGGAGAAGATTTTCAAACTTGATATCCATTTTCTGCCTTGTCCTTCCATATCTATCATCAACTCTTTCTTATCACTTGGCACTTTGTGGTAAGTCCACTTCCACTTTCCTAAGTCATCAATTCTTTTCCAACCTGCATCTTCAAACCTTTCCTTTTCTGCAACTTTCTTCTTTCTTTCTTCTCCCATATCCTTCAGGATGTCATCCAAAGAAGAAGTAGTTTTCTGAAGATGAGGCATTTTGGAGAGTACTTTGGGAGGGGTCATCATCTTTGCTCCTAAGGTCCTTCCCAAATCATTTGGTGGAAGCTCAAAACTACAATCTTCTTCCTCAGTACTACTACTACAACCCTCTTCTTCTCTCTTTTCACTCTCCTCTTTCTTCTCCTGTTGCTGAAGATATTCCCCTTTCTCTTTCTTCTCCTCTGCTGATCTTTTTCTCTTTCTTGATGATGTACTTGAATGAGAAGAAGAGGGTGGTGTCCAGTCTTCATCCTTTCTTTCTTCTTCACTTGTCAAGAGGAGTAAACTCTCATCTTCTTCCTCCTCTTCTTCCTCTTCCTCTTCCTCCTTTTTCTCTTCACTGTCACTGCTGTTTTGGTCACTTTCTTGATCACCTTTGTCTTTCTCTTCAAGTTCTCCTTCATTTTCACTTACTTGGACTTCATCTTCTTCTGAACTTCCAATCTCACTCTTCTCTTTCGACTTCTGATGTGAAGGATTCCATCTCTTCTCATGGAAAGTGAGTCTCTTCCTCCTCTTGTTCTTTCTCTTTGGTGGTGCCATTCCTTTCAACTTCTTCACTTTCTCCTATGATGACGTCATCACAAACGAAGAGTCACCTTCCATATAAGGAAGGTGTATGGACTTGTGAGATTTTTGATGAAAAAAGAGTGATATTGCGGACCCTGTATCTCATTGACACTTCATAATTGAGGGGTGGTTGATAAAGAGAAAATGTTCCTTGTGAGGTGAATATATGCGCTGGGAACTGTACACCCCACTTTCATTCAATCCATTTTTTTTTATTTCAAAAATGAGATAGGTAGTGGTGTTGGGGACCTTATAACTCCTTGGGAAGTGGGAATTGAACAAAACTTAATAACAACAAAATGATCAGCGCAAAAAGTTGTTAGATTAATGTACAAAAAGCGGAAACAGATCTCTTAATAGTTGGGTGTTTTGACCTTGAGTCTGATCCTTGAGTCTGAATTCACCGGAGCAACTCCACGGTGAACTAAATAAAAAAAATTTTAAGAAAAAAGGAAAAAAGAAAAAGAAAATACTGCATTACCTTCATATCCTC
>CAZGUM010000317.1:0-3428 GCA_964529085.1 uncultured Methylomonas sp. | reverse complement strand
TTTAAAAACAGGAGTATTCCATGCAAGTCAGTATCACAGGTCATCACGTAGAAGTTACAGAGGCATTAAAAGCCTATGTTGATGAAAAAATTAGCAAAATCAAACGTCATTTCGATAACGTCGTTGATGTTCATGTCATTTTGACCGTTGAAAAGCTGGAGCAAAAAGCCGAAGCGGCCGTGCAAATCAGCGGAGCCAAACTGTATGCCGAAGATGTACAAGAAGATATGTATGCGGCTATCGACAGTATGGTCGACAAGCTCGACAGACAAATTGTCAAACATAAAGAAAAAAATCAGAACCATCGTTAATTTGAGGTTAAGCGATACAGAGTGAGCGCGGTTTTCGCTCTGTATCGATTTGGATATGAAACTTGTCATCGTCAGCGGATTATCGGGGTCGGGAAAAAGTATCGCATTGGATACCTTGGAAGACTGCGGCTATTACTGTATCGATAATCTTCCCGTGACTTTGCTGGAGGATTTTGTCGATCATGTCATGCTGAAAGATCAGGAAACCTACAGTAAAACCGCCATCGGTATCGATGCCAGGAACCGTAATCAGAAGCTGGCGGATTTTCCGGATAGTCTGGCATCCATTCGCGATAAGGGTATCGATTGCGAACTGGTTTACATGGAGGCGGACGAGAATATTATTCTGAAGCGTTACAGCGAAACCCGCCGCCGTCATCCGTTGACTACCGAAAGCCGGCCGTTGCGCGAGGCTTTGGAAATAGAACGGGAAATGCTGCGGCCGGTGGCGACTCGTGCCGATATTGTCATCGATACCAGTTATACCCATTATCATCAGTTACGGGATTTATTGAAAAACCGGCTGGGCGAGAAGGGCAAGAGCTCCTTGTCGATTTTGTTCCAGTCCTTTGGTTTTAAATACGGTATTCCGCTAGACGCGGATTTTGTGTTCGATGCCCGCAGTCTGCCCAATCCGTATTGGGCGCCGGAGTTGCGGGGATTGACCGGCAAGCATGCCGAAGTTATCGATTTTTTGCAGAACGAAGCCATAGTAAAGGAGTTTCTGCATGATATAGGCTATTTCATCGGGCGTTGGGCGCCGCGATTCGAGTCGGATAATCGCAGCTATTTAACGATAGCGATCGGTTGTACCGGCGGCCAGCATCGTTCGGTTTATCTGGTTGAAGCATTGAGTAAGCATTTTCAAGGCATTACTCCTAACGTTATCGTCAGGCATCGGGAATTGCGTTAACGCAATTGTCTAGCCCAATTTCTTGGTTTTTACCCATGACATCAGCAGCAAAGCTTGAAAACACCGAGCATCTAATAGATCGCGCGACGGAAGCGTTGGCGAGCGGTTCTCTAATCGAGATTAGAAATTTGGTCCGTTCCTTGTATCCGGCGGAAGCTGCGCATATTTTGGAGGCGCTGGAACCGGAACAGCGAGCGAAGCTGTGGGCCGTCATTCCGCCTAGTGTGATCGGTGATGTTCTGGTTGCAGTCAATGTCGAAGTGGGCAGCAGTCTGCTGAAGGTTACCGACAGAAAGGATTTGATAGCCGCCACCGAGTCGATGGGCGCCGAGGGGATGGTGGATTTATTGCATGTGTTGCCGGAGCCCTTGCTTTCGCAAGTGATGGAGTCCATCGGCGTGCACAACCGTAATCGCATCGAAAAAGCGCTTAGCTATGACGAGCATACTGCGGGCGGCCTGATGTCGGACGATGTATTAACTATTCGCGCCGACGTGACTCTGGATGTGGTAACGCGCTATTTGCGCTTGCGCGGCAATATGCCTGCTGCCACCGATAGTTTGATCGTGGTGGATCGCAAAGAGCAGTTTCAGGGCTTGTTGCCGATTAATCAGTTACTGACGCACGATCCGCACACCAAGGTAGAGTCGATTATGGATGCGCGTGCTACCGGCATTCCTTATGGCATGTCCAGTCGCGATGTGGCGGGTTTATTCGAGCGAAGAAAGCTGCTGTCGGCTCCGGTGCTGGCGGATGACGGCAAAGTGCTGGGACGCATCACTATCGACGATGTCGTGGGACTGATCAGGGATGAAGCCAATCATTCCTTGATGAGCATGGCGGGCTTGAGTGAAGAGCAGGATATGTTCGCCCCGGTATTCAGTAGCGCCAAGCGACGGGCGCTATGGTTGGGCGTGAATTTACTTACCGCGTTCTTGGCGGCGTCGGTTATCGATTTGTTCGAAAACGCTATTCAGCAGATTGTTGCATTGGCGGTATTGATGCCGATTGTTGCCAGTATGGGCGGGATTGCCGGCAGTCAGACACTGACCTTGGTCGTCAGGGGCTTGGCGCTTAGACAGGTAACGACCAGTAACGCCATGAGCTTATTGTTTAAAGAAGTGTCGGTCGGTTTGCTGAACGGCCTGGTCTGGGCGGTAGTTGTTGCGGTGGTGGCCGGTCTGTGGTTTCACAATTCGCACATTGGGGTGTTGCTGGGTGTGGCGATGCTGATCAATTTGGTATGTGCGGCTCTGTCCGGGGTGGCGATTCCGGTATTGCTGGACAAGATTGGTGTGGACCCGGCGCTGGCAGGTGGGGTCTTGCTTACCACCGTGACCGATGTGGTTGGATTCATGGCGTTTTTGGGTTTGGCAACCCTGTTTTTACTGTAAGGATCTGTGCTTTTTGTCACGGAAAATGATAGTATTTCAAGCATTCAGCAGCTGATTTTCCATACTCGATGTCAACCGGCGCACCTACTTCACAAAAAACAGCTTTGGAGTTTAAAAGTACCTCTTTGACGGTGCCAGTGCTGCTGTTAGCCAGTAACGACATCGCTCTCATCGATCAGCACCTTCAGGAAAAGGTGGTGCAAGCCCCCGAGTTTTTTAAAAATTCGCCGTTACTCATCGATCTGCAAAAGCTCAATGCGCAAAATTTGGCTATTGACTTTGTCGAATTAGTCGGCTTAGTGCGTCGGCACGGTTTTATGCCGGTGGGGATTCGCGGCGGTAACGAAAAACAAAACGGCGATGCGTTGGCGATGAATCTCCCGCAACACTCGCTGCATGGCAGTAACGCGCCCCTGGTCAACAAAACGCCGGCAAAAACGTTGTCGACTCCCGCGCCGGAAGAACAAAAACCAGCCAATCAGTCGGTAGAGAATAAATTGGTTACTCAGCCGATTCGTTCCGGGCAGCGGGTTTATGCGAAAGGCGATTTGATCGTCACTGCAACCGTTAGTGCTGGCGCGGAAATCATGGCGGAAGGCAATATTCACATTTACGGATCCTTGCGCGGACGGGCGCTGGCCGGCGTGTTGGGTGATGTTAACAGCCGGATTTTTTGCTCGGATTTGCAGGCGGAATTGATTTCGATAGCCGGTATTTATCAGATCAGCGACGACTTGAAACAGGCGGCGCATAAACCCGTACAGATCAGTCTGGATAACCAGACGCTGATTATCAAAGATATTTAAGCTT
>CAZGUM010000316.1:0-3440 GCA_964529085.1 uncultured Methylomonas sp. | reverse complement strand
CTCTTTCTCTCTTTCTTTCATTCTCTCCTTTTTCACACTCGTTCTCTCTCACTCTACTTTTTCTCACTCTTCTCTTTCACATTCTCTCTTTCCTCTCCCTTTCAAAGTCACCTTTTTCCTCTCAAAAAAGATAAAACAAAGACGAGAGAACGAACAAAAAAGAAAATCGTTTCGCTTATTTTGCTTATAAGAATCCGAACGGCCAAAATTTTACTGAACGGAATCCGATTTTCAGTAAACAAAACAAAAAATTTCCTTTTAAAGATATTACGACTTATAGGAATCCTGGCTTCCCATCTAACCTTCGAGAATGTAGTGCGATGCGCTCGAAGGTAGGTCGTGGTGGCAGAAAAATGGAATCAAAATGGACCTTGCGGCCAAATAGCGAAACGCGCTATTTTCTAAATAGGCCCTATTTCTGATTAACTGTATTTTCGTTCTCTCGCCGATGTCGTTCGTGCCTTCAACTTTCTCCTTTCTGTCTCTCTCTGAGGAACTTATTAGCTCCTATATCAGTGGCGCACAGAATTTTCGATGTGGAAAACTTCTTGTTGCTTGCAGGAACTGTATGGGCCTTCAGTTTGTCACCACGTCCGAAAAAAATTGGTTGGTTTCAGGATTGGTCCATCGGCAGAAAAGCTGCAGTGGTTGGTACTATACAACGTTTTCAACTGATTGCACCTCTATACTCTCTTCCTCTTGTGTTTGTCTTGCTAGAAAGCATGCACATAATAAGTGTAAGCACGTAGCCGCTCTGCTTCTTGCAGTTTTCCTCTTGACACATTACCTTCCACCAACACCAGCACCAAAGTGGATTTTGAGTCGGAAACGAAAGATGTCAAGATTTGGAGACCCAGGTATGATTGTATTTGAAGAAGCGAAGGGTTCCATCACATATCATGGCATTCTTGATGGTTTTGGTCAACCTCCTCCAAGTGGAGAGGGTGGTAAGCCTCCTCTTCTCATCCTTGAACCACCCAAGAAGAAAGAGAGGAAAACTGAGAGGATATGTGTTTGCCAGGGTCGGAAAGGTGCAAAAAAATATCTGGTAACTTGTTCTGGCTGTGGGCGCGTCTATCATCACAACTGTGTCCAAAAAATTCATGGGGCAATCCTCAATCAAGGAGTGCTACACTGTCTGCTTCACAAAGGATGTCAGAAACCTGTCCTTAACCTTCCTTCTCTTTCGGAAGGACTGTCCCTTCAATTATCTCAACAACCCTCCTCACAACAAACTCATTCTGAGAATGTCCCTTCTCCAAATCCTCTTCCTCTTCATAGTATTCCTCCACCCTCTGATGAGATCATTCTTTCTCCTCCCAATAGGCCTACAACTCCATCAGCCTCTTCAGATCACTCTCTCCTTCATTCAGATCCTATTTCAGATCATTCTCTCCATCATTCAAATCCTGTATCTCATGGTATTTCTGTGTTTGAACTTATTCAAGATCATCTTAAGTACATTTTTTACAGATTCTGAGTGTGTAATCCATAACACTCAACAAGCTCGAAAGAAGAGAGGGTGTTCCAGTCCTCCAAGGAAGAGAAGTCGAAAAGAAATACAATATCCACCAGAAATAGCTTGTTTAAGTGATTTTGCAAAGGAAGAATGGAGATTAAAAAGGATTTATGAAGAGGAATTTTCTAGAAGGTACCAATCTTTGTTGATTGACATTACAACTTTTCAATGATTTGCATTTCAAAGGACCAGTTTATGATCCCACAAACAATTTCCACCAATTTTTTAACTCTTTTCACATTAGAGCAATAATATTTTGAGGCAAATATCTCCCAACTTTTGATTCTCCCAATCACTCTCTCAACCACTCCTCTCAACCTTGCTATCCCAGGATCAAGAACTACATGTTCTGCTTTTGCTTTCTTAATTGGCTCTCCACTCTCTACCCCCTCCTCATTGACATCTTTGGAATTTTCACCACTCTTGGTAATGTAGAGCTTCCAACCCTTAGGAATTGAAATGAAAGGATAGCCCTTGTCCCCTCCAATAGCAAAGGTCCAACCATCTTCCAATTCTTCCTCTTTATATCTCTCTTCTAACTTCTCTCCCACCTTCTCTCTCTCAAAATGTGTCTTGTCATGCATCTTTCCATTGCACATTTGTTCAGAAAGATAGACAATCCTTCCAGTAGGTGTGACCATAACAAAGAAAATGAAAGAAGGGCATTTGTGCTTGACATTCCAGAGAGAGCGACTTCCCTCACAATCAGAAGAGTCAAATGTTTGAATGATTGTCCCATCCACAAAGATAAAGTAGTGCTTTCGATAAGCCATATACTTTTCATTCTCATAGATAGGAGATAAGTCATGAAGCCATTCTTCAGTTGATAAAAATTTCACTTTAGATCTCCCCCACCTTGCAAACCCATCAAGAATCTTATCAAAGCAGTCATGGAGAGTTGAATAAGGAAGAGGTATGCCATCAACAAAGAGAAAATCTTTGATTTTGTTGAGAGATAGGCCACTATTCAAGATGAAGAAGAAGAGATCAAATTGAAGCTGTGCACATTTTGAGAGTGCATTGTGATCTGGAAGATATGGAGCAAGTTCTGCAAGAAGCATTTGGTAGTGCATTGCTGATGGTAATCTCACCCAAGCAGCTCTCTCTTCCATGGAGCTCATTGTTATTTTCAAGCCAGTGAATGGTACATGCACCTTCTCCACCTTCTCCTTCTCCTCCAACTTGCCCTTCAGCCAAAGCAATTCAATATTTTTCATTTGCAACTCTCTTTCCTTTTCTTGAAGCTTTCCTTGGAATTCATCAACTTTCTTCTCTAAATTCTCTTCTCTTTTTCTTTTCTTGTAGGTGCTCTGCTTTGGAACCCATTCTGTGTTGCTTTTCCTTTCAATTCTCTTCCTTTTCCCTGGTGTTTGGACTTGTTCAAACTCCTGTCAGACAAAGGTTAGTTATAATACTCTCACACTTGGTTATATTAAGAGAACCTGATATCCCATTGGGATAGGAGGGGACTTCTTGGTGAACCTGAACTTCCCTTCATGGGGCTCAAAGTGGGCACAGCAAACCCCAATGTTGGTAGACACAGGGACATCTCTATCATTTCTTCTGCAGAGGAAGGTCACCATTGGAGCAGGGAGCGATAATAGCATGTGTTGGTGGGAAGAAACAGGCAGGGGAGACTCACAAAGATAGCATTTTTTCACCATTTCACAAATAAAAATACAGCAAACGCACACTGTTCGGCTTAGTTTTTTTTTCACTGATGCAGTTATTTATAATTAGGGTATTGTGCCCTATTTTTTAGACACACAAATTTCACTGGCACCGCAGGGTCCATTTGATTTTGACATTTCTGACAACATGACCAAGTCAATCAAGAGATAACACGATAAAATGTATTCATTTTACATTGGAAATCATGACATGCTTTGACATGTTTGAGAGAGAGAATGAGAATACAATT
>CAZGUM010000315.1:0-3450 GCA_964529085.1 uncultured Methylomonas sp. | reverse complement strand
GCGTGGGATCAGCAGGTAACGGTCACGGTTGACACCCTGGTCAGAACGAGGCATGGGGAGAGTCCTTTGAGGGAAGATTATTGTCAAAATAACAGATTGGCTGTATAGTAGGCAAAATCGCGGGAAATCAAAGATGAATTCCCACACATCGGATTATACCGAAGCATATTGTTTTATTTGGCATTTGTCCTCGCCTCACGCAATTTATTGGCGCGCTCTCTCCAACACAAACGCTACAATAAAAACAGAAGCAAAAGGAAGGTAACATGGCAGACACTCAGGAGATTCGTTTGGCATTTATAGAAGTAGCAATCTTTTCCGACGGCTCAATAAGAGGCGGCATATTGACTACGGACATAGAGACTCGACCTTTTGAGTTTAGAGTCACAAGCCCAATAAAACCAACACAAGTACAACAAATACTATATGGCGCGTCCTTGAAAGATTATGTTTATGGAGAGTTGATTTGTGCGCCTCTGGTAAAAGCAACAAAAGAAAAACTCAGTGTTGTTTTGACAAAAGATAACTACTTGATTGCTGTAAGGCCTCTTGTTTCCACTCCAGTAATTCTTATTCATTCAAGTGGAGCACAAGCAAGTGACGGAATTAAGCCAGTAACTTTCTATTCACATCGAAACTTTCAGAATGAACTAGCATTTGCACAAACAATTCTTACTCCTGTAATGCAGAAACATGATTTATTAGAACCATTTGAAAGACTCAGGCTTGCATTACAGGAAGTTCACAGAGTTGGATTGGGCGAGGTAAAGAAAAGTGCCTGACCTTCGGACAAGTATTGCAAAAGAACTTTCAAGACTGCCTCGACCCAAGATTTCAAAACCTATAACCGCTAACTTTGAATATCCTGAATTGTGGGACGAGACTAATAAAATAGGAGTTGGGTGGGAGATAAGTTTATATTCTGAAGAAGCAAGGATTCCACAACCAAATTACGATGTGGCTTCTGCTCTTATTCCCCTTAAAAGCAGTATTCAATCGATGGATGCCAATCCTACAATGCAAATGAGTTTGCATGGCATTGACATTTATTTCCAATCAGTTACGGTAAACCTATTCGATTCTCGAATTGAAACTGCAATAAAGATTTCCCCCAACCTGTTTGAAGAATTAACATTTGGCAAAATAAGCATTTTTGGTATGAATTACGCAGATAAACATTGGCAAAAAATTGCAATGCCTAAAAACGACAATGTTCCTGAGCAGAAATTGGAAAAATCGAAGGATCAAAGAAGGGAAGGCGCTTTTTTTGAGACTAAGAAACGAAGAAGGAAATCTAAAATTGAACAGCCTATGCCTTCAATATGGGATTTACTTTTTGCTGTACTGCAACCGCCCTTAACTTTTGGTGAATCTGAAAACCTGTTTTTGCCAAATCCGCCTTATCCTTATCAGTGGCAAGGCATTAAATTTCTGATGGATAATGAACACGCTTTGCTGGCTGACGACATGGGTACAGGCAAAACAGTTATGACAACAGTTTCATTGAAGATTTTGATTCAGCAGACTAAAGTTCATCATGTTCTTATTTTGTGTCCGCCAAGTGTTTTGTATGAGTGGAAACGTCATCTTGATGATTGGGCTCCAGAATTAACCTCGTATCTTATTCGTAGTCCGCAAAAGGAGGTTAGGAAATCCCTTTGGGAAACTCCTATGCACGTTTATGTAACGACCTATGATATGTTGAAAAGCGATATCGAAAACGGTATTTTGCAAAAGAACAGTTTGGTACACTTCGATGTTGTTGTTTTGGATGAGGCCCATCACATTAAGAATATGAAAAGTAAGCGTTTTAGAGCCGTAAAGCAATTACAACCAAAGCGACGTTGGGCATTAACTGGTACGCCAGTTCAAAACAAAATTGAAGATTTAGCATCCATTTTTGAATTTGTATATCCTGGCTATTTGACTTCCTTTGATCTTCGCCCTGAACAAATACAAGAAAGAATTAAGCCATACTTTCTTCGCCGCCGCAAGAAAGAAGTTATGCCTGAGTTGCCTCCAAAGATTTATGAGCCTATTGAACTCGAACTTGACGAGGAACAAGGTATTGCATACAGGCAGGCAGAAGCAGGAATACGTGATGAGTTGTCTGCTCTTGGAGATAAAGTTACGAAACAGCATATTTTTGCCAAATTAACGATATTAAAGCAAATATGTAATTTTGCGCCTAGAAAATCATCTAGCCCCAAAACAGAATCGCTTAAAGAGCAAATCGAAGAAATAATTGCAAATGGCGAGAAAGTTATTATCTTCTCTCAATACGTTGATGAAGGTATAAGCAAACTCGAAAAACTCCTCGAACCTTATGGCGTAGCAAAAATTGTAGGCGGACAAACAGACGCTGTTCGCAGAAATGAAATTGAAAAATTCAAGAAGAGAAAAGATGTCCCAGTTTTAATTGCGTCAGTCCGCTCAGGTGGGGAAGGATTAAATTTAACAGAAGCATCTTATGTTGTGCATTTCGACCACTGGTGGAATCCTGCTGTGATGTGGCAAGCCGAAGACAGAGTTCATCGGCGTGGGCAAACGAAAGGTGTCAATATTTACTCCTATTGGATGAAAGATACGGTTGACGACCGTATTCGCCAGAAACTTCATGAAAAGGGAATCTTGTTTGAAAAAATTGTCGATGGTTTAGCAGAAGAAGGTGTTGATGAATTGTTTTCTGTCAATGATTGGTTGGAAATATTTGGAGTGAAAAATGTGGAAGTGTCTAAAAAACCAATTATTGATGTCAAGATTTGGCAGTCAATGAGTCTGTCAGAGATTCGAGAAAAGTTGTATGAAATTAAGCCATCTGAATTTGAAGAATTGGTCAGAGAATTAATGCATTACTTTGGCTACCCCAATGTTAAAGTTACTGGTAAAAGTCACGATGGTGGAATTGACGTGCTTTCTACCCGAAACACATCCAATGGCATAGAGCGAGTAGCCGCACAATGCAAACGTTATCGTGGAAATGTATCTGTTCATGCGGCAAGAGATTTTTTTGGCGCAATCTCAAATGATAAAAGTATAAAACAAGGTTTTTTGGTGACAACTGGAGATTTTACCATTGAGTGTTTGCAGTTTTGCCAGAGTAGCGGAATGATAAGAGCAATATCAGGCATTGAACTGGCAAAGTATGTTCAGCAATTCGGGTTACGTGCTTGATATAATGAAAAAGGTATGTGAACTTCACCGAAATAAGAATCGTACTTTATTCGAATAAGTCTCAAAAGAGAAGCACACCGCCGATAACAGAAATTTCAAGGACGAGCAAGAGGACGGGAAAAGGGTTGATAAAAAATAGCGATTCAGTTAAAGATATATCCTACAGCTGTTCAGTTTTCGCCAAAAGCAAACCTCCGAAGCCTTTCGACTTCGGAGGTTTTGTTTCTTACGCCACCGTGATGCTCTGGTCGAGATACACATCCTGGATGGTGTTGA
>CAZGUM010000314.1:0-3457 GCA_964529085.1 uncultured Methylomonas sp. | reverse complement strand
CGTATAAAATTTGTACTTTTTCCGCGATTACCGGATTTCTATCGGCAATCCGTTGACGAATGTACTTGTGTACTTCTTGTGCTTGTTCATCGGTCGCCACTTTACCGGTTCCAATAGCCCAAACCGGTTCGTAGGCAATCACTGCGGTTTCAAACGCTTCGATGCCTGCGGCGGCAATCACTGCGTCCAATTGCTCGTCAACGACTTGAAATGTTCTATCTTGTTCGCGCTCTTCCAGTGTTTCGCCTACGCACAGCACAGGTACTACGCCTTTGCTCAAGGCTTGGCAAAAACGTTTGGCAACCGATTCATTGGTATCGCCGTAATAGCTGCGACGCTCGGAGTGGCCGACCAATGCATATTTGCAGCCGACTTCGCTCAGCATTGCCGCCGATATTTCGCCAGTGTATGCACCGGAAGCCTGATCGGCAACGTTTTGCGCACCCAGAGCGATAGGCGATGCGGCAAGGACGTTACGAATATCTGACAAATAGACGAATGGTACGCAAACCGCAACTTCTTGCTCAACGCTACCAAGACCATCGGCTAAAGCTTGAGCAAGTTTTTGCCCATCTTCCCGAGAGCCGTTCATTTTCCAGTTACCCATAATTAAAGACCGACGCATTACATCCTCCGAGCTAAATAAGACCGCATATCATATCGACTTAGACCCATTAGTTCAAGCCGGAATCGCTTTCTTGACATCAGCCGCTAGTTGATTGGCAAACCTGTTCACGTCGTCGTCGTCAACCCCTTCCACCATGACTCTGATTAAGGGCTCGGTGCCGGAGGACCTGAGTAATACCCTGCCTTTGTCGCCCAACTTTTTCTCTACCGCTTCGACGGCTTTTTTGATGCTATCGATCTCTTCTATTTTGACTTTTTTATCGGTTTTGACGTTAACCAGCACCTGAGGATATTTGCTCATACCGGATTTAAGCTCGTTCAGACTTTTGCCGGTACGTTGCATTTCCGCCAATACTTGCAAAGCGGAAACGATTCCATCCCCGGTAGTCGTTTTATCCAAACAAATGATATGACCGGATCCTTCGCCACCCAACATGCCTTTGTGTTCGGACAACATTTCCATTACATAACGGTCTCCAACTTTGGCGCGCAGTAAAGGTACACCCAAAGCTTTTAATGCATGCTCCATACCCAAATTTGACATTAAAGTACCCACTACCGGGCCGAACAATCTACCTTCATCTAGGCGAGATTTAGCAATGATGTAAATCAACTCGTCGCCATCGACAATTTCGCCTTTGTGATCGACCATAATAATCCGGTCGCCGTCGCCGTCCAGCGCTATGCCCAGATCGGCACGAAACTCGAGGACTTTAGCGGCCAGATTCTCCGGTTTGGTCGCCCCGCATTCGTCGTTGATATTCAAACCATCCGGTTCAGCACCAATCGTAACCACCTCGGCACCGACTTCGCTGAATACATGCGGCGCAATATGGTAAGTCGCGCCGTTGGCGCAATCGATGACGATCCGCATACCTTTAAAGTCCAATTGCGGTGGCACGGTTGCTTTGCAAAATTCAATGTAGCGGCCGGCGGCATCGCTCACCCGTTTGGCTTTACCCAGTTTTGCCGATTCGACCGTAGTCATTGGTGTATCCAGATACTGTTCAATCTGGTGTTCTACGTCGTCTGGCAATTTGGCGCCGTCCACGGAAAAAAACTTGATACCGTTGTCGTAATATGGATTGTGAGAAGCACTGATTACGATACCGGCTTTGGCTCGTAGGGTTCGAGTCAAGTATGCGATACCTGGGGTAGGCATAGGTCCCAACAAGCGGGTATCCACACCAGCCGCCGACAAACCCGCTTCAAGCGCTGATTCGAACATATAGCCGGAAATCCTCGTGTCTTTGCCCAACAATACAAAGCCACTACCTTCCTTGGCAAACACTCTGCCCGTCGCCCAGCCCAGCTTCAGCATAAAGTCCGCAGTAATGGGGTATTCGCCAACTTTGCCGCGAATACCGTCGGTGCCAAAATATTTTTTTGCCATGCTCAAAACTCTCTAAACTAAATCCCAAAAAAAAGAGAGGCCGGAGCCTCTCTCGCTTTTGCCGTTATAGCATCAGCCTTGCTCGGCCGCGCCTCCGATCGATGGGTCGGTATCTTTTTGATCCCAATGATCGCTTTTGATACCGCCGCTGGAAGATGGGGTGTCGTCCCAACCTTTTGGCTCTCTCACCGGCTTTCTTTCCATCAAATCATCGATTTGATATTTATCGATGGTTTCGTATTTCATCAAGGCATCTGCCATTGCATGCAGAATGTCTTCGTTTTCTTTCAGTATCGTTTCCGCTCTCTCATAATTTCTATCAATGATAGACCGGATTTCTTCATCTATGGTATGCGAAGTCTCTTCAGCAACCGATTTATGCTGTGTAACGGAACGACCCAAGAAAATCTCGCCCTCTTCTTCGCTGTAGGCCAATGGTCCAAGACGTTGCGACAAACCCCATTTGGTGACCATGTTTCTGGCCAACTCGGTAGCACGTTCGATGTCGTTGGAAGCACCGGTGGAAACTTGTTCCCAGCCGAAAATCAATTCCTCGGCAATCCGGCCGCCGTATAGGCTGGAAATCATGCTGTCCAGTTTACGTTTGCTAGCGCTGTATTGATCGCGTTCAGGCAAAAACATTGTTACACCCAACGCACGGCCACGCGGCATGATGCTGACTTTGTAGACAGGATCGTGCTCAGGCACCAAGCGACCAACGATGGCATGACCAGCTTCGTGATAGGCGGTCATTTTCTTTTCTTTCTCGTCCATCACCATGGAGCGTCTTTCCGCACCCATGATCAGTTTGTCCTTGGCTTTTTCCAAGTCCACCATGCTGACCAAACGCTTGTTAAAACGCGCGGCGAACAAGGCAGCCTCGTTAACCAAATTAGCTAAATCCGCACCGGAGAATCCTGGCGTACCTTGCGCGATATACTTGATTTTGACATCGTCCGCCGCGGGCACTTTTTTCAGATGCACGTTAAGAATCTGCTCACGACCTCTGACATCAGGCAGTCCCACTACCACTTGACGATCGAAACGACCTGGACGCAACAACGCCTTATCCAGCACATCGGAACGGTTGGTTGCCGCGATAACAATAATGCCTTCGTGACCTTCGAAGCCGTCCATCTCAACCAACAACTGGTTCAGGGTTTGTTCGCGTTCGTCATTACCACCGCCTAAGCCGGCGCCACGCGAACGACCCACTGCGTCGATCTCATCGATAAAGATGATGCAAGGAGCATGTTTTTTAGCTTGTTCGAACATGTCACGCACCCTTGAGGCACCGACACCGACGAACATTTCCACAAAGTCCGAACCAGAAATAGTGAAGAACGGCACTTTGGCTTCGCCGGCAATCGCTCTGGCCAACAAGGTTTTACCGGTACCTGGAGGCCCAACCATCAAGGCACCGCGCGGCACCTTGCC
>CAZGUM010000313.1:0-3487 GCA_964529085.1 uncultured Methylomonas sp. | reverse complement strand
AAGCGGACTGACCGATAGTAACTTTGTTTTTGGAGAATTCGAGATGAACATAATCGCAAATAATAATTTTAGCGCGCTGACGGCCGAAGAAGTTGAGGCCGTTTCCGGTGGATGGTGCGGAACCGTTGCACCAGGAACTTGGCCTAGACCAGCCCCAACACCAGACCCTTGGTTTAGCAGCATAACCAGCACACTGTCCAAAGTGAGCCTCAACCCTCAGCCCTTACCACCACGTACGGCCGGTTTGACTCTTCTCTGACCCCCGGCAACAGCAGCCCACTGTTGTATATCCAGCGAGGTTTAATACAGTCGAATCGCGACAAAAACGCCGGTAGCCGTAGAAGGTTTGCCGGCTTTTGTTTGGCAGCCGCTTTAGCGTCCCGCAGATTGTAAAACGTTGACTGGTCAATACCCATAGCTTGCTTTTATAGTCTCTCCGTTCGACTTTGATGTCGGCGAGTTGCTCAGTTTAACTTGGCCGGTCGCCCAATGAGAGTTACTCCACATATCCGTAATTAATCCGGGCTGACGCCATCAAAACTGCGAGGCGTTATACAGCATCAATTTGGGAAAACTGGATAATTGGTTCCACGCGAATAAATTGAATGGAGGTGGGTGATGAGTTGGCAATATTTATTAAGTGGGAGTTTGGCGCTATATATCGTTGAAACAGCCGGCAACAATCATTCGGACGTGGCAATTGCCATTATGGCCTTTTCGATTTGTTTTATTCCTGATTTTATAAATGCGCTGTTATCCCTTACCCGGCACGAACATAAAAAAATATTTCACAATCCCCATTCAAACTAAGAGGGGAAGATGTAATCGACAGGGCAAAGCCCGACAAACAAAATGCTCCCTATTTTTAAGCCTCCTGGATATCTGCATTTTACAGGCATCGAGCATTAAAACCCGTACTGCGACCTTTGTGCAATTGTTGCCAAATCAATAAGCAAGTCTAATGTATCCGGTCTAAACAATAACTATTTGGAAACAATTAATGAAAAATAGATTCATCACAAACATTGCTGTAACCTTATTACTAATTTGTTCCGCAAGCGTTGCAAGCGCTTCGGTGGTTATTACCCAACTGAACTCCAGCATCAGTATGGACAATGGCTACGAAATTTATCTTGCCACTAATGACAATGAGCAAGGCGTTTCCTTTGGTAGCGGAAACGATTGGACCACTACTTTTCAAGACACCGCATATTTAATTGCCGGAGTTGATTATTATCTGCATGTTCGTGGCTATGACCAAGGCGTCATTGCCGGTTTTCTCGGACAATTTTCCTTAACAGGCACTGAACATGTATTTAGCAATAACAGTTCGTCATTAACCACTAACACCAGTGATTGGCACGGTAATAATACGGGTTGGGGACAAAGCTATTTAGCTTCATTAACCCAGCTCGGATCGAATGGTGCAAGTCCTTGGGGTAGCCGCCCGAATATTTCTTCCGCAGCGACATGGATCTGGGCTGGCGATGAACATACCGATAGCCTAGCTTACTTTTCCACGAAAATTTCCGCCGTGTCGGCAGTCCCTGTTCCTAGCGCGATTTGGTTATTCGCTACAGGTTTAGGTCTGTTCTCACTCAAGAATCGCCGGAAAAGACTCGATAATTAGTCCCACACCGTTAGTTTAAAACATTAAGCCGGGAACAAACCCGGCTTTTTTATGCCTCTATTTCGCCTCGTCGGGTATCACCGGCTCCTGCCATGAACCGCGCTTATGAGCATCCATCACGGTTTTCCAGCCATCTTCCACTTCTTTCTGACTTAAACCGAAATAATCTAGAACCCCATTCAAACCAAACGGTAAGCCGAACGCCGATTTCGACTTGCTATTTTGATCCAGCGCATTCCTGGGCGCGGCTGAAATCAACACGCTACCGTTAATTGGTTTAACAATTCCTTTCGCGCAACGCGCGATATCATCGGTATAGATAGTCTTTCCTCCGACAACACACTTCATCGGTTCGGCTACAGCCTGACCAAACATAAAAAAAGCCGCGATAGCAACGCCGATTTCGAATGTTGTTTTCATTGCCCTACTCCAATATTTCCAGTTTCTGCTAGCCCTAAAAACTTGAATAATCGAGTTCTTAGTGTAGCCCGGAATATGCGATTTCAGCAGATGCGCATAGCAACGTAGGAATGCCATCTCTTAGAAATCAGTAATTGACAGTCCAACCAAAGAGGCCTAAAACTGTTTGCATATGATCCGTTCAACATCACCGAGGTAAAAGCCATGACAAGAATGTTGTTCGAGATAGCAATAGTCCCACCCCTTGTCGGCGGCCTGCTGTTTGTTACCAAGGTACTAGCGAAAGAAAAACGTTCGAACAAAGCGCTGCCGAAAAACGGCGTTTCCGCCTAAGATCCTGCAGAGCCGGAATCCGGAGAATTGAACCGACACAAACGGATCTCGTACCGACGTTACCAATCCTTACCGGACTTTAGCAGAGCATAACCAATATCATTGATTTAAAATAATTGCCTAAAGGACTGCTTGACTTAAAAAGCAGCATGATTCGCCACACCTTCAAATGTTGACATACCCAGCCATAGCAAGCTTTGTAGAATAATATTGACGAGCCATCTTGGATATATTTGTCATACCACTTAGCCTATTTTAACGACTAAATTCCAACCAAATAACCATGCTCCGCATCATTTCCGCCAATCTCAACGGCATTCGTTCGGCTACCAGCAAAGGCTTTTACGAATGGTTAGAAACCCAAAATCCCGATTTTGTCTGCATGCAGGAACTCAAAGCCCAAGCTGGCGATATGATAACCGGCATGCTGAAGCCGAACGGATTACACGGTTATTTTCATTATGCGGAAAAGAAGGGCTACAGCGGTGTAGGCATCTACAGTAAACGACCAGCCGATCAGGTGATCGAAGGTTTAGGCCAACTCGACATCGATAGCGAGGGGCGCTATTTGGAAGTACAAATCGGAAACCTATCGGTAATTTCCTTGTATCTGCCATCCGGTTCCAGCAGCGAAGAACGGCAAAGCGTTAAATTCAGTGTGATGGAGCGATTCTATCCGCATCTTGCCGCACTAATAGCCAGCGGGCGCGAAGTAGTGATTTGCGGCGACTGGAATATCGCCCATAAAGAAGCTGATTTGAAAAACTGGCGCGGCAACCAAAAAAACTCCGGTTTTTTGCCGGCGGAACGGGCCTGGATGAGCCTAGTATTCGACGAACTGGGCTGGGTCGATACCTATCGCTACCTGTATCCAGATACTACCGACGCATGCTACACGTGGTGGAGCAATCGCGGCCAAGCTTGGGCCAAGAATGTCGGTTGGCGGATCGATTATCAAGTCGCCACCCCCGGCATCGCGCTCAAGGCTCGAGCAACCAGCATTTTTAAAGAGCAACGCTTCAGCGATCACGCACCGCTAATCGTCGATTACGACTTTTAACCGAATTGCCCATCAAAACCCGGCGCACAGGAAGCTAGCAACAG
>CAZGUM010000312.1:0-3495 GCA_964529085.1 uncultured Methylomonas sp. | reverse complement strand
CGTTCTTTTGCATATTGATATTCCATAAGTCTCTGATTATTGCCTGCCCAACGGCATGACATTGACCTGCGTGTGGTCTCTGCTTGGGAGCAGAAAAACGAAGCCGCGCTTTGTGAAACAGGGTGCACACTTTGCTGAATGATGTTTCTGATATTAACCAGATTGTTTATTTTCGCCCTTTGACGGTAAAACATAGGTTGTTGCAAACTCCCATGCTTTATTAAATTGTCTAATAAAAACAGGATGCCATTCTTTGTCGTCCTTGCTAACAATTTCAAAATTAGGTGAATTATTAACGCCGAACCAAAACATATAAAGTTGGATTAACATTTTTCCTTCCGCTGAGTTTGGGTCAGAAATAACATATCCTGTTGTAAATACTCTATTCAATACTTTTATTTCAAAATCACTGTTTTGAACCTGCCTAAACCTTATGCCTAAATTATCCAAATTACCCTTGAGTCTTGATGCTAATTGCGCTGGGCGGCTACCAAAGTATCTTGCTGTGGCTTCAAATTCATTTCCATCAGGATTGGGTGCTAATATTCTGATTTTACAGCCTTTTCTTAACTTGTCTTGCATAGGATTAACAAGGGTTACTAGACCATCTAGTGTCACACCGTAAATCCAAATTTCATTGTGAGATTCTCGGATAATTTTTTCAACTTTGCTAAAGTCTCTAGTGTGGAAAAAGGCTTCAGATGGAACTTTTGGGTTTATTAATTTAGTAACTGACTGAATTCCCTGTTCAATGTTGGTTAATATGTCCAGTCTTTCAATTAATGCGTCAACTGCAAGAAAACCAAGTAGGGAGATTATTATTTGCTCAGGTTTAACAGTTAATCCAAACAAACTTATATTGAAGACGCCAACTATTGCACCCAAAATTGCTATTAGAGGGAGAATATTTCGTGGTGAACTTAGCCGCCGCAATAAATCTTTTACTCTTTGCATGATGTCATTCTCCTATGGAAGAAAATAGTGTTACTTTCTCAATAATGATGTTTAAAAGATTTTTGTCTTTATATGCTTCGCTAAGGATTTGATGCCCAACATTTGGAATGACAAAAACCTCCTTTTTTGTAGTGTTGGTCGCATTGGAGTTAATCAACTCAATAACTCCTTTTGGTATTACTTCATCTTTCTCACCAATCATAACTAGCATTTTGCCTGTAAAACCTTGAAGGAGTTTTACTACTTCGGCATTTTTCCAACTTTCAGGTTCTCTAATTGCGCTAGAGAAACGCTCATCAAAAGGTAAGTTAAATGCTTCTGGCGTATATATTGCGGGGCAAAATAAAATCAAATTTTGAACAGGAGTAGTTCGCAACAGTTCAAGAGCAATGTGTCCGCCCATGCTAAAGGCGCATATTGTAAGTTTATTCTTTGTAAACTGTTCTACTGCACCTTGTGCTTCTTGGACTCTCTTTTGCAAACTGGATTCTTGTAAGCTACCTGAACTTTCTCCATGTCCTGAAAAATCAAAAGCAAATGATGAAATTTGATTTGCTAAAAGCACTTGCGCAAGATTTGAAACCTTATCTTTTGTGGCTTTGCCTGCCCCATGTAAAAATAAGATATTCCCTTTGCTGATAGGTGTATCACTCTTAAAGAGCAAGCCAGAGAGATTTTCCTTGCCAACTTTGAATGTAGTCTTTGAAATCATTTCTTTTTTAGAACCAACCATTCAATGGTTTTTGCTACTGGTGTTAGGACGTGGACTCTGCTTGTTCAGACTTCCGAAGCCTTCAAGACTTTTGAAGTCTAAAAAAAAGAATAGCAACAATACTTGTCGTTTGACAAATATCAATATTTCTATACCATATCGGCATAATCGTTTTCTTGCATAATAAAATTTAATGATCTTGCAAATCCTTCAAGTCCAGGGAATAGTGATGCTGCGTCAATGTTCATTGCGTATAAATCTCGAATGGCTTCTCGATACCACCTTTTCGAAAAACTTATCTTAATAACGGATGGCCAAATATTAATATCGTTGATAATCTTTTCTAGCTCGTCAACGTCGAGCAATGTAGCATTTTTAGATTCAAGAGTGTCAAATGAAAAATTATAAGTGGCACAGAGATTTGCTTCAAAGCCTTTTAATGTATTGCAGGGAAATAAAAATTTCCCTTTTTGAACTGCAAGCCTTTCATTTAGCCTGGAAGGCATGAGCGATAATACAAGATCATCGTTTCTTGGTTCCTCCACATAGTGTTCTGCGTATTTAATGATTTTCTTTGTCCCCGATCGGACTTCGCCATTCGTTTTAAAGGTGACTGTATTTCCAAGTGTTATTTCGTTAATCGCCCAAACCGATGAATTTTCTAATGCTGTATCTATTGCGAAGAACGCTGCTATGTAGAATGATTCAGTGAAATCTAATAATCTAGTAGGTCCACCATAATGCTGTATTATCGATAACCATTCTATAATTTCTTGGTCGCTAGGGGGAGACTGGATGTATTGGTGTGCCCTTGATTTAAATCGCTCAATTATTTGATTCTCAAAATACCACATCCAAGAAAAGTCATCTTGGATTTTTTCTACAGCTCGTTCTAATAATGTTTTTAGGCCCCATTCATCGCTAGCTTGGCCACGGAATGTGTATCTTAATGTCGGATGACTCAGCCTTCTTCCAATCCTTTTGGCTTCCTCCCAAGATTTGGGTTTTATTTCATAAAAATTATTTTTACTCATGACTATTCCCTGCATAATCAACATTCTATATGCGTTTATCTATTATTCTTCTTTCTCTACTATTCGACTATTTTGTGCTCAATCATAACTTATATAGCAATTTTGTTATATAACGCCCTTTCTCCTTCCTGAAAATTATACATCCAATTTCATCGGGAGCAGGGATGCCCACGCGGCGTCCCTGCTCCGCTCCATGTCTAGGCCGTCGCAGGCGGCGTCTTGCGGGTGGGACGCTTGCGGTCGCTCCTGCGCGTGCCGCCCGCCATTTCGTATTCGCTGCTGTCCTTGCGTACTTGGACGCGACACTCGCCAGCATGTGTTCGCTCAAGTCGTGGATGGACTTTTCGGCGGCTTGGAATTCGTTCCATGGCGGAACGCTCTCACACAAGAACTTGTCGTTTTATACAAAGCTCCTTACATCAAGAAACAGGTTCTTATCATCGAATAACATGTTCTTTACATCAAGTAAAAAGCTCTTTGAATCAAATAATAAGTTCCTATCATTGAGTAATAGGTCCTTCGCATCGAGTGTCAGGTTCTTTACATCGAGAAAAAGGTTCCTATTATCGAATGGTAGGTTCTTCACATCGATTGATAGGCTCTTTGCATCTTTCCTTCTTTCATCCATGTGCAGGAGGAGAAACCCAATCTGTAGAATGGTTCGATTCCCCCGCCGTCAATTCACTTCCATCCGCACCGTGACCTCGTCCCCCTCCGCGAGATTCTCCGCTTTTCGCACCACGACCTTGAGGGGCAGCAGGTAGCGGCCGTCCTTGGGGAACAGGGAGGTCTCGA
>CAZGUM010000311.1:0-3523 GCA_964529085.1 uncultured Methylomonas sp. | reverse complement strand
TGGTATGGGTAAATGCGGCGGGATTGATAATGATAAAATCGACGCCCTGCCGATACGCTTGATGTATTTGCTCAATAATTTCGTGCTCGGCATTACTTTGCAGAAAACTCAATTGATGTCCAAGCGATTGGGCCAATTGTTCCATTCCCTGCTGAATGGTCTGCAATGTCTTACTGCCGTATAACCCCGGCTCTCGAACACCTAACAAATTTAAATTGGGTCCATTGAGAACGGTGAGGTTTGCCATTGCCGGTGCTGAACAAAATGCTAAATAAAACAGGAATTCTGCCTAATTTGTAGGTTTTTGTCCAGATAAACTGCTTTTCACATCATTAGGCATCGTTTTATCGACTTTTCAGTTATTTTACCGTCAATAACGGTTCAATCACTTCCAACACTTTCTCTCGCGTCAATTCGCCTAACTGATGATGCACGATTTGCCCTTGTTGATTAACGATTACAGTGAACGGCACGGTATTGATCACGTTACCCAACTGCTGGGCCAACATCGTCGCACCTTCGCCCCCGATCAACACGGGATAATTGATCTTGATCCGCTTTAAGTAATCTTCCACCGGCTGTTTGTCCTCAATCGCTATACCGACAAATTGCAGCCCTTTGTCTTTATATTCGTCCTGAAGCTTGATGAACTCGGGAATTTCCTTCAAGCAGGGCGGACACCAGGTTGCCCAAAAATTGATAATTAAGATTTTGCCTTGCCACTGAGTGACCGACTGCGGTTTGTCCGCCAGATCGGGCAAGCTGAAATTCAATTGTGGAACCGGCTGGACAGTTTCAGCGCCGACAAAATATTGCCTGGCAAACAAACCGCCGCCTAGCGCGACGATGGCAATACAGACAATGATCGGTAAAATTTTCTTATTCATAGTTGTTGCAAAGTTTTTAGAAAAGTAGCGGCATCCTGATAGCCGATCACACGTTGTGCGGTCCGTTCCCGACCATCCGCGCCCCAGAAAACAATGCCCGGCGGCCCGATCAGATCGAAGCGTTTCAACAAAGCTTTGTCGGCATCGTTATTCGCCGTCACATCGGCTTGCAGCACGACAAAATCGGCCAATTGTCGCTTTACCTGCGGATCGGTGAAGGTATAAGCCTCCATTTCTTTACAGGAAATGCACCAGTCGGCGTAGAAATCCAGCATCACCGATTTGCCGCTGGCCGATGCCTGCCGAATACGCTGATCCAATTCCGCAACCGAAGCCACCCGTTGAAAATCGAGTCCCTCCTGCACTGCTTGCGCTTGCGCATTCAAAGTCATGCCCTGCAGCGGTTGTAATGGATTGCTGTTACCGGCACTCAAACCAATCAGCTGTAAGATACCGAACACCAGCAGAATGATGCCCAATCCCTTCCATAGTTTGCGCCAACCGGAGGCCGATTCCGGCAGGGAGTCGATCGCCCCGAGAAAGATAGCCGGGATAACCAACAGCAAGGCCCACAAAAACATCACCACCGCGGCCGGCAAGATACGCGACAGCATCCACACCGCCACGGCCAACATTGCCACGCCGAATACCGCCTTAGTGGCGTTTAGCCAATCGCCGGCTTTGGGCAGCAGTTTGCCGGCCGACGCCCCCAACAACAATAGCGGCGCGCCCATACCCATAGCCATCACGAATAAAGCCGAACCGCCCAACACCACATCGCCGGTTTGGCCGATATAAATCAACGCTGCCGCCAGCGGAGCGGCCACGCAAGGCCCGACGATCAAGGACGATAAGGCCCCCATGATACCCGCTCCGAGATAGGAGCCGTCGCGATGCTTATCGCTGGAGTTATGCAAAACCGCTTGCAACGACTTCGGCAATTCCAGGTGATAAAAACCGAACATCGACAGCGACAACACCACGAACAAGCCCGAAAATACCGCTATCACCCACGGCTCTTGGAATGTCGCCTGCAGGTTGCTGCCGAACAATGCGGCCAATACGCCGAATACGGTGTACATCAAGGCCGACGCAAACACATAACTCAAGGACAGCAAGAAGGCCTTGCGGGTGCCGATTCGGTCGCCGTGGCCGACGATGATGCCCGACAAGATGGGAATCATCGGAAACACGCAGGGCGTGAACGCCAGTAACAAACCAAATCCGAAGAAACTGAATAAGGTCAGTGCCAAACTGTCGTGCCGCAGGGCATTGACGATTTTGTCCTGCTCCGACAACTCCGTAGACACTACCGGTTTGGTTTGCGGCAAGGTATCCGCTACCGGCAAATCAAGACTCACCTCGGATTGCATCGGCGGATAGCAGACGCCACGGTCGGCGCAACCTTGAAATTTTGCCAGCAGCCTGATGGTTTCAGCGGCCGTACCTTCGCGGACCAACGGAATATCCACGCTAACTTGATTACGGTAGATTTGCACCTGCCCGAATTCCGCATCGTGGTACGCAGCACCTTCCGGAAGTTGCAAAGGCGTTAAGTGCGTCTGCGTCACCCCCGCCACATTGAGCGACAGCTTATCTTTATAAAGATAATAACCCTCGGCAATTTGCCAAGTCGCTTGCACGGTATGCGGGTCTTTCAAGGCGGCGAAAAACTGAAACGCCTGGTCCGGCGGCAATAATTCGTCGGAAAACAAACCGGGTGTCAAGCCCTTCAATCCTTTCACAAACTGATTAAGCGCATTGCCATTTACGATAGGCGGTGAGGACGGCAAGGCCACATCCAGCAGCACCTTTTGCGGCGGATAACAAACACCGGCGTCCGCGCAGCCTTGGTACTTAACCAACAGTTTTAATTGCGTTTCGTGGTTTTGATTAATCAGCGGCAACACCACATCGAGCCCGTTCCGGTACACCACCACTTCACCCAAACTCGGATCGTGCTCGCTAATCCCTTCCGGCATATTCGCCTGGCCGAGTTGAATCGTTTCGGTTTGCGACTGAAACTTGGTTTTATCGCGATAAAGGTGATACCCCTCCACTATCCGCCAGTGCAGTTCGACTTTATCGGCGGTTTCGGCTGTGGCCGTTAATTTGAATGCCTGCTCCGGCGGTAAAAAATCCTGACCATCCAGCGCCGCCGCAGTGCGCAAAAAAACGGCCAACAAACACAATAAAATCAGTCTATGCCAAGGCATGAGTTTATCCATTTCAAATAATCCGGCGAGCCGTTTTCTATCGCGACCGCAATAATTTCCGGGAGTTGGTACGGGTGGAGGCTTTGCAGCGTCGCTTCAATGGCCGCATAGCGGTCTTGATGACTTTTGATGAGCAGTAATTGTTCCTGCGATATTTCGACTTCGCCCTGCCATTCGTAAACGGAGCGCACGCCGGGCAATATATTCACACAGGCAGCCAGTTTTTGGGTTATCAACGTGCCGGCAAGCTTATCGGCAACCTCGGCGTCCGGACAGGTACAAAGAATCAATTGATACATCGCGATATTATCCTGGAATTTGCAACAAGATGCTCTTAGTATTAGCGGCTTTTTACCGCAACCGAGCTCACCATGAAAACCATGCAAATTCTGTTTATCGCTTTTTTGATCGTGCCGTTTG
>CAZGUM010000310.1:1461-3558 GCA_964529085.1 uncultured Methylomonas sp. | reverse complement strand
GATGTCACCGCTGCTCAATTCGGTGTTACCGCCAAGCAGCCTTCTCGCTGGTCAGCCTAACCCTGATTGGGAAAATAACTGATCTGCTTCAATCTCGGAGCACTTTCCCGGGCGCAAGCCCGGGATCGATCAAAACCCCATGCGTACTTTTTAACGTCTTAAATATTAGAGGTAATGTTCTATGCCAACCTATGATTACCATTGCGGAAACTGCGGCTCTGATTTGGAATTTCGTCATTCCGTCAACAGTAATGCACCCGAATGCCCCCAATGCGGCGGCATCATGGAAAAAAGAATTTTATCGGCGCCTGCCGTTCACGGTTACATGGCTGTAGGCAGAAACCAAGCAATGGCTTCGCTTCAACGCCCACTCGAAGAGGCTAGTCATCGTCATGGTCCAGGATGTGGATGCTGCGGGGGACATCACCACGCAACTACCAGCACGGCATCCTCTCCATCTGCCGCTTGATGCGGCGTCTGGATCTCATCGCTGGTTCGAGAATAATTCAGGCCAACCTCTCATGAGCACACTTGTTTGGATCATCATTTTCACCCTCACTGGAGGCCTGCTCAGCGTCGGCGCGGCAGGCTTATTTTTACTGATTCCAAATCGCTACCACCCACGAATCTTACCTCATGGGCTTAGTTTCGCCGTTGGGGCCTTGTTGAGCGTCGCTTTTTTGGATCTCCTGCCGGATGCACTACGCACTGCCGGCGAAAAGCATGCACAAAGCTTATTGGCTACGGTTTTGGCTGGCATAATCGGTTTCTTCCTATTGGAAAAATTGCTGCTTTGGCGCCACTGTCATGCTGGCAATTGCGTTGCTCATAACAGGGGACGTTCCCATCGGTCGGCTGGTCCCCTGATTATTTTGGGCGACGCCATCCACAACTTTGTCGATGGCGTCCTCATCGCGGCGGCTTTCCTTACGGATACACATCTGGGGATCATTACTAGCATTGCGGTAACAGCTCATGAGATCCCACAGGAAATAGGTGACTTTGCTATTCTGATTGAAAGCGGTTACAGCCGTACCAACGCATTACGCTATAACCTGATGTCCAGTCTATCCACACTGGTCGGAGGAGTACTGGCCTATTTCAGTCTGGCAAATCTGCATGAAATGTTGCCCTACATATTGGCCTTAGCCGCATCAAGCTTTTTATATGTTGCCATAGCCGATCTTATCCCTAGTCTCCATCAACGTAGCGCTACAGCAAAACAACCGGCATTTCAGCAAATTGGCCTCATTACGTTCAGTATTTTTCTGGTGTATTGGATTCATGGACAAGCCGAGGCTTTCCATGATCGACAAGGGGCGGTTGAGACTAAAACGACACGACCGCTAGAATCTGGACCTGTGTTGGAAGCAAAAATAGCCCATGCTCCACTAGGCGAAAATGAAAAATACCGTATTTGATGGCAATGAAATATTTCTTTATTTTTCCGATTTTAATTTGTTCAACTTTAACTCCTTGTGCAGCCATGCCGACTTCAGACGAGGTTTTAAAGCTCATTGGCCTGCATAGTGATCAACTATCAAAATTAAATAGTGGAGAACCCATCTCACAAGAAATAAGCGAAGGAAACGAAAAGGAATTGGCGACCATTACTGCAATTTACCTAGAATACCCTTTGCAGTCGGTGACTGAATTTATTAAAAATAATTATATTTCCGTCATGCATGGCGACGTTTTGGCCCACGGCAGAATTCCAGAAAATGCGAGCACAGATACATTTAAAGCGTTTTATTTTCACGAAGCGCAGACCTCTGAAGCGTTGGCCTTATTAAACGCCGAGCCTGGCGATCACCTTAATTTGTCAGCAAGTGAAATAGAAGAGTTATCTGAAATCCGGAAAAAGCAACACGACGCTAAGCAGCAAGATCTGCTCTTTTCGATCTCCAAAGTCTATCAAAAAATACTTTACAACCGCTGGCGTCAGTACAAAGATCATGGTATCGAGGGTATTTCGGAATATTCCAGAGAAGATGAAAACGTCAAACCAGGCCTGGAATTAAAAGGTGCCTTGAAAAGTTGCAAAGTTTTATCAGGTTTATTTGCCGATTTATTCAATGATTTAAACAATTATCCTAA
>CAZGUM010000310.1:0-1361 GCA_964529085.1 uncultured Methylomonas sp. | reverse complement strand
TTGCTCCATCGATTATTGAAGCTCAAACAGTCCGTAGAACGCGATCAAAGAACTGAAGATAACAGATTTCAAACAAACCTTTGGTTTTTTGCGGATTATTCAGCATAGAAAGATGGATGCCTTGGTCAAGCCCATTTGAGCCCACAAAGTTAAAATGCCCTCTTTTAGATTAGTTGTTCAGGCACAACCCCAGGAGCTTAATGTATGTCCGACACCTTATTGCCCGAACTAAGTGCCATATCTTTCCTACAGATGTTTATTACCCAAAGCGTCAAACTGGCGGGGCAATACAACAGTGAAAGAGGGACGGCCAATCATATCCAAGACTTAGGATTGACTGCCAGCAGTTATCTTGAAGCCCATGCCCGCCGTCAATTAGGATTGCCCGGTAAAATCACCCCCGAACAATATGTGTCGATCATTACACATATCAAGAAACAAATTGGCGGAAGCTTCTCCCCGGTTCCAAGTGACTCGGCAGGCTGCTTATGCGTGGAAAACTTCCATTGCCCATTTGGCGAGAGCGTTAAGGAGGCACCTGAGCTGTGTCGCACCACCGCTTCGGTATTTGGTGGCATTGCGGCCCGAAATTTCGGCTATGCAAAGGTAGTACTCAACAAGCGCATTGCCACCGGTGACGGGAAGTGCGAAGTTACGATCTACACCGATCGTGAAGCCGCCCTGATTGAAGAAGGTGACGAATATTTCAACGAAGGCGGCATGATTGTTTCGCGCTCAGCCATTGCCGAGGTCGCCGCGCGCGTTTCGGAAAAAATGGCTCAAACATGGAATCCAAAGGCTGTTTCGGGTCAGAAGCGCGGATTGGATCGGCCGGAGCTAATCGCCGAATCCGAGGTGATGCGCGAAGCGTTGCAAGCAGTGGAATTGGTTGCCCCCACTTCGGCTAATGTGCTGATTAACGGCGAGACCGGTGTTGGCAAAGAAGTAATCGCGCGAGCCATTCATGCGCTGAGTAATCGTAGCGAACATAAGTTTGTAGCGGTTAATTGTGGCGCCATTCCGGAAAGCCTGCTCGAAAGTGCCTTATTCGGCCACGAAAAAGGCGCTTTTACCGGAGCGCACGATCTCAGGCGCGGTTTTTTTGAGCGAGCAGAAGGCGGCACCCTTTTTCTCGACGAAATTGATAGCTTGCCGCTCCTCTCTCAAGCCAATCTTCTTCGTGTCCTCCAGGAAGGCGAATTCGAGCGAGTCGGCGGTGTGCAGGTTCTGCATAGCAACGTTCGTATCATCACCGCCTCGAACCGCCCCTTGCTCGAACTGGTCGACCAGGGGAGATTCCGCAAGGATCTGTATTATCGGCTTAACGTCGTTACCATCCGCATATCGCCTTTGAGGGAACG
>CAZGUM010000309.1:0-3562 GCA_964529085.1 uncultured Methylomonas sp. | reverse complement strand
CCCATTCATCGGCTTCCTTGGCGGATTCCATGAACGTATCCCATTCGTCGTAGTAAGACGATACTTGGCAAACCACCAACCCGGATGACTCCCGACTGGGTACGATGAAGCCGTCCTGATCCTCGTCATAGACGGCATCGTTATCGATGTCGACAGACTCGCCATTCAGGGTTAACCGGTACTTTTCACAAAATACCGCCTGACCACTCACCCATTGCCCTGCAAAAAACGCGCGGTGCGTTTCGTTGACGATGTCCAGGGTGATGGCCGGTGCGTTCAAATCGACCAGGTAAGAAAACAGCCAATGCTTGGCATCCAACCCCGGCCGAAATACCCGATAATCGCGGTGCCAAGCAAACATCCAGCGTAGCGCACCGACCTCATCGAGATCATCCAGGTCGGCGACTTTGACAAGGCCGGTTTCCACATCGCTTCGACTGACCGGTTGTGAAACCGTTGCCAAATTGACGCTGCTGCAACCTTCCCTGATCGGATAGTCCTGAATGATCGCCAATACCTGTTGGGGCAAGACCGGCACGTCATTCAATAAATCCAGGCAGCGGAATGTTTTCAGGGTGTCATAGCCCTGTACAAAGTCCTCCGCCGATAGCTGGCTCTTGATCACGTCCAGTCGCTGCCTGGCTTCCCCTTGCAGAACCTGTTTGACCTCGGCAATGACCTGCGCTTCATCGATCAATTTATCCCGATCTGGCAACCGCGCGAAATACCGGCTTGAATCCAAGTGAATGACATGACCGGGGTCTCGTTCATGGTGACTGTGGTAGACCGGTAAACCTTGCAGATACAGATGAAAATACTCCTTTTGCCGCAACCAGTCTTCGCCCTGGGACAAGCCATACAAGTAAAGATCGCCCAGTTCGGTCTCGATGAACGGTAACGCTGAGTTGACCGCTCGCGTCCGATCCAGGCTGACACCGTTCAAGCGCACCTCAATCGGAAATCCCCGCGCCAATCGACGCAACTGGGATTCAATCCGATCCGCTTCCGGTTTGAACTGGGTCAACGTCAAACGCGTGATGCCTTTCCAGTCAGCTGGCTCGATCGCAATCGGTTGGAAGGCCAAAAGCTCAGCCGTATCCACCGAAAATCGACCGCCTTTGCTGTCGACGCTGATGGCATCGCAGGCAAAAATGGCTGACAAAAATCCCAGTCCAAACGGATGTTCCCGTTCGATGACCTCAACATCCCAGCCGGACTCTGCTACGGTGAGTAACGTTTTCAAACAGGCGATGCCGCAGCCATCGTCACACACCATCAAGGTTCGAGCGTCTTCCGAATACTCGAAGCTGACGAACCTGGCGCCGGCACGGCGGGCATTTTGCATCAGCTCTCCCAATACCGTGGTGGACTGGGTAAAACTGAAACGCAGGTTGTTAATCAGTTTTTCGGGGTTTACCGATAATTGTGTGGTGTTCATGTGAGTTCCTCGAATAAAAAAGCCCCGAGGAAACGACACAGTCCAACCCCGACGGGGAGAACGGATCATCTCCCCGAGGCGGGTAGTACTGGCTTGGCCAGTGGTTAAGTTAAAGGCCTGTATAACACCGGATTACGATGCCAAAGCCAGGTCGGTAGAAGATGGTAATGAGCCAGTCCATTCCAGCAAGCTGGATGGTTCGTTTTCCAATACCGCATCGGGATCGATGCCGCGGCTGGCAAGTACTGTGCTCATCGCCTGGGTTAACAAACGATGGCCTTTTTCCCGTTCCGACTCCCCGCCGTGCTTGATCGCCCAAAAGGGATTGAAATGGACATGTCGGCTACTGCGTGGACACTGCTTGTTCACTTCGGTATGAAACGCCTTATCGAAGTTTTCCGCTTGTTCGAACTGCTGCCAAAAACCTTGTCCGGCTTGAGTATCTACAGGCGGTAACCAGCGGCGCTGACGGCCAACCCAACGGTTCATCCGGTCGATCAAGGTTTTGCTTTTCGGAAAGAAGTGGATGGTGCCAACGCCCGGATAATAGCGAACGTCAAAATAACTGCCGCCTATCCGTTTTCCAACCCGAAGCGCGTGAAAATGCTGCCGAAACACCGACACCAAACTCACTTCAGTTTCGGTCTTGCCGTCGAGCAAGGCAAACACCTTGTCGAAGTCGGCTAGCAGCCGTTCCGACTCCCAGTTCAGGCTATTTTGATAAGAGTCAACTTTGTGCCCTGGTAGAACGAAACGCGTGGTTTTGATCCGCATCCCCAGCGTGCGATGTTTATCATTGCTTTTCCAGCCCATGTAAAACACCGCATTGTCACTGTAATAGCGGGTGATCAGATCGAACACATCGCACACCATGCTCAGTTGAATTTCACCTTGCTGCTCGATGATGCCTTGCAGAAAGCCATAGATATTCGGCACGGTAAATTCCAAGGACTTCACCGTTTCGAAATCCGATTCCAAGCGTTTCTGTGCCGCCGATGATAAGCGTGAAGTGACCTGTGTCGAGCGTAAGATGCTGGCCCAGGCCCGATTCTTCAGATCGTGATAGCGTTTGAACAGCGTCCGTTTCACCGCATCCGATGACGAGTCGTCTTCACTGCTGATACCGCCACCGCTCAGTTCGCCGAGGGTTTTACCCAGCATGGTCCGATAACGGCTTGCACGGGCTTCACTGACCACGGCCTGTCGCGCGGCTTCGACTGCGGCATTGAACATCAACACCGCATTATCGATAAAGGCATTCGACAAGGCCAACTCATGGGGCAGTTGAAACTCGCCGGCTAAATCGTCGGCCTCCAGGCGATCCTGGCGCAAGTCGTCCAGAATACTGCCGAGGATGTCTTGTTCGAAGGTTGAAGTTTTTTTCAACCAGACCAGGGCCACGTCGACCGGCGTTTTGCGTTCGGCATCCTCGCCGGCGAACATTTCTTGCAGAAACTCGACCTCGCCGTGCTGCTCGATCAATCGTAATAACAGTTGGCGTTCTTTCGAAAACGGATTGCGCACGGTTTCGGCATTAAGAATGGCGACGATTTCACCGTCGAATAATATCTCCCAAGCCTTCAACACGTGTTTGGCGCCTTCCGCAAACGGCGGATTCATGATGATGTGAGAATAGACACTGCCGCTTTGAAACTGCAGAAAATCCATCCCCACCACCGCATAGCCTTCATCGCGCAGAACCGCGTGTTTGCGGATATCGATTTCAATGCAATCGATCGGCAAACGTTTACCGTACTGGTATGGCCCTGGACGAAGCAAATGTCCTTCGCCTGCTGAAGGCTCTAATACCCGAGCGAATTGCTGGTTCTTGAACATCGCCCAAGCTTTACGGCTCAATGCTTCTGGCGTGGGGTAATATTGATAAGGGTCTGTCATGGTGTACTCCAAAGAATCCCCTGACGACCGATTTATCCCTGGCGGGATAGAATCATCCCGCAGGGGTAAAATAAAAAATCTCGGTTTAACCGAGTGTCGAAATCAAACGGCGCGTCAGATCAACGCAAACCGCTTACCTTGAATGAAGTCCTGATACTGCCGGGCTTCGGTTTTTACTTTGAACCGGGCATGCACGCTGCCGTCGATCCAGATTTCCCAGGGCAAGCG
>CAZGUM010000308.1:0-3585 GCA_964529085.1 uncultured Methylomonas sp. | reverse complement strand
GCTGGCGCACGCCCAGGCCGTCGCAACTGGGGCAAGCGCCTTTCGGGTTGTTGAAGGAAAAGATGCGCGGCTCTAGTTCGCTGAGGCTGTAGCCGCAATGCGGGCAGGCATAGCGTTCGGAGAACAGCAGTTGTTGATCGTTTTCCATTGAAGCGGCAATCGCCAGGCCTTCGGATAAGCGCAATGCGGTTTCGAAAGATTCGGCTAGCCGCAGCGCCATGTCTTCGCGGATTTTGAAGCGATCAACGATGACTTCAATGGTATGTTTTTTCTTTAAATCCAGGGCAGGGGGCTCGTCCAGTTCGTAGACTTCGCCGTCGATGCGGGCCCGTAAAAAACCCTGGGCCTTCAAATCTTCCAGCAGGAGCACGTGTTCGCCCTTGCGGTCGTTAACCACCGGCGCCAGCAGCATCCAGCGTTCGCCTTCCGGCTGGGCGAGTACTTGATCGACCATCTGGCTGACGGTTTGTGCTTCCAGGGATACGCCGTGTTCCGGGCAACGCGGAATCCCGACCCGTGCGTACAACAAACGCAAGTAATCGTAAATCTCGGTGATGGTGCCGACCGTGGAGCGCGGATTATGCGAGGTGGATTTTTGCTCGATGGAAATCGCCGGCGACAAGCCTTCGATATGATCAACATCCGGTTTCTCCATCATCGACAGAAACTGCCGGGCGTAAGCGGACAGCGATTCGACGTAGCGGCGTTGGCCTTCGGCGTAAATGGTGTCAAATGCTAACGAGGACTTACCGGAACCGGACAGGCCGGTGATGACGATCAACTTGTCGCGCGGCAAGTCTAGATCGATGTTTTTCAGATTATGAGTGCGGGCGCCGCGTATGCTGATGGTGTCCACTGTTGTGCATTCCTGGAGTTTTTAACAACTGGATACTATACGGGGAATGGTTCCAGTTGGGCAAAGGGGGATTTGTGTTTGACAGCGCTTAAGCGCCGTTTCCGGCTAATGCTGGATCTACCGGCTTTAAGATTGACCGTGCGTCCGCAGCAGTTCCATAAAGCTGGTTGCAGCCAAGGGTTTGCTGAAATAGTAGCCTTGCAGTTCGTCGCAACCCATGTCCCGCAAAGAAGAAAATTGATAAGCGGTTTCTACGCCCTCGGCGACCACTTTCAAGCCAAGGCTATGACCAAGTGCAATGATGGCCTTGAGAATCGCCATATTGGTGGATTCGGTTTCCAGATTGCCGACAAACACTTTGTCAATCTTCAGGCGGTCTACCGGAAAGTCCTTCAAATAGGCCATGCTGGAATAGCCGGTACCAAAATCGTCTATTGCCAGTTTGACGCCCAGCGCTTTCAAATCATGCAAGGTGTGGATGAAGTGCCGGGTATCGTGGACCAGACTGCTTTCGGTGATTTCCAATTCCAGGTGTTGCGGATCTATGCCGGTAATCTGCAATACAGACTGTACGGTGTTGATCAGATCGAGCTGGCGGAACTGCCTGGGAGAGACATTGACGGCGACCGGAAATGCCCAGCCGGTCGATTGCTGAAACTCGCAAGACTTGCGGCAGGCATTGATCAATACCCAGCGGCCGATCTCCTCGATTTGCCCGGTTTCTTCGGCGACCGGAATAAAGCTTAACGGCGAAATTAAGGACTCTCCGGGTGGTTGCCAGCGTATTAGCGCCTCGGCGCCGCAGATCTTGCCCGAAGCAAAATCCAATTTGGGTTGGTAATGCAGTATAAATTCTTCGTTTTCTATGGCGTGCCGTAGACGGTATTCGATCTCCATCCGTGCCGTTAACGCCCGGTTCAGCTCGCGGGTGTAGAACTGAAAGTTATTGCGGCCGGAATGCTTGGCTTTATACATCGCCGAATCGGCGTGCTTGAGCAAGGTGTTCGGGTCTGAGCCGTCATCGGGATACATCGCAATGCCGATACTGCAGGACACGATAAAATCGCGATCTTCAATCACGCAGGGGGCGGCCACCGCAGCCAGGATACGGTGCATGGTCTGGGTAATATCCTCGACTTTTTGCAAACTGGTCAACAGCAGGACAAATTCGTCGCCGCCAAGCCGAACGACCGTGTCCGACTCGCGTACGCAGCCGGCTAAACGTTCGGCCATGGTCACCAGCAACTGATCGCCGACATGATGGCCCATGCTGTCGTTGATGAGTTTGAATTGATCGAGGTCGAGAAACGCCACCGCCAGTTTGTTCGAGTAACGGTCGCAAAAGTGCATGCACTGTTGCAGCCTGTCGGCAAGCATGGTGCGATTCGGCAGACCGGTCAGGATGTCGTGCGTCGCCTGATATTCGATTTGCTGCTCGTATTGTTTACGCTCGGAAATGTCCTCCACGGTGCCTTCGTAAAACAGCAGTTTGCCGTCCGGGTCGCGAACTTCGTGCGCGTTCTCGGTGATCCAGATAATATCGCCGTTTTTCCGGTAAACCTGTGCTTCAAAGTTAAGCACGCGGCCGTGGATTTTCATCATCGCGATATATTCGGCGCGCTTGTTGGGATCCACATACAGCTGGCGTTGAATATCGCTGATGGCGCGCATCAGGTCTTTCGTCGATTCGTATCCGTAGATCCGCGCCAAGGCCGGATTGAAATTCAGGTATTGTCCGGCGGGAGTGGTTTGGTAAATGCCTTCAATAGCGTTTTCGAAAATGGAGCGATAGCGATCTTCGGCTTCTTGCGCAAGGCGTTCGCTGTGCTTGCGGCGCGTGATGTCCTGTATGAAGCCTTCCAGCGCTTCCAATTCGCCCATGTCGTTGAACAGCGGACCGCCGCTTTCCTGAACCCAGCGAATGCCGCCATCGGCGTGTTTGATCCGGTATTCCAACTCGAAATGATCGCCGGAGCTCGCTGCGGCGTTAATCAGGTCCCGTACCCAGGCTCTATCGTCTTCCAGGGTCAGCGCTTCGTAGGTAATGTGCCGATTAAACAATAAATCTTCGGCGGCATAGCCGGTAAGTTCCTGGCAACCCTCGCTGACAAAGGCCATTGTCCAGTGTTCGTCCACTAGGCAGCAATACACCATACCTTTGAGATTGCTCATCAAAGTGCTTAACATACGCTCCCTGTCCTGCAGCAGTTTTTGCAGGGTGGGGCTTAAATTGCCGGGTATCTTGGAAAAAGGCATCTGCCTTAGAGTATTGGGTAGCAAGGATTAGTCTGATAATAGGTACGTCGGATGGTAAAGCAGGATTTGTGCCGACGGTAATATCTGTCTCATATTACCGAATTTGGCGCGACCGGGGCATTAAACCTGATAGGGCGATTGCGGCCAATGTTTATATTGGTGCGCCTGCACCAGATAGGTGCGCTAAATTGCAGTGTTTCGCGCTTACCCGGTGCGTTTGTCGCAGGAGCTTGTTTGACGGTTCAGCCTGATTTTTGCGATGGGTACATCATCGTCGTACTCGTAACGCTCAGGCAACGATTCTGGTAGATCGAAGTTGGGAGGTTTAATCGGCGCCAGGTGGCGGTCGTGAATTCCGGCGATTTGAATTAACTGGTACTATAGCCGCCTTTATCGATTTAAGGCAAAGGGGAGTTGGGGTTTGACACAGGTTCAGGATATTACCAGTCCGATGACGGCCATGGAGAAGCGGG
>CAZGUM010000307.1:0-3621 GCA_964529085.1 uncultured Methylomonas sp. | reverse complement strand
CCCTGGACTCGAATCTCATCCTTAACATGATATTGCTAAAAAATAAATGAGAGGACTTGGTTTTTTTATATTGACAATAAAATATGAATAAAATAAATATTTTCTTAAATAAAAAGGGATAATATAAGAAGGGCATGTATTTTGTTTGAAATAGAAAAAACAGAAAAAAATGAAAATGCATATATTTTCTTATGTATATTTTTTTGTTAAAGGAAAAATTTAAATATTTTATTATTTAACAAAAAAAGCTATATATTGGTTATTTATATTGATAATACTATTATAAGTTGCTTTTAGTTTGAATATATTTATTGACTAAGATGGTTTGTTTTATGGTAAATTTAATAATTTTTATGAAATTTTTTTAATAAATATTTTTATTTTTAGAGCCATTTGTAATCTTAATCCTAATAACAGATTTTTTTCTTTTAATAACTGTATTTTTCCAAAGATTATACTATGGTTCAGCTTTCAATGATTTATTCAAGAGAAATTTAGACTCTTTAAACAACATTGAAGGAGTGTACAGTGATATAGAAGAATTATATACTCTATACTTCAATGCTAATTTAGACCTCTAATCTGATATATATAAAAGAATAGTTGAGAGACTTAAAACACGAGCTTAATTAAAATTTAGTAGTGGTGTATCCTAATTTTCAGTTAGAGATTAAAATTTGAAAGACGCTTTTATTATGGAACATATTCTCTTAATTAAAAAATGTTTATTAAAAATCAAAGAATAAATCATTTATGATTAAAACCATTATTCTCATTGGTTTTTGAACTTAGCCATTTCTAATTTCGCTGATCAAGCTATGAAAATTAGCTTGATTTTGTTACCTATTACACCTCCAATTTTTAAGGCCTTATTTGGTTAACTTTAACTTTAAGCTCAAATAAAATGATTATCATCAATTAATTACAATGTTTTAAATAAAATTATATCTTAATTACTGTAAAATTTTATATTTTTTTTTTTACAAAATCATAGAGTATTTATGTTGAATAATTATTTCTTCTTAGTTTAAAACTATATTTATTTGTAATATTTATTTTTCAATAATTTTTTTTTCTTATCAATGTAGCTAATTTTAAAAATAATAAAAATTACAAAAAAAATTGCTAAAAATTATAATCTCTAATTATTCGTCTATGTTCTAAATATTTAATAAAAATATTTAAAATTTGCGGGTAAAATATAATTGCTACACAAATTTTTTATTTCCTAAAATAAAAAAAAAATACAAACAATGTTTAGTTCAGATAAAGGGTTTTCTTTATTATATCTTGAAAAATTTATTGATTTAGAAATTTTGCAATAAGGTCAAAAATGTCTTGAAGACAAGAAATTAGTGAAATATGAAGTTTTTTCAAGAAATTTGTTCTTAAAAATTCAGAATAGAGATTCGTATTCATTTTAATTTGAACCTGAAGAAAAACCTATTTAAGAAGAAGATGCAGGCTTAATGATTTTAGAAAAAGAAGAAAATATTAAAACTATTATTCATCTTAAATATAATTAAAGTAGTGACACAAAAGGTGCAACCTCAATTCCTATTTCTTTTTTGTAATTTGGTAAAATTTAATTAATTATTTTTTTGGTTTTAATTATTTAAACTTTTTGAGATAAACAAATCTTTTTGAAATTTTATTTTATAATTTTAGTAATTTTTAATTTATTAAACAAATAATTATTTATTTTCATTATGATTATTATTAAATAAAGAAATCTTTCAATTAATTTATTAAAATTATAATTAAATTAAAAATAAATTCTTTTTTATGAATAATACAATTTTTATAAATAGGCTGTTCTAAGCACGGAAAAATTATGTGTAAACATATAGCAGCTTCTTTCTTAACAATAAAAACGCTATAGAATTTAGAAAAACATATTGATTTTAATAAAAAAAAAGTTGAGTAATCTGAATAAGAATATCGTAAAGCTATCCAAGAAGAGCTCAAATGTCAGGTATGTTGGGAATAAATTTCAGATCCGATTTTATTGCCCTGCAATCAACATATCCTATGTTAAACTTGCGCAAATAAAATTGTCAAATCTAAAATTAATTATTTTAACTAAATGAAAGCTTATTATTAGATCTGTTGTCCAAGTATTATTAAATATTTTTTTATTTTTTTTTATTCTTTTTAAAAAATTTTATTTATTCTATAAGCGTGTGGAGAAAAAAATGGATAAGCATTTTTTTTAGAATAATAAAAAATCAAAGTTCATAAAGGATTTTAAAGAATTTTATCTCTTTATGAAAAAGAACTAAATAAAGTCATCGATGCAAATAGTTAATTAAATAAAAAATTATCATAGATTATATCTAAAAAAAAATATTTTATCAAAATGGTAAAAAAATATTTATGTATTTTTTAAGAATTTAATTTTTTAAAAAGATTAAAAGACTAAAAAACAAAATAGCAACAAAGAAAAAAAAAGATTAAATTGATTTTAAATAAAAGCTCGAACTTTTTGAGCAAAAAATTATAAAAAAAAATGATATCACTAATTAAAATATTGTAGTCAATAGGCTATAATTTAACTAAGATTTGATTCAAAATTTTTAAAATCAGAATTAATCAGTGGAAGATTTAGATCAAATTTAAGAATAAATTCTCAAAAAACAAAAATAAGAAGAAAGAAATTTTCAATAAATAAATGAAGAAATAGATGCATCTCTTCTAATTTAAGAAAAAAAAGTTACTGGATAAGAAAACTGTAATTTTTTCATAAATTTAGAGGAAACAGATGATTATTAAATCAACGAATTCTCTTCTTAAAATTTTACAAATAATAATAATTCTAACTAAATTCCTTCAAATTTTGAACCCCATCTTGATGAGGACAATAGTTAAAATTCTCTGTAATTTAAGTTCTCTTAAGATTCTAAAACTCAAGAACAATAATAAATACAATCATTTAAAATTTAGCAATATGAGAGTGATGACGAAAGAGCAACAGATTTTGAATAAAATTATGAAAAGGAAATATAATAATAAAATAAAAATTCCTAAACAAGGGATGATTATGTTTAAAATGTTAATTAAGAAGAAGAAAATCAAGATAATTCAAGTGAATTGAATAATGATTTCAGTCTTCCAATTTCTTCTAATTATCAAGATGATAAAGAAAATGATATATTTTAGATTAGATTTATGAATGCAAAAGATAAAAATAATTTTTAACAAAAAAAAATTAGTCAATTTGTTGATAAGTTTTTTGAAAATAGTTAAACAAAAATAATAAAATCGATTTAATAAACTAATAATATCAAAGAAGTTAAACAAAAATTGTTTTTTGATATTGACACTAAGCTTTAAAAAATACAATAAAATAATAGTTAATAAAAGTAATTAAGAATAAAAAGAACTACAAAAAAAATTAAAAAATAAGACAAAGCTTAATTAAAAAATTTATTAAAATAAAATATTTGATCTAATTATTTTCATTTTTTATATAAATTTTTTTTATTCATAATAATACAAAATGATTTGAGTCAGTGATGGGATGAACCCAGGTTGTCATTAGTGATCCAAAATCCAAAAAACACAGGGGGGACGTGTCCCCCCTGTGTTTTATGGATTTTGGATCACTAATGACAACCTGGG
>CAZGUM010000306.1:0-3663 GCA_964529085.1 uncultured Methylomonas sp. | reverse complement strand
TTGTCGCGCAACCAGTAGGAATAAAACAAAATCCAGAAGCCGCCCAGGCCGGCAAACGTAATCGCGGTCAACAGCTTGCTGGCATCGGCGCTGTCCCAGGGGCGAGGCATCTCGCCGACCGGGCCGAGCAGGCCTAGGCTGAATGCCGGCAGGGCTTTGAGTACATCGCTTTGCAGGCAGGCCGACAACAAACCGACTACGGTGATCACCGCGACCAGTTTCATGAAGCGTTCTATCAGCGTGTAAACCACGCCGCTGGCCAGAATCGCGGTGACGAACACCGCAATCGAGGCATAGCCCCAAAACAGGCTTTGGCCGCGCTGTGTCCAGCCAGTCGGCCAATGCGTCAGTTCCGCCATCGCGGTGCCGCCGGCGGAGGCAAAGGCGCCAAACCACAGGAACGAGACTGTCATCAGCAGCCATAAAAAGATCCCAAAGCCGCGATGCAAGCGGATAAAACCGTGAAAAATGCTTTCGCCGGTCAACAGGGTGTAGCGGCCGATTTCCAGGTTTAACGGGTATTGCAGCAAACAGGCCGGCACCAGCAACCACAAAAATGTCAGACCGTATTTGGCGATCATGTACGGCCACCAGATCAACTCGCCGCTGCCTTGCGCCAATGCCATCCACACTACGCCCGGCCCCAACGCGGCCCACCAGCCGGGAAATGTCGGGACGCGGTGACGGGGGAGGGACTGCAAGTCGGTGTTGTTCATGGGGTTAAAAACGCAAGCCGTGGTTGAAAAAGCCGCCATTTCCGCAAATTTGCCGAGTTTTGGCAAATCCGCTTAACAATCCGGTGTGTTTGTTTAAATAGAATTCCGGAAAAGGGGAAGCGTCGCTTATTCAGCGTTTCCGGGCCACCTGCTTCGGTGAGATGCCGAAATACTTGTTGAACGCGAGACTGAAATTACTGGCATGTCGATAACCTACCGCTTCCGCGACCACGCTTATCGGCAATTGCTTCGATTCCAGCAAACGGTAGGCATGGTTCATTCTGATATCGATCACCACGCCATATGGGGTGTTATTAAAATAATGCTGGAACAAATTTTTTAACTTGAACGGAGTGATGCCTAGCGCGCTTGCCAAGCTTTCCAGCGACGGCGGGTTTCGATAGCTTTGCGCGAGAATGTCGCGGGCGCTGTTTGCCAATTTGCGGCTACCGCTGTCGAAACGGGAATAGCCGTATTGTTCTTGCCGGCACAGCTCGCCCAGCTCGTTTGCCAAGATCGTCATGGTATGGCCGTTTAACATTAGCGGAGCTAAGGGCGTGCCGACATCACAAGCCAGCAGTTGTCCGGCCGCTGCTAGGCTTTGCATGCCGGTCGGCCGGCAACTTAATAAGCGCAGCGCGTTGTGCCGAAAGAAAAACTCCGATTCGTTTTCGCCCAAATAGCGCCCCAGCCAGGCTTTGCCGATGGAAAATCGCAGCTGTTTAACGGCTTGATTGGCTTGATACCGGCGTTCGCCGCTGCTGCTGTCAAAGCTGGTGATCGTGGTGTGGCCTTGGCTAAACCGCAGTTCATGTCCCTTGCTGTCGATGAAGCGGGATTGGCCCGCTATCCCCAAAGTGATCACCAGGCGCGGTTCGCCGAAATCGATTTTGCTGCCAATCGCCAGATCGCGTGACGGTTGGTATTGCGTTTCGATATAACTCAATGCCGGATCAAGCTGGAAAATCAGCGATCTGCCCGCGCCCAGCCGGGCCGGCAAGGATTGGCGCAAGTAATTTTGCGGACTCACAAGCTGCGTGGGCAGCGCGTCGCTGTTTAAACGTTCGCATCCCGATTGATTGATTTTGGTCATGTCCTTGGGCCGGAGGCTTTGCCCGCGTAACCGGGCATATCGCTTACTTTTATAATAATTTGCGAGATTACACTAACTTTCACAATAAATTTGTTTCTCTCTCCGGGGTTTACCGGTGAGAGATAATGTTTTTTTAACGTATGCTGCTGTTTTACAAACAGTTATAGGTTCGTGGCATAAGTATTGATATCAACTGTGCGGGTTGCGTTGCAATCCTGGCTTATAAACCCCAGGCTGTCCCGGCACCACGTGCCAGGTCGTCGGCCGGGTTTATTTCGCCAACGGCAAAATAACAATCAATATCTTAAAGAGGACACGATGAAAACCTATCACTATCTGCTGCTTGCCGCCAGTCTGACTGTTTCCGCCCAAGCGCAAGCCGCGCCCGGTTGCACGGCTGCCAATTTGAACGGAAGCTATGTGCTGTATCAAAACAGCGTGGCGCTGGCTAATCTGCATACCGGACGTTGCGAAATCACCGTGCTTAACGGCGTGATTGGCGGTTCCTGCGCATTCACGACCGCGCAAAACGGTGCGATCGTTCCTGGATTCGCCGGCCCGGTCAGCGGCACCGCAACCATGAACACCGATTGCTCGGCTGTCGCTCTATTAGACTTTTCTCCGGCGCCTAACGTCACCGTGCATTCATCTTTTGATTTGCAATTTACCCCGGACAAACAATCGTTTATCGGACAATGGACCAATAACTTCGGACTGCTCGGCACCTCGGCCGGGACGCGTTTCTCGCCCTTCCTTCCATCCACCCCCGCGCAATAAGGCCCGTTTATCATGACAGCGAAATATTTAAAACTAGCCTTGACGGTAGTCGCCGCGCTGACGGCGTCCGGCGCGAATGCGGCGGTTTATAACTTTGTGCAAACCGGTTTTGACGACGGGGCGACCATTTCCGGTAGTTTTACCGTTAATGATGCCGATAACTCCGGGCAGATTAATGTGGGGAGTGCTATTTGGGGGATGAACTTCAATGAAATTTCCGCGTTTTCTTTATCTTTCTCGGGCAACTCAATCGTCGGCGCGTTTACCCATAACTTGGCGGATTTGTCGGCCATGGTTTACAACGTCGGCAGCCCCTATCTCGGCGACGAGATCGGCGGCGCACAACAGGAGCTGATAGCCACCAACTATTTTGGTAGCACCGGATTCGATTACTACAGCGGCATGGGCTTTGGCGGATTCGGCGGTGCCGTATTCGATAAAGCCAATAACGCAACTTCGTACAGCTACGAATTGATCAGCGTAACGCCGGCGGCGGTGCCGGTGCCTGGTGCGATATGGTTGTTCGGTTCCGTGTTGGCGGGTTTTGTCGGCGTCAACAGACGAAAAATTTGATCGTCCGTTCCGATAAATTTGCATAGCCGGCGGCCTGACTGTTAACGGTATTTGGAAAACAGAACCGTCACGTCATGAGCCGCCTGTACGGCGGTGGATTGCAAGATTTCACACTAAATTGCAGACTTGTACACTCAACTAGAGTTACCGAAAGCAGCTGAATTCTATATAAAAGCCAAAACCTAATACGACAACATCCGCAATAGCTCAGACTTAATTGGATGACGATTGAGGCCGCGCGGCCGAAAATTGACTGATGCTTTTGGGGGCGAACGTCGGATTGTTGCCGAAAAACCAATACACTGCTTTTGTCCTAATAAATTACGGCATATGCCCATACAAATGTGCCATATGCCGTAATTTGCAATTTACTAAAAATGATAATGTGCTGAAAAAGGAGTTTAAGCTGTTCAAATCCCCATAAAATCCGACAAGATACAAAATCAGGTCGCTAAAAATATTAGTGGCTTGAAAGTTGCGTACTGATAAACAGGAGAATTTTGA
>CAZGUM010000305.1:1634-3702 GCA_964529085.1 uncultured Methylomonas sp. | reverse complement strand
TGGGCGTGACTGCGTTGTTCGATGACGACCCAATCGCCATCCAGTATGCCGGCTTCGATCATGGAATCCCCCTTAACTTTGAGCACATAACAGGATTTTTCGCTGCGAATTTGATTGGGGACATTAATCCATTCGGTATGCTCAATGGCCTCAATCGGTTTACCGGCGGCAATGATGCCCAGCAAAGGCAAAGCGTGGGATAGCTGTTGGCCTGATTCACGCAAGGCCAAAGCCTTTTCCGTCAAGCGAACCCCTCGATGTTTGAGCCCCATGGTTTCGACAAAACCGGCGTCGATCAATCCGCTCAGTGTCAAATGTAACGAGCCCCGCGACTTCAAGCCGAGTGCCTGACACAGTTCATTCAACGAGGGCGGCCGTGGAAACTGTGCCTGGTTATCGAGCAAGAAATCCAAAATGGCCTGTTGTTTTCGGGTTAAGGCACTCATGCGGCAAATCAATACGGTCTAACTACATTGAGAACAATCATAGAACGTTTACGAATTCGATGGTAGTCTTATGTCATCAATAGTTTGTCATTCACCGTGATGCCCATGACCGAATCATTGCCATTTTCGATCCTCAACCCCGCACAACCGTTACCCTCAATTCGGGATGGATTGGCTTGGTTTCATCTTGCCAAGCCGGAAAAAAAACGACGACTGCCGCTATTTATCAGCAAAGTGGCGGCGGGCTTTCCATCGCCGGCCGATGATTATGTGGAAAAGACCTTGGATTTGGAGGAATTACTGATTCAAAAGCCGGCGGCGACTTTTTTTGTGCGAGCCCAAGGCGATTCCATGCTCGGTGCCGGCATCCATCCCAACGACATTCTGGTAGTCGACCGCTCCAAGGAGCCTATGCCCGATAAGATCGTGATCTGCGCGGTCAATGGTGAGTTGACGGTGAAGCGCCTGATGGTTACTGACGGCCAATGGTGTTTGAAGGCCGAAAACCCGGCGTATCCTGATATTCCCTTGACCGAGGACCTGGAAACCGTGTTTTGGGGGACGGTGACCAATGTGATTCATCCAGTCTAAACATGTCCGAACAAGCACGTATCGGCCTTGTCGACTGTAACAATTTTTACGTGAGTTGCGAGCGGGTGTTCCGGCCGGACCTCAATGACAAACCGGTCATGGTGCTCAGCAATAACGACGGTTGTGTAGTGGCGCGTAGCCAGCAGGTTAAAGATTTAGGCATCAAAATGGGTGTGCCTTTATTTCAGGTTCAACATCTGGTCAATCAGCATCAAATTCAACTGTTTTCGTCGAACTATACCTTGTACGCGGACATGTCGGCGCGGGTGATGAGTTTGCTCGAAGAATTCACGCCGCACATGGAAGTGTACTCCATTGACGAAGCGTTTTTGGATTTAACCGGCGTGTACCCTTGTTATCAAGATCCGATTGCCTATGGCCAACGCATCCGCAAGGCGATTGCTCGGCAAACCGGCATTCCGGTCTGTGTCGGTATGGGACCGACCAAGACCCTGGCCAAGCTGGCTAACTTTGCCGCCAAGAAATGGAAACAAACCGGCGGTGTCCTCGACCTTACCGACCCCGTCCGTCGGGAAAAGCTGATGAAAATCGTTCCGGTGGATGAAGTCTGGGGGATCGGCCGGCAAACCACAAAACGTCTTAATCAGTTGGGTATTCAAACGGTTTGGGACCTGGCCAACCAGTCGCCTAAAACTATCCAGGCGCAATTCAATGTTGTGGTCGCCCGTACAGTCATGGAGTTGAACGGTACGGCCTGCCTGGACTTGGAAGACGTGGCCGCAGACAAACAGCAAATCGTCTGTTCACGATCCTTCAGTCGCAAACTGACAGAGCTGGAGGAGTTAAGTCGAGCCCTGTCGGCATACTGTACCCGAGCGGCGGAAAAACTACGCCGGCAAAAGTCAGTGACCGGTTGCGTCAGTGTTTTTATTCGCACTAATCCGTTTGCCGTTCAAGATCCCCAGTACCAGCGATCGGCAACCGTTAAGTTGGATGCGGCCACTCAGGATACCCGCACGATTATTCGCGTCGCACTGTCGAGCTTAAAAGCCATCTACAAACCCGGCTTT
>CAZGUM010000305.1:0-1534 GCA_964529085.1 uncultured Methylomonas sp. | reverse complement strand
CTCCAGTTGTATACACATCAATTCAAAATAGCGATCGAAGTTACCTGTGAATTCGATGATGGGGAGAAGCGCGGCGAAAACGACGCGGGGTACACTGACTTTGTTCAACAGTTCAATGATGTCTTCAAATACTGACTCAGCCTCATGGTCTGCCAAGAGCGGCCAAACGAATACGGTTGATAGCTCTTCAGCACTATCGAAAAATGCCACCCGAATTTCACTGGGTACGCCATCGACACCGTGTGTACTGATCAGTGCTTTTGATGTTTGATGATCTTGGGTTTCCGACGATGCCGTGTAGAAAAAGCCGACGGCATGCAGCAAATAGATGCCCGGTGAAACGGCCATACTGAGCGCATTAGGTGTTGCAATATCCCAGATGACGTGCCCGGTTTGGCCGTTCATATCCTCTTTGAAGGCTTCGGACCATTGTTCAAGCCTGGCTTGATTCAATGCCTGGTCCATGTCTGAACAAAACAATTGACGTGTCGGATCATCCCAAACCACCACCCCAACCAAAAACCGCAAAACGATGCGCCCCTCCGGACTCGGCGTGAGATGCGTTCTGAACGAATGGTTCGATTCCGAGTATGAAATGCAGGACAGAGCTTGTTGCGTTAACTGACGGTTGATGTGACGAATTTGGCTGGGTAACCAGTTAATTTCTTCGGCTGTGAATAGTTCGTCATGGATTGCGATAGCGTGTTCATCATTGATTAGCCCGAAGGTTTGGAACAATTGTTGAATACGTTCAGGATCGGCAATGCGATTTGGCAAGGCCTTATCAAGATCGGTGATGATGACCATCGGAATGGCAAATACAATCGCCGCCGCGTTTGGGGCTGTTGCTGACCCTACGTGCGTTAATTCGGCAGCCGAAATAATGCGTTCGGTTAACAGTAAACGCCCATCGATGTCAGTCGATCGTTGCATGGCAGACATCAAAATATCGTCCTGACCTTGCTCGACACAGTTCTCGATCATTTCTTGCAAGTGCGATTTGGACGCCGACGATTCTGGATTGAGGGCAAGTTGTTGAGAGGTTGTCATGAGTGCCTGGATGAGTTGCTGAGAGGTGGCATCAATCACGGAATGGCTTTGCATGGTATTTCTCCTGGGTTGAGGTTGAGGGGTAAACTGGAAATGAATTTTTGTGGTGCGTCCGGTTTAGGTAGCTGGTGACATCCATAATTTGCCTACACCCGCTTTTGCGTATTGGCCAACAACACGTTGACGGCGTAGGCGACGACAAAGACACCTACCGGGACGGCTTGCGGTGGAATCGGAAATGGCAGGGTCAAACTGACCAGCAACAGATACAGCGCGCCCAGAATCAGATAAAGGCTGTAGCGATGCGCCATGGGACTGGGATAATCGAAATTGGTCTGGCTGATTTTGCGCCGCACCAGTCCGTCGATGACAAACGGCAGCAAGGCGGCTGCCAGGTACGGTAACCAGATGCAGGCCGTGGTCAGGCGTTTGATCATTTGAAAGATCGTGTCCCACAGCACGTTGAGCCGGCTTTCGATAAAGG
>CAZGUM010000304.1:1158-3750 GCA_964529085.1 uncultured Methylomonas sp. | reverse complement strand
TGAAGGGTGTTTCTGGTTTAATAATTTGGTTTAGCCAAATTGATGTTAATAGCCATCGGTAAGAGGTTAAATTAAGAGTAATAACTGGCTGTCAAGCTACCATTGCTTCCATCAGGGGGTAATCCCCCTGAAAAAAGCAGCGTTTAAAAGTGGAATTTTCTCGTAACAGACGGAGTAAGTTTTACATGAAGACCTCACGATTTAGTGGTAGTCAGATTCTGGCGATTTTGAAGCAGGCTGAAGCCGGCACGCTAGTGCCTGAGCTTTGCCGGGAACACGGCGTTAGCTCTGCCACGTTTTACAAATGGCGCTCCAAATATGGCGGCATGGATGCGTCCTAGATGGCGCGCCTGAAAGAACTGGAAGACGAAAACCGGCGACTGAAGAAAATGTATGCCGAAGAACGGCTGAAAGCCGAAATCATCAAGGAAGCCCTGGAAAAAAAGGCCTAACGCCATCTTGCCGACGCGAGATGGCGCAACTCATGATTCAGGCCAAACGGGCCAGTCTGCGGTTGGTGTGTTCGGCTTTAGGCATCAGTTCCAGTGGTTATCGCTATCAGTCAAAGCGCTCGACGGAAAACGCCGAGATTGCCGACTGGCTGCTGCGCCTGACCGATACACATCGCACGTGGGGGCTTTCGATTATGCTACTTGTATTTGCGCAACGTGAAGGGCTTTCATTGGAACCACAAACGGGTCTATCGCATATACCGAGAGTTGGACTCAACCTGCGCATCAAGCCCAAGAAACGTTTGGTACGGGGAACCCCACACCCCTTGACCGTCCCGGATCGCATCAATGCCGTTTGGTCGATGGATTTCATGCATGATCAACTCACGGATGGCCGCGCGTTCCGTTTGCTCAACGTCATCGATGACTTTAATCGGGAAGGTTTAGGCATTGAAGTGGATTTCTCGTTACCGGCTCTGCGGGTCACCTGCACCTTGGATCGCATCATCGAGTGGCGCGGAAAACCTGACGCCATTCGCTGTGACAATGGACCGGAATATATCAGCGAAACGTTAAAAACTTGGGCTGAGCAACAGGGTATTCGGATCGATTACATCCAACCAGGCAACCCGCAACAGAATGCCTACGTTGAACGCTACAACCGAACCGTGCGCTACGAATGGCTGGCTCAGTATCTGTTTGATTCCATCACACAGGTTCAAGATTTTGCTGAGCGCTGGTTATGGATCTGCAATCATGAACGGCCCAACATGGCCATCGGTGGTATCACTCCCAAACAAAAATTGGCAATTGCCGCTTAACCTCTACTTTTAGATTCTGCTGATAATGGGGGGATTACCAGGGCAGGTTCTCAGTAGATTCATCGCTCTTTTGAAGTTGTAGGCAAGTGCATGCAAACTCATCTCCGTACTGACGTGGTCCAGTGTCTCGATCAGAAAATGAGTTGATCCCATTCAGGCTTTTAGGGTGCCAAAGGGATGTTTCCACTGTTTGCTGTCGGATGCGCGTGCTGTCAGACGATTTGTTCTGACGTGTTTGCATCGCTTCGAGGAACTCTGTAATTGTCAACAAAAACCGGACACCAGTTCAGGCGGTGTTTCTATAAAATTCCCGCTCGAATTTGATCAGGGTTTGGTAGTTCAATGTTGAGTGCGATCAACGCCCATTGTAAAAAGCCAAATAGTCGATCACGCTCAGTTTTGCCGCCTCTTGTGGGTTTTGAATTTTTCGTAGTTGAGCTGTTCATACTTCAAAGCTGTGGAAAAAGTGTTCCGTAGGCGAATTACCAACAATTGCCCTTTCGGCTCATGCACATGCCCCATGTGCATCACCGCCAGATGTTGCCGATATTCCCGGCTTGACCGCCACGATCCGAGTGATGCTGCAAACCAAGCGGCGGTTTGCGACGCCACTTGTGCCCGGTGGGTAGAAGGTCATTTGTAACGCCTTGGCACAGAGTGAGGTCCATATATGGTCGCCAATTGCCATGCCCTCCAATTGGCGGGAGAACAGATCGATAACGACCCGCAACGTAAGCCAGCCCGCTGTAGGGGCCAGACATAGCTAATATCAGTTGTCCACACCTGATTCGGCTGAGAGACTTTGAATTGCTGACCCAGTTGATTGGGGGCTATGGCTTTACTTTGGTTGCTGTCCGTCGTCACTTTAATCGTTCCAGTGTACAGTAAGTTCCGATCCGATATACCGAGCGTTTCGCCGAAACTATCGTTGGTTTGTATTAAGGGCAAGCTAACTCATAACCTAATGCCTCCGAGATTGTCGGGTGGTTTAATTGGTAACGATGCCATTGATTGGCGCATCTGGAAGTGTTGCTACCGGTTGAAAATGTGCTCGTGAGACTGAGAAACACTCCTGAATCGTCTTAACGTGATCTGGCAAATTGAAATGCAATTTTGAAAATGTTATCCCTTTGGTTTGGGCTTTCATTTTGTTAGTCATGTAAGGGCGGCAAGGTCCCGCAAATCATGTTGTCGGGAAATTTTACATTCCTGTGTTGAATCTAGTTTAACTAGAGGTTGATTTGTTATAACTAATTGAAGTTAAATAAAAAAAAAATACTGGCAACCATATTGCATTAAAAGAAATGCGAATTTTTATT
>CAZGUM010000304.1:0-1058 GCA_964529085.1 uncultured Methylomonas sp. | reverse complement strand
TATTGCATTAAAAGAAATGCGAATTTTTATTTTTAGTACAGGAGCATTATCATGAAAACCAAACAATTAGCCGCTATTATCGGCTCAATTTTAGCCGGTTCCCTTGTTGCTAGTTCAGCACAAGCGGTTCCGGTAGCATCTGCGGAGTCTGTTGTTACACTTCAAAATTTCAAAATTTCTTATGCCAGTACTGGCGTTCAAGTTGATAAGGGTGATTTCGATATATTGACCCCTTCAAGCACTGAAAAGGTGCAAGCTTCAGTCAACGCCACGTCCAATGCTCCTGCTCAGCTTGATGTTGGAGATGCTTCAAATTTGGCATCTAGTGCGTCCGTGGGTACAATAGTGCCTGCAAATATTTCAACTGAAATTCTTAATAATTCAGCAGCTACACCATCAATTTTTACGGTAACACCTCTCCCGATTATTGGCGGTAATTTTGCAGCGTCTGGATCCAATGAAGTTGGTTCCCCTATCACTGGCTTCCCTGCCGCCACAGCGAGCTCAGCTACGCTATATAACGCGTCTTATGCTTCCTTAGATGCTACAACAGGCACTGCAGGTACAAGTACGAATAGTGGTCTGACCGCGAAATTCAGCTTTTCAGGTATTGATGGCGCTCTGAGCTTTACTTTTGATGTTGGTGCTTATATCGGTGCTTATTTGACATCTGGTGCTGGCGTTAACGCTAAATCTGCTTACACAATTACTTTCGCCCTAGAAGATTTGGCAGGTAATTCTCAAATTATTCTTGCTGGCGGCGGCACTGGAACATTTAGCTTGGGTAAAAACCTGTCGGATAGTACTCCAGGGGCTGGCACTGTGTTAGAAAATTCGATTGCTGGTTATAATCCTGTTACTGGTGCTTTGATTACTACTGCCTTAGGATTTCAAACTTTGGCCTTGGACCACCTCAAAACGTATAATTTGACTGCGACCATTACAACAGATGCGAACGTTAAACTGGAAACCGTTCCTGAGCCGCAAGTGCTTGCTTTGTTGGGTATTGGCTTGCTGGGCATGGGGTTGTCCTCACGTAAATTTCCAAACTCATCTAG
>CAZGUM010000303.1:0-3761 GCA_964529085.1 uncultured Methylomonas sp. | reverse complement strand
ACGCGCTACCAGACTGCGCTATACCCCGAATTGACCTTCTTATTATCCCGAAGAGAACAAGCACTCCAGAAAGATCGCTATGATAGAGACATTGATTGATTACGTCAATACATTTTTTAAATTCCGGTAAAAAATTAATGTATGCATGCGGTCTGTTTGTGCTGAAATGTCCAGTAAACAATTGAAATTTTTGCTAAAATAATTCAGTCTTGCATGGCCGCTATTTTAACTGGCGATGCACTCCAGTCCATCCACTTTTTGAAATCCGCGTGGCAATGCGGTGCCGCGATTGGCGCGATTACCAGTGTATTGAGCAATATCCATGGCTTTTAAAGTGACAAAGCGCTTGCCTGAGATGATTTTCAATTCGCTGTTTGCCGCCAATGCGCTTACCGCGACCACCGCATCCTTGCCGGAAATCAAGTCCCCGCCAGGAATCTGAATCAGCTTATTACCCTTGCCTTTCGCCAGCTCAGGCAGATCCAAGGCCGGAAATATCAGCAACCTTCCCTGCAAAGTCGCAACCGCCAGCAAATCGTGGCCAGTTGGTATCGGCGCCGGAGTTAAAACTTTTGCGCCGGTCGGCAAGCTCAATAATGCCTTACCGGCTTTATTTTTACTTTGCAATTCTTTTAGCTGCACCCGAAAACCGTAGCCGGCGTTACTGGCAATCAACAGCCAATCGTCCTGTTGCCCGGTAAATACATCGGCAAACAAACTGCCGGGCGGTGGGTTCAGTCGGCCGGTCAAGGGCTCACCCTGGCTACGTGCAGAAGGCAAATCGTGGGTAGTAATCGTATAAACGCGGCCGGTGGAATCCAGCACATACGCCGGCTGGGTTGTTCGGCCTTTTGCAGATGACAGATACGCATCGCCGGCGCGATAGCTCAGGCTCTCCACTTCGATGTCATACCCTTTAGCCGCCCTGATCCAGCCTTTTTGCGACAGGATAATGGTGACCGGCTCGTTGGCAATTAGCTCGGTAGTGTCCAGTGCCTGTGCGGCATCGCGGGCAACGATTGGCGAACGACGATCATCGCCGTATTTTTCCGCGTCTCGTTCGATTTCCTTGCGTATCAGGCGATTCAGCAAACGTTCGGAACCCAAGGTTTTTTCCAGTGCCTGGCGCTCTTGCTCCAACTCGTCCTGTTCGCCGCGGATTTTCATTTCCTCAAGCTTGGCCAAGTGCCGTAGCTTTAGCTCCAGGATTGCTTCCGCTTGCAAATCGCTTAAGCCGAACCGTTCCATCAATACCGGCTTGGGATGATCTTCGCGACGGATAATCGCAATCACCTCATCGATATTCAGATAGGCGATCAGCAAACCTTCCAAAATATGCAAGCGTGCCAGCACCTTATCCAAACGGTATTGCAAACGGCGGCGCACGGTTTCGGTTCTAAAACTGATCCACTCGGTCAGAATCTGCCGCAGATTTTTCACCTGCGGCTTGCCGTTCAAGCCAATCATATTCAGATTGACCCGGTAGCTTTTCTCCAGGTCGGTGGTGGCAAATAAATGCGACATCACCGCATCGACATCGATGCGCTTGGTCTTGGGAATAATTAGCAAGCGGGTGGGATTTTCGTGGTCCGATTCGTCGCGCAAATCCTCGATCATCGGCAGTTTTTTCGACAGCATTTGCGCGGCGATCTGTTCCAATAACTTGGCGCCGGATACTTGATGCGGCAATGCGGTGATCACGATATTGCCGTCTTCCAGCTCGAATTTGGCGCGCATTTTTACCGAGCCGTTACCGCTCGTGTAGAGCTTTTGAATATCGGCGGCGGAGGTGATGATTTCGGCATCGGTCGGATAATCCGGGCCTTTGATATGGGTTAACAGGCCTTCCAGCGGCGTTTCCGGTTCGTCCAACAATTGTAAACAGGCATTCGCCACTTCGCGTAAATTATGCGGCGGAATATCGGTTGCCATACCCACCGCAATACCCATGGTGCCGTTCAGTAATACATTAGGCAAGCGGGCCGGCAACAAACTGGGCTCTTTCAAAGTGCCGTCGAAATTATCCGTCCAATCCACCGTGCCCTGGCCCAACTCGCTGAGCAGGGTTTGCGCATAGGCGGTTAGCCGAGATTCGGTGTACCGCATCGCCGCGAAGGACTTGGGATCGTCCGGCGAACCCCAGTTGCCTTGACCGTCAATTAACGGATAGCGATAAGAAAAATCCTGCGCCATTAGCACCATGGCTTCGTAGCAAGCCGAGTCGCCGTGCGGATGGTATTTACCCAACACGTCACCAACCGTACGTGCCGATTTTTTGTACTTGGCCAGCGCAGTCAAGCCTAGTTCCGACATCGCATAAACGATGCGCCGCTGTACCGGCTTTAGGCCGTCGCCAATATGCGGTAATGCGCGGTCCAAAATTACATACATGGAATAATCCAGGTAGGCTTTTTCGGTGAAATCTTTTAGCGGGAGCTGTTCGAAGTTTTCCTGTACACCCATTGTTTTGCGAATAATCCTGTGTTGTAAGCCGTCGAGTCTCGACGCGATAGAGGGCGGCTAAAATACCACAGACGCATACGGAAAGCGCATCGGAAATAGGATTGCGCCGAATTGGATACTCATCTGGCCCGCAAAAACCGGGACCCGCTCAGATAAGGCTCAAGGTGTATTTTAGTAAGCTCTGTTACTATGCAAGTCACCGCGACATTTTCCAAGGCTAGACGTGACTGAAACCAACTCGACCAAGGTCACTTGCCAAACCTGCAAGCTGTCCGAATTATGCTTGCCTTGTGGTTTACAGCAGTCGGAAGTTGTGGAACTGGCAAGCATAGTCCGCGAACGGCGGCCACTGCGGATCGACGATTTACTCTACCGGCAAGGCGATACTTGCCGCAGTTTATATGCCATCAAATCCGGCTCGTTTAGAAGCTTTATCGCCAACGCCGAAGGCGAAGAACAAACCATGGGTTTTTATTTGCCCGGCGAGTTGATGGGACTGGATTCGCTACAACATGGGCGCTTCACCTGTTGCACCGTCGCATTGGAGACAGCCTCGGTTTGCGAACTGCCATTAAGCAATTTGAACGAGTTGTGCGGCAAGATCCCCGGTCTGCATAGTCAGCTGATGCGGATTTTGGGTAAGGAAATCGCGTCGGATCACGACAAGATCATTTTGCTCGGGCATCGCTCCGCGAAGGAACGGATGGCTACTTTCTTATTGATGCTCTCGCAACGCTATGCGGCATTGGGATTTTCCAGCACGGCGTTCAATTTAACTATGAGCCGGTTACATATCGCCAATTTTCTGGGTTTGACAATCGAGACGGTCAGCCGGCAATTAGCTTACTTGAGTCAGCAAGGCATTATTTCCGTCAAGCAACGCGAGATAAAAATCCACAATCTAGCCGCGCTGAAAACCGCGGTGAATTCATGTCAAGTGTATTGCACTACAGCCTCGGGCTAAGCAGATTGATATTGCCGCTCTCGTAAGAAATGCGGCAATATCGCGTTCCCGGCTAAAGTTTTTTATTTGGCTTCTTTAGAGGAGTCAGCTTTGGGTTTGCTCGGTCCGATGCCTTGTTCGCCGCACGCGGCAAGAGTGCTTACAGCGATAACTAACAATAATACTTGGCTGATCAATTTCATTGGTTTTCCCGTTGTGACATTATTTTTATGACTCGTCTTTACCGCTAAACAGCGCATTTCAAAAGACGATGCTTTCCAAGCCTTAAGGCTTGGAAAGCATCATGACACCGATCGGGCAAAGCCATTTGACATCGATCAAACGGGCCAAAGAT
>CAZGUM010000302.1:0-3797 GCA_964529085.1 uncultured Methylomonas sp. | reverse complement strand
TGACCGAGTCGATGTTACGACTGTTCGAAGACGGTTATACCCATATCGAATTCGAGCAGCGGCAGTTATTGCGTAAACATCCACTGGCATTATGGCTGCATGGCTTTCTGGCGTCGCATGCGGCACCGTATCCGTTGAAACTGCAAACCCTCTACCAACTGAGTGGCAGTAGCACGCAAAACCCCAGGGATTTCAAGCTCAGGATGCGGAAAGCCTTGCAAGCCTTGGTCACGATCGGCGCTTTGGAGAGATTTGAAATCGATGAGGATGTCGTCAAGGTCAAAAAACAGCCCACACCAACGCAAAAAAGGCATCTTGAGATGACGCGCAATTGAACGAAAGGGCACGGCATTCGACTGACGCTTTTTTGGCCCGGTCAATGCCGCCCCGACACGGCATTCGGCTGACGGGCACACGGCATTCGACTGACAGAGGCACGGCATTCGGCTAACAAGGTAACGGCATTCGACTGACACCCCACGGCATTCGGCTAACGCAAAGCACGGCATTCGACTGACAAAACACACGGCATTCGACTAACGCTGAGTCAATTTTTTGGAATCGCTGCAGGCCTTGTCAGACGCCGGCTGCAGCGATTTTTAATGACACGAAAAAACGGGTGCTAATCTATTTATAATCATTTTTTAATCTATTTAAGGGGAAGCGCCCCTGTGGATAACTTCAGGGGCATCGTTTGTTTCCGCAACAGGCGGCCGATCAATCCGAGCCGTCACGTAAGCTTTCCCTGCAGCGACGAAAGGCATCTCGGAACTTGCCCAATAAATCGACTTGTTTGCGTAGGTCGGCAAACTCGTTCTCGAATTCCTCTACCAGTGAGGCTTCCCAATCCGGCTCTTTTTTCAGCACGTGCTGCAAAGGATAGCGGTAGCCTTTGCCCTTTTTGAGGTATTGCGTCACCGGTTTGGTTTGTCCATCGATCGACAGCGAGGCAATCAAAAACCACTCGATGGTGAAAGAATAAGCGCTCTCCCGGCGCCGGATTCGGACACCCAGTCGGCCGCGTTGAGAGGCCGGATATTTTTTGCGTTCCTGGCTGACTCGCCGCCAATAATCATCGACCAGCATACGCGCCTGACCATGCAGACCTTCAACGTTGGCTGTCAGCCACTCAACGACGCATTCATCGGCATACGTCATTCGATCGTTCGATTCGGTAATCGGATTCATGTCAAAAACCTATTCTTAACCACAGGTTTTTTCGCTGCAAAAACCTAGTGACTTTTTTGGGAAAAAATTACGGGTTCAAGGCAAGTCAAAATCCGAGTCAAAAACCTAACAAGTTTTTTTTACGAAACGCCTCATAGAATCAACGACTTGCCTAGTCTTTATGGGCGTCTAAGCGTCAATCATTTCCCTGTATGAACATTGCACGAAAAAACCTGTATAGGGCGGCCATGCTCTCGCTGATCCCCCCAGTTTACCTCGTCAACCTAGGCACTTCGAGACGATCGTCAGGCAAATGTCACTAGGTTTTTTCATCGTAATCTTGCGCCTGCGCGCTGAATTTTAATCGGCTGCGATTGACGGTCTTCCGTGAGAAGTCGATGTTTTCGCGGATTTCGTTGATCCGGGCGTCTAAAACGCAATTTTTTTTACCCAACTTGCGAAAACTCAAAAATTAGCGAGTTTTCGCAAACAGCCGGGGCAGGGGAGTGCTGGACAATTCGGCTATGAGCTCCAAAAACGTCCTGCTTCCATTCCTGATCGTTCTGTCGCTGCCGACCTCAATGGTCTGCGGGGATGAGGCGTTGCCGGCGCCTGCTTTGTCGTATTTCGAAGACAAACAGCGCGGCTGGTTTTGGTATGAGGTGTTGCCGGAGTCGGTCAAGAACATCCCTGCTGAAAAACCACTTGAACCTCTTCCGCGATTGCCCAAGCCTGAAGCCAATGCTTCGGAAAAATCGGCTTCAGAACCGAAAGCCAAACCTTCTACAGAACCCCAACCGCTGTCTTCCGCCTGGCTGAAGCAAAACCTGGAGCATTACCTGAACCAGGCGATCGACGAACCGAGTTCCGAGAATGTGGCGGCGTTTTATTACCTGCAACGGGTGATGATGGACAAAGCCGAGCGTTTTACCAACGCTGCGCGTTACGTGGTGATGTCCGATCCGCAACTCGATGAAACCGTGCGCCGACCGGTGGCGACCTATGCCGCGAATGAAGCCAATCATCAGGCCAATGTGGTGGCAGATCAGGCCTTGAAAGCGATTGCCGCCCAAGCCGGTATTTTGTTTTTCTTTCGTTCCGATTGCCCTTATTGCCATGTGCAGGCGCCAATTTTGGCCATGCTGGAAAACGCCTACGGTTTCAAAATCTATCCCGTATCGTTGGATGGTTTACCAATGCCGAACGGCTTTTTCAGTCAGTTCAAACGGGATAACGGTCAGGCTGCAATGTTGGGTGTTGAACAGACGCCGGCGCTGTTTCTGATGAAACCACCCAAGCAAATCGTACCGTTGGCGCAAGGTGCGTTGTCGTTAGAGGAAGTCACCGGTCGGATACTGCTGGTCGCCAAGGAAGCCGGTTGGATCGATGCCACGCAATACCAAACCACCCAGGGCATTCGTAATACGCCGATGCTGTTACCGGTCGCCGGTAGCATCAGCCCTGCGGTCACTCAAGATCCACTGTCACTGATCCAGGCATTGCAACGCAGTGCACAATTTGGGAGCACGCCATGAAGTTGATTTCATTGTCTCTGCGGTATCGCCAGATCGTAGTGTTGATATTGTTGGTTGAGAGTGCCGTTCCAGCCTATGCCGACCTGCAACAGGAAATGGACAGCATGTTTGGCACCATGACCAATTTCACGGCGCCGACCGCACATTTGGGACAACGCCGCGGAGTGATTACCGGCGGCAGCCTGGTGGCGCGCAATGGCATCACCAACACCAATCTGGTATCGTTCGTGCTGCCATCGTTCAGTGCGGGTTGCGGCGGCATCGATTTGTTCGCCGGCAGTTTCAGTTTCATCAACTTTAACCAGTTCGTGCAATTGCTGCGCAATGTGGCCGCCAATGCCTCAGGATATGCATTCCAACTAGCCGTTGGCGCGATGTGTCCCTGGTGTGCTTCGGTGATGACCGACCTACAAAAGAAAATCCAGGAGATGAACCAGATGTTGAGCAACTCCTGCCGCTTGGCGCAGGGTTTGGTCAACGATACCGTCAAAGCCTTCGATCTGCAAAGCAAGACCAATCTGTCCAATGCCTCGTTCACCCAAGGCATTTCGGATGTGTTTTCCAGTTGGACCAATACCAGTACCTTGGGCGATCCGGTACAGCAAATCAAACAGAACGACCCGGCCGACATGACCAAGATCATTCAGGGCAATCTGGTGTGGCGAGCCTTGGTCAATCAAAACGCCGGCGGCTGGTTTCGCTTCGGTGGCAATAGCCTGTTGGAAGCGGCCATGAGTATTTCCGGTACCGTGATCGTCGATGCCCCGCAAGCGGCACCCGACGGCAAAGGCGAGAACAATGCGATCAGCGCGCCGCCACCTATCTTGCGGATCAAGGATTTGATGTACGGCAACGATGCCGTTAACAGCTATCAAACCGTGCGGATGTACACCTGCAGTGATGGTCACGATGCCGATCAGTGTCTCAAGCCCATTATTCAGAACGTCAATCTCGTCGGCTTGAAGCAACGGGTGATGGAAATCTTGCTAGGTTCGGCGAATTCCGGCAATGGCCTGATCTACAAATTCTCGACCAACTCTGGTCAAATCACCGACAGCGAAAAAGCCTTCATGCAAACCGTGCCGGATGCCATCG
>CAZGUM010000301.1:0-3803 GCA_964529085.1 uncultured Methylomonas sp. | reverse complement strand
GCAATTTCCACGGTACGGCGCAAACGGGTTTCGTTGCGAGCGGCGATCAGCATTTTGTGTTTTAGGGCTTCGTTGTCGCCTAATAAAAACAAGTTGGCCTGCTCGCCGGCGCATTGCTTCAGTAAATCGATCAGCTCGGCCTGGCTGGGGGAGCGTAAGCCGGTCAGCATGTTCACGTCCAAGCAAAACAAGGGCGCAACGCCGTCTTCGCGAATGGGGATGGCGTCGATCTCGTTTTTACCAGGGGCACGCAAATCTTCTGTGCCCGGTAAATAACCGATGACATGTTCGGACACGCTTAAGGGATTGTCGGCAAAATGTTGGCCGGCAATCAATTGTTCTGCGGTAATACTGCTCAGCGGCACCAGGCCGCCGGTGACGGTAATCAGACATTCCACACCGTCGCCGGTGATATGCGACAGAAACGGGATGCCCAGGACAAAACGTTTGTTCTCCGGCCATTTGCCGTAGCGGTTGGCCCGGTTGTTTAGGCTTTTAATTCGTTTGGGATCCAGGGCATGGGCAAACGCCCGGCTTAATGCCCGGTGTTGGCTGCTGTGGTCGTGTAGTACCAAAACGTCGTCGGCGGTTAAGCGTCGAAAATCAATCCCTTGCTCATACACTGCCTTGAAAGCCGGCAGGTTGCCGAGTGCGGAAATGAAAAAATCCAGGGTCATACGGTTACCGTAACCATAGGGCCGAATCACCCGCAAGGAATGATAAAAGCTGGCCAGCCGCTCGGCGATGTCCTCACTCTGAATCACAAAGCCGTTGTTATCGAAAATCGCGCTGTCGGCATTGCTGTCACCATCCAGCACCAGCCGCTCGATCGCCTCACGAAACTGTTTGCGCTTGCCGGCATCCGGCATGGTGCCGGGCCGGTGAGTGACGGTGGGCTGCTCCTTCCAATCGCTAAACATCTCGCGATGAATGCGCGAGTACAAGCCGGTCATGTAAGTCACTCGCTTGGTCTGGTCGTGGGAGACGGTGATTTCCAGCTCTTGCAGCAAAGTAGACAACAACCCCGCGCCTTGAGCGATGGCCAACGCGGTGCGCAGGCGTTTTAGCGGTTTATAACCCGGAATGTTCCGGCTGGGGTTTTGCATGATCCACCCTCTTATTTTTTATAGTTATTGTTTTATGGGGCGATCTTAACTGGATATTGGGAAGGAGGGAATTGGTTATGCGTCGTTGATACAACGACTGGGTTTATTGCCGGTTCACGAAAGCCATCCTTGGTTTTCGTCCATCGAGCCAACAGTCAACGAAAAACAATGACGCTGAAGTGACTGGGGGTGGCCGTCGTGTTTTGGCCATATCTCAGTAGGTAAAAACTAGATATACCTCACAAATTTGATAATAACCACCTTAAACCTTACAATTGATAAGGACTAATTATTCTTCCGGAGAAAACCATGGTGCATTCCCTGACGCAAATACCAAACAGACTATTCGCAGCCAGTTTAATCTCAGTATGTTTAGGTGGGACGGCCCATGCCGACTGGAATTGGACCACTTTAAGCAATCCTAATTGGGACATTTCGCTAACGGATGCCGGTTATTCTGATTACTTGCTCGATCATACCCCTGGCTTCGTGGGACGCGAATACCTTTCCGGGGAGTGGGGCGCGGCAATTGGCTACAGTAAAGGCAACACAACTGTGACACCAAACTGGTTGGAACCAAACTTCAGTTTTCCTGATTGGACAACCAATTCGACTTTTACAACAAAAACACCTACTTCGATCACAGCATATAGTGCGGACGGATTGAATTCAGCAATAGAAGCGAAGTCCGTGATTGCCAATTCCGACCTACAGATTGATCAGACCTTCCGTCTGGTGGATACCGTGACCGGGACGCCGATGGGCGTCAGTGCCGCATCCAGCGGCAGTGGACAATCATTGTTATCAAACCGTTATGTATTGCTCCAGTCGTACAGCATTACCAACACCACGACGGACACGATTAATAATTTACAGTTCTTCCAGCTATTGCACGGCTTAGAATCCCAATCAGGTGTTTTCGACAATCGTAATTATGCCGGCGCTTATTCGGACTATCGTTACGACATTACACTGAATGGCGTCGACACTAACAGCAGCGGTGGACAGCGTGACTATATAGGCTTTAGCAGCACATTGGCGCCTTCTGCCGTCGAAATAGGTCATTATGGTATTGAGGGTGTCGACGATCATGCCATCGGCAAACCCAGCGTCGGCACCCATTTATCGATCGAAGCGAACAACCTTAATAATCAAGACAATTTTGCGCCGGCAAATCGCTGGGTAGCAGGTGCCGAACGATGGGATTTGAATAATCTCGCTCCAGGCGAAACCAAGTCTCTGACTGTAATGCTAACCCTTTTGACTGGCTGGCAAGTGGATTCTAACAATAACTCCGGCAGCGGCAACGGCGGAGCTACCGAAATCGGCGGATTGGATTACGAATTCCAGGGGTCCCACAGTGATGGCCAGTTTTTTATTAGCTACCATCAGGAAGACGCGAGTAGTATCCAGACATTGGTCAACGAAGGCGAAATCGGCGCACCAACATTTCCAATACTTGGAGGAAAACTACAGCTTTTCAACGTCGATTTTGAAGGCGAGTTTCAAGGCTTGCTGAAATTAACCTTCGGCTATGACTACAATCTGCTGAGCGATATAGACGAATCTTTGTTAAGAGTATTCCACTGGAAAGATAGCAAAGGTACCTGGGAAAATCTGGGTGGCATAGTCGACCCAACCCACCATACCATTACAGTTTATACAGATAGCCTTTCTCCATTTGCCGTTACGGCTGTTCCGCTACCAAGCGCAATTTGGTTGTTTGGGTCGGCATTGGTTGGCTTTGGAATATCTAGAAAACGTTCTGCGCTCTAGGGCCTTGGGGCCGATTAGCTTAGCGTAATCGGACGCATATTAAATCTTTCGGCGTATCGCTATTGCTAGTGGCGTAAGCGATGCTTGGAATATCCATCATTCCTCCGAATACGCTTCGCTATTCGGAGCGACTCCAGCACACTTGGAACGGGGTATCTCCCGTATGCCGCGCCGAGCACCGGAGTTTTTGAACGGACAAATCAGCAGGATAGCCGATTTGCATACATCGCACCCGAAGGGCGAGGCACAGGGATATGCCGCGTGAGTTAAGCGGCATCCGCGCCGCCTTTTCTTTGGATACTTTCTTTTGGCGGTGCAAAAGAAAGTATCTCGGCTGTCGGGCCGAGACCCGACTTCTAAACACCCGTCGCTCCAGCGACACATCAAAAGCAATTCACCGCATGGACACTAAACACCACCCGACGACGCTCAAACCGTATTCGATTGATCAATCATTTCAACACTACGCCCTTCAAACCGATGCGCGATCCCCTGCATCACCAAAATCAACACTACCCCCGCCAGGATAAAACCAATCTGCTGCAACGACGTTTTGATGTCTGTCTTCTGGTGCAGTGACGGGATCAAGTCGGCAACCGCTATATAGATAAAGCTGGAGGCCGCCAAGGTTAAAAAATACGGCAGGATATGGTGGAGGTCGCCGAGGCTGAAATACGCCAATATCCCGCCAACCACCGTACTCAAACTGGCGAGGATGTTATAGAACAAGGCTTCGCCGCGCTTGTAACCGCTATGCAGCAGAATGGCGAAGTCGCCAACTTCTTGCGGAATCTCATGCGCGGCCACAGCCAAACTGGTGACAATACCCAACTGCACGTCGGTTAAAAACGCCGCGCCGATCAATACGCCATCGACGAAGTTATGGATGCTGTCGCCAAGAATGATAAACATGCCGGCGGG
>CAZGUM010000300.1:0-3857 GCA_964529085.1 uncultured Methylomonas sp. | reverse complement strand
AATCTATGGTAGGATGAAAAGGCTTTGAGCAAGCAACCGGATTAAAATATACAGTCATAAATTTGTAATTTTAATGTGGTAATAAAAAACACTTAAATATCAATTGATAGGATTTGTATGAACACAGTAAAAAAAACCTTGGCTTCATTTTTGGTGATCGCCGCGGCATTGGTTTCCACATCCGCTAATGCAAACAGCGCTGGCGACGCAAAAGTTCGTGCAGCCGGTGAAACTACCGTTGCCAAAGTAGAGGAAGCTGTAAGTTTGTTGGAAAAAGGCGATAAAGAAGGTACTTTGAAAGCGCTGGGCGAAGTTCGCCAGTCGCAAAAAGAGTTTCGTTATGAGCAAACCGAGCGTTTGCGTCAAAGAGCCGGCGACAAATTGAAAGTTGCCCGCGATGAGATCGAAAAAGGCGATGCCAATGCCTCAGCTAGTTTGAAAGCTACTCTGGATCTTTACAAAGAAATGATGAAAGTTTATAGCGCCGCTCACTAAGGACGCATCTAATCAATCCGCTCCGGGTTGATTAACGGCTGCCACCGGAAGACGCGTTTTCTCGGTGGCTCCCATTTAGTTATTGTTATCTCGGTCTTTATGCCGGCTTGGCAATACCCAAACTATTACCGCGCAGCCGCCGATTTTTTAAAGCGTGCAGTCGGCAAACAATCTTTCAAACTCCGCTGCTGGTAACGGCTTTGCAAACAAATAACCTTGACCGAAATCGCAACCCGCCGCGGTTAGTAATTCGCGTTGGCTGACGGTTTCTATGCCTTCGGCAATCACTTTTATTCCCAGTTTGTGCGCCATCACGATAATTGCCTCGCACAATGCCATATCGTCGGAACCGGCCGCCAGATTGCGGACGAAACTCTGGTCTATTTTCAAATAATCGATATCGAATTTTTTTAGATAAGACAGCGAGGAATAGCCCGTGCCGAAATCGTCCAGCGACACCTGAATGCCGGCGTCGCGGAACGACAGCAACTGTTCGGCCACGCTGTTGTTGGCGTCCAGTAGCAGGCCTTCGGTAATCTCGATGACCACGCTTTGCCCTGGCAGCTTTAGGGTGTGCAACCGATCCAGCCAGTCGCGATGGCTGTCGCGTTCGTTACGGAACTGTACCGGCGATTTATTGATGCTGATCTGAAATTGTTCGTGGATGGACTCGCGCCAGCGGCTGGTTTGTTCGGCAGCCTCCTGAAAAATCCAATTGCCTATACTGCTGATCAAGCCGGTTTCTTCGGCAATCGGAATAAATTCGGCAGGACTGATCAGTCCGCGTGACGGATGCTGCCAGCGGATTAGCGCTTCCGCTTTCCGGATGCTGTTGTTTGACAGATCGACGATAGGCTGGTAGCACAGATAAAATTGGCCGTCCGCCAAGGCCAAGCGTAGGTCGTTGCTGAGCCGCAGGCGTGTTTGCGCGGCCTCCTGCATGGTTGGGATGAAGAAGCAGTATTGATTGCGGCCTTGGCGCTTGGCGGCGTACATGGCCTGATCGGCGTGTTTTAACAAAGACTTCAGGTCGTCGGCGTCGTCCGGGTAAAAAGCGATGCCGATACTGGTGGAAATGTAGGCAATTTCGTTGCCTAACTCGAAGCATTCGGTCATTTTCTGCAGCAGGGTGCCGGCTATGCGTTCGGCATTGCTGGGGTCGCCGATGTCGCCGAGGATCACGGTAAATTCGTCGCCGCCCAGTCTGGCTACGGTGTCGGTTTCGCGCACGCTGCCAACGATGCGTTGCGCGGCGATCTGCAATAACTGATCGCCCATGTCGTGCCCCAAGGTATCGTTCACTTCCTTGAACAAGTCCAAGTCGATGAAAAATAAGGCCAGACGCTTATGTTCGCGCTTGGCTTTTTTGATGTCGTTACTCAGCCGGTCATGAAACATGCGGCGATTGGGCAGTTGCGTCAAAGGATCGAAATTGGCTTGCTGCCAGATGACGCCTTCGGCTGTTTTCTTCTCGGTAATGTCTGAAAACAACGCAATGCGGCGATGCATAAGCTGTTCGTCATCGAAAATGGTATTGACGGTCAGCCACTTGGCAAATAACTCGCCGTTTTTACGTTTATCCCAGATTTCGCCCTGCCAGCGGCCGCTATCGTGAATGGCTTGCCACATGGCTTCGCTGTGACTGCCCGTGTTTAGAATACCTATATGTTTGCCGACCACTTCCTCCAACTGGTAACCGGTAATTGCGGTAAACGCCGAATTGATGGTGAGGATACTGTCGTTGGCGTCGGCCAACAACATGGCTTCGCTGCTGTTCTGATAAATCAGCGCGGCCTGTTGCAGTGCTTCTTCGATGCGCTTACGCTCGCTGATGTCGCGAGCGATGGCCAAGTTATAGCCGACATTGGCGTATTCGAAATAATTTGCCACTACCTCGACCGGAAACAACCGGCCATCCTTGGTTTTATGAACGGTTTCCAGTTTGTTCGAACGCTTAACTTTTAGTTCCGCCCAATGCTCGGCCCAGATATGGCCGGTAAAGCAAGGGTCGACGTCAGATACGCTCAGTTGCAGCAGCTCTTGGTGACTGTAGCCCAAAGCCTTGCAAGATTGGTGGTTGATGTAGACGAAGCCAGCGTTCTCGGTAATCAAAAAAGCGCTGTCCTGCATTTGATCCATGCCGAAGCTTAATTGCGCCAAGCGCCTGCGGGAGGCTTTCTGCTCGGTGATGTCGCGAAAGCTCCAGATTCGGCCGGCCGGCCGGCCATCCAGGAATTGCAGCTGGCAATAACTTTCTATAAAACGGCCGTCTTTAAACTCCAGTTCGCTGTAATGGCGTTGTTTGGGGGCTTTGTAAATCTCTTCGATGCGGCGGAGGAAGGCTTGCCGGTCTTTCAGAAGATCCAGGGCGTAGCACAGCGATTGTTCATTGTCGCCGATATGTAAAGAGCCCTCCGGAATGCCCCAAATCCGAATAAATTGCGGATTGAAGGTTGCGATTTTGCCAAACGTATCCACCACCAATATGGCGTCGGTACTGGAGTCGAGTGCGGCCTGAAGTATTGATAGCGATTTCTGCAAATTGGCTTGTGTCTGCTTAGGCTGGACCATGAGCTGCGCCACTATCGCTTCACGACGGGCAACAGCTTATGCCCTATTGCTTGTCTCATAAGCCTGAAGGATTGCGGCGGCGTTGATGCCGGTTCGTGCCGAACGGTACTGCACGGCTAATACGCGGCAAAAAAATACATCGCACCCAATAAAGGGGTGCGCGGATTCAAGGCCAGTTTAACCGATAACTTGGATAGCAGGGGCTGAAACCGGCCCTTGGCGATAAAGGCTTGGAGAAACTCTCCGGATTCCAGCACCGTTCTGATTTTCGGACCTATGCCGCCGCCGATGAAAACCCCGCCGGTGGCGAAAGCTTTGAGCGCCAAATTGCCGGTTTCGGCACCGTACAGTTCCGCGAATAAGCGCACGGTTTCCCTGCACATGGGATCTTCGCCGTCTATTCCCAGGCGCGAGATCAGGGCGTTGCGGTCTACGCCGGCGCTCGGGCCGGGGCCGGCGGGGATGGCCGGACATGCGGGCGCGAAGCGGCTGGCCAATAGAAAATCGTAGATATTGCTGAAACCGATGCCGGACAGAATCCGTTCCCAGCTAACGTGATCCGGATATTGTCGGCGCAGGTAAGCCAGCAATTGGTCCTGTTGCGGATTTTGCGGGGCGAAATCGCAGTGGCCGCCCTCGGTGGCAATCGGATGGTAGTGTTGACCATCCCAATGCAATATGGCTTCGCCAAGGCCGGTTCCGGCAGCGATCACCGCAATGTTGCCGGTTTGCGGTTCGGCATTGGGGTTCAGTTCGATAAAGTCCTGTTCCTGGAGATGCAGCATGCCGAT
>CAZGUM010000299.1:0-3932 GCA_964529085.1 uncultured Methylomonas sp. | reverse complement strand
GCCGATTTCAGGTTCTTTAGCTTGCCCGGCCAAGCTGGTAACATCAACGCTTTTGTCGTTTTGCCGGAATCATGCAATCTTCACGTTTACTCGAACGCCTTAAAACTTATCGGACACTGACGGCCGAGCAACAAATTATTTTGAAGGTGCTTGCGGTCTATTACGGCTATAGCTCGCTGATCAATTTGGCCAAATGTCTGGCGAGTTTGGGGATCAGGGAAGGCGATAAAACCCTGAAATCAGAAGCCGTCAAAGCCCGCTTAAAACCGCTGATCAAAGAAGGTTTGCTGGAAGAAAACGTCAAATCGGGCGGTACCCGCTGCTGCCGTACGCTGGCCGAAGTACTTACCCGGCAAGCCGTTGTCGACAAGGAATTTGACTTGTTTGCCGGTGCGGTGCAGATGCAAAATCCACCCGGCCTCGGTTATTACCGCTATAGCACCGTGGATGATTGCATCCGCGAAGCGCGCATTCAGTTTTATCGTGGCGATTACGCTAAAGTCGACGAATGTCTGGAATCCGGCGCGCATTATTTAGGCAAGCTGCCGCCGGTTAATGAACTTTATCTGTCGTGGTTTTTGAACCCGCTGGATGTGGCCTGGTTCACCACGCATCATCCGCAATTATTGTTGGGCCTGGCGGGTTTCTCGGGTTTGCATCAACTGCTGTATCTGTATGCCGACCAAAAGTTGGATAATTTTTTACAGCAACTGCTGTTTGTCGGCCAGGGTATGCAACAAGAACTGCTGAATCGCATCGCCCTGGAGTTGCGCTTATTGCGCGGCGAATGGGACGAGGTCGAGCAGTTGGTAGCGGATCAGGACGATCCGGAACTGCAAGCCATCACGGCCGCGTTGGTTTTTTTACGCGGCGATTATGCAGCGGCCGTTAACCGCTTCGAAGCCGCCTTGCTGCGGCTTCGAAAATCGTCCGGCCAACGTACCGCCTATTTTTGCGGCTTGGCGGGGGTGTTTTATCCGCTGGCTATCCTGAAAAACAACGATGCCAAACAACGCGCCAAACTCGGTACTTTGATTAACCAGGCGATCAAGGCCGACAATTATTGGTTGGGCGTTTACCACCAACTGGCTTTGTTCCAGCGCTTTTTACAGGGCGATTTATCGCTGCGCGATCAATTATTGACCACGGATTTAAGCTATAAAATCGGTAGCGGTTATCGGGAAAGCGGCTCCCCGGATACCGTGCACACGCCGCCGTTATTGCTGCATGTGTTTTTGGCCCTGATCAAATTTTGGGTTAAAGCCGATCAATTCAATCATGTCACACCGCTCAGCCAAAAACTCTATCGGCATTTGTTGGACAACGGTTATCGCTGGCCGGCGGCGGAATTGGCGAAAATCTTCACCAGCATCGAACCGTCCCGTTCCATGCAATGGGATTGCGGTTTTTTCGAGGCGCGGCCGGCATTGGCGGATTTGTTCGCCAGCCGTCCCGATTGGGATCTGGCCTTGGATGCCTTATTAAACCTGCCGAAAACGGAAAAGAAAGCCGACAGTGCCGCGCAAAGCGATAAGCCTACGCGATTGGTCTGGCTGCTAAGTTACGACGATGCCAGTCATCAGCTGGATATCGAGCCGCGCGAACAGAAACAGCAAGCCAAGGGGGGCTGGAGCAAGGGTAGGGCGATTGCGTTGAAGCGCTTGGCGCACGAAACCGAAAGCTTCGATTACTTGACCGAGCAAGACCTTAAACTTTGTTCGCATATCAAAGAGTATCGCGATAGCGGCTGGTACGGTAGCGGTACTTATTTTGAATTCGACAACAGCATGCCGCAAGCGTTGTTGGGGCATCCCCTCTTATTTTGGGCCGATGCCGCGGAAGTCAGGGTGGAAGTGGTCAAGGGCGAAGCCGAACTGCGGGTGAAAAAACTGGAAGGTAGCGATAAGATCAAAATCAGTCTGGAGCCCGTGCCCGGTTATGAGCAAAAATTTTACGTGACCAAGGAAACGCCGACGCGGCTGAAAGTGCTGGAGTTCACCACCGACCACCATAAAATCTTTGCGGTGCTTGGCGCCAAGGGCCTGGAAGTGCCGGTGTCGGCGCAAGACCGGGTGTTGCAAACCCTGACCAGTATTTCCGGCCTGTTGACGGTACATTCGGATATCGGCGGCAGTTCCAGCAGCGCCGAGCAAGTTCAGGCCGACGCCATGCCTCGCGTGCATTTATTACCCTGGGGCGAAGGCCTGCGAGTGGCGATGTTGATCCGGCCGTTCGCGACCGGCGGCGCCTATTATCAGCCCGGCCACGGCGGCGAAAGCGTGCTGGCTGAAATCGACGGCCGCCATTGTCAGGCCAAACGCGATCTGGCTCTGGAAAAACAGCGGGCGCAGACGGTTTTGCAAGCCTGCGACGTGTTGGAGCAGGCGGAGCGCGATGGCGCCGGCGATTATTTGCTGGACCAGCCCGAACAATGTCTGGAGCTGCTGCTGCAATTACAGGCATTGCCCGCCGAGCAAGCCGTATTGGAATGGCCGGAAGGCGTCAGGTTTCGGCTGTTAGGGCAAACCAACGGCAGCGGCTTTAGCATGCAAATCAAGCGCGACAACGACTGGTTCGCGTTGCAAGGCGAATTGCAGGTTAACGAAGATACCGTTATCGAAATCCAGCAATTGCTGGGTTTATTGAACAATCGCGAAGGCCGCTTCCTGAAATTGCAGGATGGCCAGTTCATCGCCTTGACCGAAGAGTTTCGCCGCCGCCTCGATGATTTACGGGCCTACGCCGATTTGCACGGCAAGAAAATCCGGATCAATCCATTGGCGGCCCTGACGCTGGAAGACTGGCAGGACGAGGCCGGATTCAAGGCCGATAAACATTGGCAAGCGCACATGCAACGGCTAAAGGACTCGCGCGATTATCAACCCAAAGTGCCGTCCACCTTTCAAGCCGAATTGCGCGACTATCAAATGGACGGATTTCGCTGGTTGGCGCGTCTGGCGCGCTGGGGCGTTGGCGCGTGTCTGGCCGACGACATGGGCTTGGGCAAGACCGTGCAAGGTTTGGCTTTGCTGGTGGACCGCGCGCCTAATGGTCCCAGTTTGATCGTCGCCCCAACCTCGGTGTGCATGAACTGGGAAAACGAAGCCGGCCGCTTTGCACCAACGCTAAACCCGCAAATTCTGGGCAGCGGCGACCGCCAGCGCTTGCTGGACAATTTAGGACCCTATGATTTGCTGATTTGCAGCTACGGCTTGTTACAGCAGGAACAAGTCGCCGAAATGCTGGCGAAAATCCAGTTTCAGACCGTGATTCTGGACGAAGCGCAGTGGATAAAAAATATCGCCACCCGCCGTTCGCAAGGGGCGATGAATCTGCAAGCCGAGTTTAAACTGATCATGACCGGTACGCCGCTGGAAAACCATTTGGGCGAGCTGTGGAATTTGTTTCGTTTCATCAATCCGGGCTTACTGGGCTCTTTGGAACAGTTCAATCAACGCTTCGCCGGCCCTATCGAACGCGACCGCAGCCAGGAAGCACGTTATCAGCTGAAAAAGTTGATCCAGCCTTTTATCTTGCGCCGCACCAAAACCCAGGTATTACAGGAATTACCGCCGCGCACCGAAATTCCGATTTATGTCGAACTCAGTAGCGAGGAAATGGCCTTTTACGAAGCCTTGCGCCGGGAAAGTCTACAAGCCTTGGCCGGCGCCGAGGCGCCGCCGGGGCAAAAGCAGTTACAAATTCTGGCGGCTATCAGCAAATTGCGCCGCAGTTGCTGCAACACCTTGCTGGCTAATTCCGCAGTTTCCCTACCCAGCAGCAAGCTGGCGGCGTTCGGCGACATCGTCGACGAATTGCTGGATAACAAGCACAAAGCCCTGGTGTTCAGCCAGTTTGTCGACCATTTGCAATTGATTAAAAACTATATCGAGCAGCGCGGGATTCGTTATCAATATCTGGACGGCAGTACG
>CAZGUM010000298.1:2546-3940 GCA_964529085.1 uncultured Methylomonas sp. | reverse complement strand
TCCGGCACCAAAATCAACACCCGCTTGCTTAAGCCGTTGATCAAGCGATGCTGAATGATCAAACCCGCTTCTATGGTTTTACCCAAACCCACTTCATCGGCCAGCATAATGCGCGGTAAGGCGCGGCTGGCGGCTTGATGAGCAATATAGAGCTGATGCGGAATCAGTGACGCTCGCGCACCCTGCAAACCTTTGGTAGCCGCTTGTTGGTGCTGTTGCTGGCGACGCCAGGTTTCGTGGCGCAATAAGAACCAGGCCGTCGGGTCGAATTGACCGGTAAATAAACGATCTTGCGGTTTGTTAAATTGAATATGATGGTTAAGTTCCATCTCGTCGATTTGCTGCAACTGACCGTCTTCATCGATACCGATGTAGGTCAACAAACCGTTGTGCTGCTGCACCTGTTGCACACTAATCTTGGCGTAATCGGCGGATTCGATCACATCGCCTTCGTTGAACTGCACACGGGTCAAAGGCGCGTTATCTCTGGCATAAACCCGCTTGTCGCCGGTCGCTAAAAACAGCACGGTGACACGGTTAAACTCAGCATCCATCACCATACCTAAACCGAGTTCGGATTCGGTATTACTAATCCAGCGTTGGCCGGGAATAAACTCATTCATGTTTTACTTCTTGGAAATGTAATACGACTTTAAAAGCGCTGCATTGAACAGGCCGTATGATATGAAAAGCGGATTAATTCATGATTAATTTGTCGAGGAAAAACAATCGAGAATTTCAGCAACGCTTGAAAACATGGTTAAATTTAGCAGAACACTCATATTTTCAATGCGCTAAAACTCATCATTATCAGGAACACCATGGCAAAGCCGATCACACCGTTATTAGCCGCCGATATTTTGATCGAATTGATCGACCATCCACAGCGCCCTTTCGTGTTGATTGAGCGGAAATATCCGCCCTACGGTTGGGCGGTACCCGGCGGGTTTGTCGATGTGGGCGAAACGCTTGAACACGCGGCCGTCCGCGAAGCCAAGGAAGAAACCAGCCTGGATGTGGAACTAACCGTACTACTGGGTCTTTACTCCAATCCGCAACGCGACCCTCGCAATCACACCGTCACAGCCGTCTATCTGGCGCAAGCTCACGGCATGCCGATGGCGGCAGACGACGCTAAAAACTATGGACTCTTTAATTTCGACAATCTACCCAGCCAGTTGGCCTTCGATCACGCGCAGGTAATAGCGGATTACCGGCATTATAAACTGACTGGCGAGGTAACGCCTCTAAGAATATAAGCCTTACCTGATTCAGCGATCCGTTCGCCCCGGTTTAAGCGCCGCCTAGCCTTTTAATCCCAGCACGTCCTGCATATCGAACAGACCGCGTTGTTTGTCCGCCAACCACGCTGCGGCTCTTACCGCACCGTTGGC
>CAZGUM010000298.1:0-2446 GCA_964529085.1 uncultured Methylomonas sp. | reverse complement strand
TGGTGGGCTTCTATCACTTCGATGTCGGTGTAATCGCCCATCACCTTGGCGGTCATTTCGAGCAACTTCAAAGACAGATTGACACCGACGCTAAAATTCGGAGCGATGACTATCGCCACATCCTTTGCTGCTTCGGCTATCGCGGCTTTTTGCGCATCGCTGTAACCGGTGGTACCGATCACCACCTGTTTACCGGCTTGCCGACAGATCTCGATATAACTCATAGACGCATCGGGCCGGGTAAAGTCGATCAACACGTCAAACCGATCAGTTAATACCGCCAAGTCGTCGCCGACTTTAATGCCGGCCGCCGCTACGCCGGCCAACTCGCCAGCATCCTTGCCGATCGCCAAGCTATCCGGCCGCGACACCGCCACCGTCAACTCGGCGTTTTCCGCCGCCAGCGCCGCTTTCAACAAACATAAACCCATACGCCCGGAAGCGCCTACAACCGCAATCCGTACCATGACTTATCCTGTTAACTTATCGAAGAAGTTTTTAACGCCATCCATCCAGCCATGCTCTTGCGGGCTGTGGTGTTTGCCGCCGCCGGACAAGGACTCGCCCAGCTTCTCGATCATGGCTTTCTGTTCCTTGGTCAGATGCACCGGGGTTTCCAGCTGTACTTTGCATAACAGATCGCCAACCGCGCCGCCTCTCACCGGTTTCACACCTTTGCCGCGCAAACGGAACATGCGACCGGTTTGGGTTTCCGGCGGAATTTTCAGCATGACTTTACCATCCAGGGTTGGCACTTCGAGCTCGCCGCCCAAACAGGCCATCGGGAAGCTGATCGGCACTTCGCAATACAGATTCGCACCATCGCGGGTAAAGATTGGATGATCCTTGACCTGCACTTGTACATACAAGTCCCCAGCCGGACCACCATTCGCACCTGCTTCGCCTTCTCCAGCCAAACGAATCCGGTCGCCGGTATCGACTCCGGCAGGTACTTTGACGTTAAGGGTTTTGGTTTCCTGGACTCGGCCTTGGCCGTAGCATTTCGGACAAGGGTCCTTGATTTGCTTGCCGGTACCCCGGCAAGTAGGACAGGTTTGCTGCACCGAGAAAAAACCTTGTTGCATCCTGACTTGGCCATGACCATGACAGGTGTTGCAGGTAATAGGGCTGCTGCCTTTTTTCGCACCGCTACCGTTACACTCGGTGCAAGCCACCAAAACCGGCACTTTGACGGTCGCTTCGGTGCCGCCAACCGCTTCTTCCAGGGTCAGTTCCAGGTTGTAACGCAAATCGGCGCCGCGTTGCACGCTGCTGCGTTGCTGCCGACCGCCGCCGAAAATATCGCCGAACACGTCGCCGAAAATATCGCTAAAGTTCTCCGCCCCACTAAAGCCGCCGCGACCGCCGCCCATGGACGAATCGACGCCGGCATGGCCGAATTGATCGTAGGCCGCGCGTTTTTTAGGATCGGACAGAATCTCGTAAGCTTCCTTGACCAGCTTGAACTTCTTTTCCGCTTCGTCCGGATTATCCTTGTTTCTGTCGGGATGAAATTTCATCGCCATCTTGCGATAGCTCTTCTTGATCTCGGCTTCGCTCGCGTTGCGATCCAGTTCCAGCAGTTTGTAAAAGTCTTCTTTTGCCATAACGAGAAAAACCGCCGGCGCTAACCAGCGGTTATAGTAGGTATTGAATTAAAGGAATGAGGGATGATACCAGCATAGCATACACCTTCGCCTCACCCCTCTCCTTAGCGGAGAGAGGAACGGGTATAGTCTTTACTTTTTATCGTCCTTAACTTCTTCAAATTCGGCATCGACCACGTTATGATCGTGCTCGGCGGCAGCTTCGGTCGCGCCAGCAGCATGTCCAGCCTCAGCACCGCCTTCCGCGCCTTTCTGTGCGTAAACACGTTCCGCCAATTTACCGGACAACTCGGTCAAGGCATGGGTTTTTGCTTCAATCGCGTCTTTATCGTCGGATTTGAGCACCGCTTGCAGGTCTTTGATCGCCGATTCGATGGCCGATTTTTCGTCACCGGATACTTGGTCACCCAATTCCTTCAACGATTTTTCGGTGGCGTGGATCATGCCTTCCGCAGAGTTGCGCGCCGAAACCAGTTCTTTCAGTTTCCGGTCTTCGTCTGCGTGCGCTTCTGCGTCCTTGATCATGCGTTCCACTTCGTCGTCCGACAAACCGCTGGAGGCTTTAATCACGATGGACTGTTTCTTGCCGGTGGCTTTGTCTTTGGCCGACACGTTCAAGATACCGTTGGCATCGATATCGAACGATACTTCGATTTGCGGAATGCCGCGCGGTGCAGGTGGAATGTCCTGCAAGTCAAAACGGCCCAAGGATTTGTTACCTGCGGCCACTTCCCGTTCACCTTGCAACACATGCACGGTTACCGCGGTTTGGTTGTCGTCCGCGGTCGAGAAGGTTTGCGAAGCATTGGTCGGGATCGTGGTGTTTTTCTCGATCAACT
>CAZGUM010000297.1:1796-3973 GCA_964529085.1 uncultured Methylomonas sp. | reverse complement strand
GCCTCCCAAGTATCGCCACCATAACCGCCATAGCCAGCCATGTCATAACGGCCACCGCCTAATATATGCAGTTTATCCCAGAGTGTGATTTGATCTTGGAAATACACGCCAAACCATTCATCACGCGAGCGCCATGTCAAATTAGCAGGTACTGAATCAATACCTGCCCAGTCAATATTTCCATATTGAGGGTTATAAATGTTTATTGGAGGTATGTATCCCATAAATGGGAAAATTCTCTTATTATCAGGAGCATCTTGATTGAAGAAAAAATAATCTCCACCAAGTAATACATTGTGTTTTAAACCATAGGTTTCAAATTTCCCAGTTAAATCCAGAGAGGTTGTATATGTTCGTCTTTCACTTGTGCCAAGAATTGCAACCCGTGCGGCTGTTTGATTGTCAAACATAAATGGTGTGAATAAATTTCCAAAGGTGTTATCTGTTTCATCCCATTGGAATTTATGCTTGATTTTCCAATCATCATTAAAGTTAAAACTCCAGTCGGCGGCTACCAATGTGTTGTCCGAGCTTGAGCGAAATGCTGGGTCTCCTGTCCACAAACTTCTTCGAACTGGTGCAGGTCGATTACCAACAACTGGGATGCCAAAATCATCCAAATAATTATCGTGGCGTTTTTCCATTTCAAGATTCGCTTCAAAACGATCATTCGGACGCCATGTCAATTTAGGTGCGATAAATACCCGCTCGCGATCGTTAAAATCGCGGAATGACTCTGAGGTTAGGTAGCTCCCATTAAACCTGTAAAGTAATGTTTTGTCTTTATTTAGCGGCCCAGTTGCATCGACACTCGTACGATATTCGCCATAAGACCCAAACTGCTGTTGTAACGAGTAATAAGGAATATCCAGAGCTTTTTTAGTGACATAATTAACCATGCCACCAGGCTCTAGGCGTCCATACAAAACAGACCCAGGGCCTTTTAATACCTCCAATTGTTCTATATTGGCGGGATCATATAACCCCATAAAACGACGAACACCGTTCCGATATATTTTGTCATTTGTACCGAAACCTCGGATTATGAAGCTCTCGTACATATTGGCAGTAACATATTCCCTTTGTACGCCACTGACATTTTTAGTTAAAGCGTCTTCGATACGAATATCTTGTTGATCATTCATGACCGATTTTGGAACTACCTGAATTGAAACTGGGGTTTCCATGATCGGAATATCCGTCTTTGTTGCAGTGCTGGCGTATGGAATGGAGTAGTCCTTGCTATAGGGATTAGTCGCATCGTAAGTAGCCCTTCCCGTGACCGTCACCGCCGGCATAGTAGTCGCCGACTGCGGCTCGTTTCTGTTGATCACCGGTTTCGCTTCGATGATCGCCGTTCCTTTGTCCACCAAGCGATACCCCAGCCCGCTATCCTTCAGCAATTTGCTCAGTCCTTGCTCGACTGTGACTGTCTCGTTCAGTGCCGGGGCGCTTAGGCCGCGCGTCAAATCGGCGTTGAAGACCAATTTCAGATTGGCCTGGTCGGCAAAAGACGTCAGGGCTTCGGTCAAACCGCCGGCGGCGATGGCATATGATCGGGCGGCATTTTGCGCGGTTTCGGCGCGGACCGAGTGGCTGGCAATGCTCAAGGCCAGCGCCGTCATGGCAAAAGGCGCGGTCATGGTCGCGAATGTGGGTGTCCTCATAAAATCTCCTGAATGCGTAAAAGGCGGCGCCGATTGCCGGCGTTACTCTTCACAACGTTTCAGCACAAAAATCATGAACAGCGGACCCAAAAATTTTCCGGCATGGACGGCGATGGAGATAGATAGTAGACGCGGCTAAGGCCCTCCTGTTCGCACCCGGCTTATTTGCTGGGTGCGGCATATCACACGATATGCGGTATATTGCGCAGTTTTATGGAGGGTAAAGTCCGGTCAAATCCTCCCCATCCTTGATTAAATTGTATGTTTGGCGGCGGCTTAGGCGGCTGTCAAAGCCCGAATAACGGGGATTTCCGGTCGATAGCCGGCTTAACGCGGTAAGGAAACAAACACGCTTGGTGCCGATTTTGCTTCTTAAACGTCTGTATTGTTAACCCAGTCTTTAAACACACAGATGAACGCAGTTCCGGACACTATTGATCACTTCTTTCGGGAAAACCGGGACGATTTAATCGGCTTCTTCCTGCGCCGCTTGAACTGCCCGGATACGGC
>CAZGUM010000297.1:0-1696 GCA_964529085.1 uncultured Methylomonas sp. | reverse complement strand
ACCGGGACGATTTAATCGGCTTCTTCCTGCGCCGCTTGAACTGCCCGGATACGGCCAAGGATCTGGCTCAGGAAACTTTTTTGCGGATTCTGTTTTCCGAGCAACGTGCCCCCACTCAGGATAGGCGGGCTCTGGCATTTTTCATCGCCGGCAACCTGGTGGTGGATCATATTCGCAAGGAGTCGGTGCGTGCCCGCTATACGCCAGCTCAAGAGGTGTCGGCAGAGCTGCTGGAAGCGGTCGCCAGTAATGATCCTGATGCCGAACAACGCCTGATGATCTGGCAAGATCTGGATGCCGTCAATGCGGCCTTGAATGAGCTGCCGGAAGAATGTCGCGCGGCGTTTTATTTAAGTGCCGTCGAAGGTCTGACTTACGCGCAAATTGGCGAATGTCTGGGTGTGTCCGAGCGAGCCATCGCCAAACGGATTGCCAAGACCTTGAAACATTGCCGCGCCAGTCGTGAATGGGGTTAATGCCGGTAACGGTTTATTTTCCGCCGGCCTTGCTATATCGTGTGTCCCCTCTTTTCTTGTTCACCCTGCCTCAATGAATAACGACCCAGACGAATCCGGCGATAGCTTGGCCGACCAGGCGATAGACTGGTTGGTGGAGATGCGTTCCGGGTCTGTCACCGACGCCACTCGTCGCCGATTCGAAGCGTGGTGTCGGCAAGATGATACCCACCGTCAGGCTTATGCAGAGGCGGAGGCGTTGTGGGGTTCGGTGGCGCAGGCGGTCAAAGGATCGCCGCCCGCCGATTTGCGGACGGAGTCAAGCGGCTCGGTGCGGCAAGCTGTGCTCAGGCGGCGTCGCTTGCGTCGGTCTGGTCTGGCGCTGGCGGCTTCGCTGGTGTTGGCTGTGCTGTTTGGTCGAGACATGCTCCAAGATTGGTTACTGAGCGACTACGCGACGGCGGTTGGCGAACAAAAGCAGATTCAACTGGCCGACGGCAGCAGCATTTTGCTCAATACCGATACCGCGTTGGCAGTGGACTGGGCGGACGACAAACGCCGCGTGGTGTTGCTGAGAGGTCAAGCCGAATTCAAGGTGGCCCCGGACGCGCAGAGACCGTTTGAGGTTGAAGCCGGCGATACGGCGGTCAAGGCCTTGGGGACAGTGTTCGACGTAGCACGGCGCGCATCGGGTGCGGTGGAAGTCAGTGTCACGGAACACGCGGTAGCGGTGCGTTTGCCCGATAAGTCCACTGCCGCGCCAATGCGGGTCGAAGAGGGTCAGCATTTGCTGTATGCCGGTAACGGTAGTCTGGATACCCCGCACGCGGCGAATCTGAATCAGTTAAATGCCTGGAAACGCGGCAAGCTGCTTTTCCACGATCAAACGCTGGCCGATGTGGTTACAGAATTAAATCGATATTCAAAAGCCAAAATCGTATTGAAAGGCCGGGATATTAAGCAATTGCGCGTCAGCGGGGTGTTCCCTACAGACAGTCTGGCAATGTTGGACGCCTTGCAAAAATCCTTGGCCATCCGTAAGACGCAACTGGGGCCGTGGCTGGTAATTCTGCACGCGTAATGGCTTGGCGTTCCAATAATATTAGGCAATTTGCCCGGTAAACTTTTCCCGAGATTGCCGGGGCCTTTGTAAGTTCGCTGTCTGCCGCTTGAGCGCTGCAATTCTCCTTAGCCTTGGCGGATAAGCGACAAATTGTCAGGATGACTGCAGGGTTTTTAGT
>CAZGUM010000296.1:2350-3979 GCA_964529085.1 uncultured Methylomonas sp. | reverse complement strand
TTATGCCCGTGATGCAAAGCTTCGCTGACAATCCCGGCCAAGGGCGCCAGGCCGCTACCGGTGCCGACCAGTAATAGATTATTCTCCTGTTGAGTGGGCAGGTAATAGCACAGCCCTTGCGGATCGGACACCTCTAGCTTGTCACCAACATTCAGTTCCTGGTGCGCCCATTCACTAAAGCGGCCGCCGGCCAAACGGCGGATATGAAAGCTTAGTTTGTTGGAGTGCAACCGATTGTTGGCAATCGAATAACTACGGGTCAAACCATCAGCGCGTTTCAGATTCACAAACTGGCCGGCGTAATAATCCATGGTTTCCTTGCACTGCAAGGTCAGTTGCAGCGTTTCCGCATTCAGCAAACTTTTTTCAATCACCGTTGCTTCGGTAAAAAATTCGGCAGGCGGACTAATGCTGATCGCCATATCCTGCTGCGGATAACACAGACATGCCAGGAAATGGTTTTGATGGCGCAATACTTCTTTTAAACCGTCTTGCGCCGCCAGCGGCGGCGGGCCCTGCAAGCTGCGCACCATGCAGCTTTGACAGGCGCCCTGCCGACAGCCGTAGGGGATGTCAATGTTTTCGCGCAGACAGGCTTCCAACACGGTTTCGCCAGACTCGCAAAGAATTTCGCGGTCGTTCACGCTGAGTTTATGCAAGCTCATCCCCTACTCCAGCGCCTAGCGGTCCAACACGTCGTTACGCGTGCTTTCGGCAATAGCCGCAACTTGATTAATCAATTCCTGCGGCACGTTCAATTCTTCTAAGGTAGCTGCCAGATTTTCCACGACCGCATCGAAATGGGTATCGTCCAGTCCCAGTTTTTTCACCAGATGGGCATGGGCCTGACGCATATCGGCGCCCGAGTAGTTATTGGGACCGCCGAAGGCCATGGTTAAAAACGATTTTTGTTTGGCCGCCTGTTTGTCCATATCGGTGTTATCGAAAAAGCGGTTGATGCGGTGATCGCTCAAGACTTTGCGATAAAAAATATCGACGGCAGCGTTAACGGCGGCTTCGCCGCCCAGTTGTTCGTAAAGAGTTGCCGTGGTTTCGCTCATGATGGTCTGCCTTTCGTTGCAAAATTAAAAAATGCGGCTTTTCAAAGCCGAGTGCAGAGTAAGCCAAAAAAACTACTTTTGCAATATTTTTATTATAAAAGTTATTTATATGGCAAAAATAGACCTCTAGTACTTTGCCTGCCAGATAATCCGGCGTAGAATGTAACGTCACCTATTTTCGACCTCTAGACATTAACATGGTCAAACTTACCGGCTCGCGCCAAGAGCAAATCCTACAATTACTGCTAGCCAGCTCGTCTGGCATGAGCATCGACGAATTGGCTGCACAGCTGGAGATTTCCAGAAATGCCGTGAAACAACATCTCACCGGCTTGGAAAAAGATCAGTTAGTCCAGGAAGCGGCACTGAATAGCACCGGCGGACGGCCTTCACGCAATTACACGCTGACAGAGCAAGGCCGCAACCGTCTGCCTAAGCAATATCCCTGGTTTTGCAACTTGTTATTGGGTGAGTTGAAAACTGAGCTGGGCGAAACCGCTTTGCGGCAAATGCTGTGGCGCATGGGCGTCAATCTGGCGCAATCGCTGGCTCCGCAATTCGCCGGCAA
>CAZGUM010000296.1:0-2250 GCA_964529085.1 uncultured Methylomonas sp. | reverse complement strand
CTTCCAGAATGACTTTTTTGAATTGCGACCATGAGCCAACCTTTCCGTACGACGATCAGCCTATTCAGCGGGTTGCTGTTACTGCTAACCGCATTCTCGCTGCATGCCGCCAGCCCGATCTTCACCCCGGCAGCCCCCAGCGTGGCGGCCTCCAGTTATTTCCTGATGGACTTCGACAGCGGCCGGGTTTTGGCGGAAAAAGAACCGGACAAACGCGTTTCTCCGGCCAGTTTGACCAAGATCATGACCGCCTACGTGGTGTTCCGCGAATTGAAAGCCGGCCATCTGACGCTGGACGAAAAAGTCACCATCAGCCAGAACGCCTGGGAAACCGGCGGTTCGAAAATGTTCGTCGAAGTGAATAAACAAGTCGTGGTGGAAGACTTACTGCAAGGCATGGTCATTCAATCCGGCAACGACGCCAGCGTGGCTCTGGCCGAACATGTGGCCGGCAGCGAGCAAACCTTCGCGACGATGATGAACGAACAGGCCAGCCGTCTGGGCATGACCAATAGCAACTTCGAAAACGCCACCGGTCTGCCCAGCCCGAACCACTATAGCTCGGCGCATGACTTAGCCACCTTAGCCAGAGCCGTGATCAAGGAATTTCCGGAATACTATCGCTGGGATTCGCAAAAAGAATTTACCTACAACGGCATTACCCAGCAGAACCGTAACCTGCTTCTGTGGCGCGACCCATCGGTAGACGGCTTGAAAACCGGGTTTACCGACGATGCGGGTTACTGCATGGTCGCTTCGGCCAAACGCGAAGACATGCGTTTGATCTCGGTGGTCATGGGCACCGCCAGCGCCGCTGCTCGTTCCAACGAAAGCCAATCGCTGTTGAATTACGGTTTCCGCTTCTTCGAGACCCACCGCCTCTATGAAGGCAACAAACCGCTGAGTGAAGCCAGAGTCAGAAAAGGCGTGGTATCGAAAGTGGCAGTCGGTTTACCGGAGGACCTGTATGTCACCGCCCCGCGTAAGCACTTTACCGAACTGAAAGCCGAAACCGAGATCGACAAGGGAGTATTCGCCCCACTGAACAAAGGCGACACGGTCGGTAACCTGAAAATCTCCCTGGCGGGCGAGCCCATACTGACCAAGCCCCTAGTGGCACTGGACGCAGTTGCCGAAGGCGGGATTTTCCGCCGCCTGTACGATGCCGCCATCGGTCTGTTGGAAAAACAATGACGGCACAAGTTTATCTGAATGGCGAATATTTGCCGCTGGCCGATGCCAAGGTGTCGGTGCTGGATCGCGGCTTTTTATTCGGCGACGGCGTCTACGAAGTGATTCCGGCCTACAGGGGCCGTCTGTTCAGATTGGAGGATCACGTCGCCCGCCTCAACAACAGCTTGAACGGTATCCGTCTGCCGCTGCCGCTTAGCGTGACTGACTGGGAAGCGATTTTCCGGCCACTGCTGGAAAACGACATAGACCAATCCGTTTATCTCCAAATCACCCGCGGCTATGCTCCCAAGCGCGACCACGGCTTTCCGGAGCAAGTGGTGCCGACCATATTTGCGATGAGCTCGGAGCTGAAACCGTTTGCCGGCCGTACCAGCGGCATTAAAGCCGTCACGCTGGACGACACGCGCTGGCAGCTCTGCAACATCAAAGCCATCACCTTGCTGGGCAACATTTTGCTAAGACAGGAAGCTATCGATCAGGGCGGCGCGGAAGCGATATTGGTGCGAAACGGTTACGTGGTTGAGGGTGCCGCCAGCAATCTGTTTGCGGTACTGGATGGTGAATTGATCACGCCGCCGAAAAGCCACGAAATCCTGCCCGGCATCACCCGCGACGTGATTTTGGAATTGGCCGCAGCCAACAATATCCCGTTCCGGGAAGACGTAATCGCGTTGGAAGCACTGGAAAACGCCAGCGAAGTTTGGGTGACGAGCTCCATCCGCGAGATCGTCCCGGCAGTCGAACTGGACGGCAGGCTCATCGGCGACGGCAAACCCGGACCAATTTGGAAACGCATGGACGACTTACTGCAAGCTTACAAAACGTCACTAACATGAGCGAAACCGAAAGTTTACTGGAATTTCCCTGCCAGTTCCCGATCAAGGTGATGGGCAAGCATCGCGACGATTTCGACGCTATCGTGGTCGAAATCGTCCGCCGCCATGTCCCGGACATTCTGGAAGGCGCGGTCACCACCCGGCCCAGCAAGGGCGGCAACTACCTGTCGGTGACGGTAATGATCGAAGCCCATAGCCGCGAGCAACTGGACGCGATCTA
>CAZGUM010000295.1:1772-3983 GCA_964529085.1 uncultured Methylomonas sp. | reverse complement strand
CAACGGCATATCGTGCCGATGCGCCTTCACGCCAAGCCATTTTCGTTTGAACCAATTTCAAAATATATAAAATAATTAATTTAATAACAATAACTTGCATTGAAAATTAGCATTCTGAAAATAACAGGCACGAGAATTGGCTATCAATCCGGGAAAGATAAATTTCTCGATAAAAACTGAACAGTTAATAACTTATATTTCGATAAAACAATAAGAAATATCTAAATTAATACTGAATGCTTATGGTTGGCTGTCGGTTATATTTTTAGCAAAAACTTACCGACAATCACTCGGCTTTTTTAGAAAATGTCTTGGTTTAATTTTTAAAGACTATTAATAAAACATAGCGCAATAAATCTACTCAATTAAATTAGAGGTATCAAATGAACCCAATTAAATTCAAGCAATACAGGAATGGCAATATTAAGACAACACTGCCCGCAAACTTCGCACCGATCAACCACGGCAGCGGAAAATTGTCCGGTTTGGCATTGGCGATGGCGCTGTTATTAGGCGGGTACTCCGCGACCACGTCTGCCGCTGCTTTCGATTCCAATATCGTCATTCGAGGATCGGCGGAGTTTGATAGCCTCGGCTCCCCAGTCAGTCCGATTAACGCTACGCAGACCGGTTCGCTGACCAGTATTATCGCCGGTTCCACGTCCACCACCAAGCTAAACGGATCTACCGTCACAGGTCCCGATCCCTTGTCGGGCACCCTAAGCCAGATCGGCGACGGCTTCGGCATCAGTTTGAACGCCAGTGGCACCTCAGGCACAGAGCGGTCCGGCATAAGCTCGCTGTTCGGCGACTATACCTTTTCAATTGAAAATAAGTCTGCCATGGATAGTTTTATCGTGAGTTTGCAATTCCAATTTAGCCATCAAGTCGAAGCAACCGACACCCTCCCGGCGAACGATAACGGCGAATTTGCACAATCTCTGATTGCCTTTTACAAAGCGGACGGCACCGAATTGGCATTTTCCAAAGTCATCTCGGATACCGTTTTCGGCAACGAAAAACGCATACCTAGTGATCCGAATACCAATATAGGTAGCGGCAAAGGCGGTCCGCTGTCCGATGTCGGCACTCTGCTGTTGTCGTTTCTGCTGAACCCAGGCGATTTAATCAGCTTTGGCGATAGCAACCCCGATCTGAGGATATCTGGTGGCGCGGACTCAGGCAGATTTTCGATAAGCGCTTCCAGCCTGATTACAGTCGATTCGGTCACCAAGCAAACCAATAACACAGTACCGGAGCCGGAAACGCTTTGGCTACTGGCTATCGGCTTGGTCTCAGTCCTTACCAGCAAACGTCGTAGCTACGCTTTCAATTAATTTCAATTCAACTTAAAGGTACTCAACATGTCAAAACCATTCAAAAAACCACTATTGAAACTGGCGATGGTCGCCGTCACCGGCTTACCGCTATCCGCCGCCGCTTGCGGATCGCAGCCCTTTCTCGGCGAAATTTGCACATTTACCTATAACTTCTGCCCTCAAGGCTTCACCGAGGCCGCCGGGCAGACCCTGAGTATTGCGCAAAATTCAGCCTTGTTTTCGCTATTGGGCACGCAGTTTGGCGGGGATGGGCGGCAGACCTTTGCCTTGCCGGATCTGCGCGGACGTTCGCCGATTGGCGCTGGGCAAGGCCCGGGGCTATCACCTATCGAGGTCGGCGAAGAAACCGGCGCGGAATTTGTCACGATACTCCAAAGCCAAATGCCCCTGCACAGCCATGCCGCCCACACCGACATCACTGTGTCGACCTCGATTAACGCGGTGAGCAGTGCCGGCAACACAAGCAATCCATCCGGAAAAGTATTGGCAACCTCGGCATCCAGAGATAATCTTTATTCGAACGCGACACCTAATACCTCGCTGGGCCAAGGCGCCATCACTACTTCGGCCTCAGCAACCACCGCGGTCGGCATTGCGGGCGGAAACCAGCCGCTATATATCCGCTCCCCTGTTTTGGGTGTCAAATATTGTGTAGCCACGCAAGGTATTTTTCCTAGCCGAAATTAACGGCTGGAATCGTATAAATCTGCACTGTGTATGCAAATAGTTTGACGGGTGGTTACCACAACACTCATGGTTCCCACGTCTAACGTCACTGCCATTAAGTTAAGGAAGAAGCCCCTTCTCCCTGCGGGAGAAGGTTGGGATGAGGGGATCAAAACAAAGCTTCTTTCCTTATTTATCTCCCTCA
>CAZGUM010000295.1:0-1672 GCA_964529085.1 uncultured Methylomonas sp. | reverse complement strand
CCCACAAAAAAACCGCCCGCGCCACTAACGCCCCGAGCGCTAAATACCGCTAGGCGGTCCAGCAAGAAACCGCCGGACTCCTTGGCGGCCTCGGCGGCGGAACTGGCCGCATTTTCCAAAGCCAGATTATTGATATTGATCAGGTCGTAATATTCGGCAACAAACAAAATCGACACAATCGCCCCTCCCACAAACAAGGCCGTGCGCAGCATTTTTTTGGCGAAATAGCCCACCGCCATTCCCAGAATAAACGGCGCACCTAAATTGCCCAGCAAGAAGGCTTCGGAAAAAATATCGTTGGAAGCGTGCGTTTCAATAGCGTTGGTCATAAGCTTAATTTCGCAGGTGCGTAAGAATTAAAAAAACAGCCGCAATTCTATCGGCATGCGCTTAAAACACCAAAACGCAGAATCCTCCGGCTGGTGCACCAATCGCTGCTTTTTTAGCCCTACCCCAAGCTCGACACACTGTACGCTCGAGGCTATCGCACTCAAGCCAAGCACGCGCCTGTTATAAGCCCAACCTTATGCCAAGCGTACCGACATAATTATCGAAATAAGCGTGGCCTAACAAGGTTTCGAAATTGGCAAAGGCTTGCCAACCGTTCGGCAGTACCGCAACAAGCCCTGTGCCTAAATGGAAGAAATCGCGATCGGGCTTGTCGGTTTGAAAACCGAAAGTAGTGGGCACCGGCCGATTGTCTTGGGCAAACTGCACAAAAATCGAACGTTGACCGTTGCCGTATTCGTGGGTCCAATCGGCGTTGATTTGCGGTACCAACACGCCCCAACCGGTGCTGATTGCAAACGAAGCCTGTGCCCCGATACTGGATTGCAAGGAGCTTAACTTGTCTTCCTGAAACCTTAATTCCAAGCCCGAGCCGCCATGCTCCGTGTAAGCATCCATATTGGCGTGACGATAGCGTACCGTAGCGCGCGGACCGATCGTCAAGCCGCCAATGGCGTAGTCGTAACCCGTACTAAAATTTCCTTCGTATTGATCGGCGCCGGGGCTGCCGCTGATCGCACCGCCGTATAGAGTGGAGTTTCTGGTGTAGTTGCGCTGATTCCTACTTGAGCCGTCTTTACGCGTGTATTGAAACGATAGATCGGCAAAAAAACCTTGCCATGGGAACAGCGAGGCAAACACGGTCGGGCCGTAAGAATCGGTCTCGAAACCGCCGTTTATTTGCTCGCCGCGCCAATGCGCATAATTGAAAGCCACACCGGCTAATAGCCAGTCGGCCGGCATCGTATCCATTCCCAAGGTAAAGCCTTTTTCATCGGAGTTATAACCCTGTTCAGACACAGTTTGCCGCCGATCCAACTCGCGATAATCCGCGTTGAAAAACAAATTGATATTCGATGCCAACGTCATCCGGTCGGCATCGCCGGAGCCGCCGCCAGCTGGCGGCGCTTCATTTTTACCGGTTCTGAGTCTGCGTTTTTTCAAAACCTGATCGGCTTGACCCAATGCGGAAAAAGCAGTGCTGCCAGCCCCGCCTTGAGCGCCACCACCTGGCCCGGCTCCCATTGGTGGCGGTTCGGGCGATACCGCAATATTTCGGCAAAGACCGGCCAGTTGCGGCCCGAAATTCAGCGGAAGCAAAGTTTGCGAATCCCGCGCCGAGTTTCCTACCAACTTTCCGCAAACATTTTGACCGCCCTCCACC
>CAZGUM010000294.1:0-3984 GCA_964529085.1 uncultured Methylomonas sp. | reverse complement strand
ACACCGGGGCACCGTGTTGATGGTTGGCGTTGTAGTACAGCGGGCCGCAAAAAAACGTGCGACCGTCGCTGATGTCCCACAGCGCGTCGAACGGATTAGCGGCTGCCGCAGCACGTTCATACAAGCGAGGCGTATCGGTCATTGTTTATGCTCCCTGTTGCGTCCGGCCAGTCTAGTCAATGCGCTTGCGTTTGGCAACGGGGTTCGGACGCTCGCCTTCGGCGGCATTCGATAGCCGGGACTAAGTCCCTTTTAAAACGAGGATAAACATGACTAATAAAAAATTTCCACCCGAACCGATGGCAAACGTCTTTTTGCTGGCGTTCGCGATATTGTGTCTGGCGACAGCGTTGAGCATTGCCTGGGTGTTAGGCATCACGCTGTTTTTTCCCGACGGTGTGCTGGCCGGTCATCTGGTCGAGCGGGCCGACATCATCCGTGCCCACATCGATTATCTGATGATGGCCCAATTTCTGTTCATTTTCTTTTTATTATTCCGGCAGTACGCGATAGTCCCGCCGGTCTGGGTGGTGGCTGCTTGTTGCTTTGGGGCGTTTTTCAACCCATTGTCATTTTTATTGCGGGGTTTGGCGGCGAAGCCGAATGCCACGGATTTGCCGGTCGAGCCGCATTTCCCGATTCAAGCGGGTATCAGTTTTACATTGACGACGGTCGGTTTTTTGACGGCGACGATTTTGGTGGCCAGGGCCGCGTGGCGTTCGAGAGCGGATTATCCCTAACACAAACCCGTCCCTAGGCAGTGAGGGAAGCGCTAACACGAATTTGACAAAGTCCATAAATAGACTTATTTTAAATTAAAGTTTAAAAAGTTCTGTGGAGGGCTTATGTTGTCAATCGCTCAGACACAATTACCGGCCGATAGTGCGACGGTGGCTGGCGCCGCGTTACGGACGTTTTTCAATATCGCCGATGCTTGGCGCTTAAATGTCGAACAGGCCATGGTGCTGTTGGGATTGGAATCGCGCAGCACCTATTTTAAATGGAAGAAAAGCCCGGAAACAGCCAGCCTGAACGCGGATAAATTGGAAAGGCTGTCGTATATCTTCGGTATTTATAAAGCCTTGCAGATTTTATTGCCCAAGCCGGAAGCGGCGGACGGCTGGGTGCATCAACCTAATCAAGCCGTGTTGTTTTCCGGGCAAACCGCGTTGCAACGCATGCTGTCGGGCCGAGTGGCGGATTTGTATGTGGTGCGCCAGTATCTGGATGCGCAGTGCGGTTGGGCCTAATGACGGTGCCCAAGATCAGCCGGATAGAGTGGCGACCTTGCTGGCGACTGATTCCCAGCCGCTTTCCGCCGACCGGCTTGTTTGATAGAGTTGCAGCCCCGGCTGACCTGGACGTGGTGTTCGCCATTGAGGCGCTGACTAACGATCGTTTACGCGACGAAGCCGGCGAAATTAGCTTGGTCGCCGCGGCGGACCGCATTGCCGGACCGGGGACTACGCCGATCATGGCCGCGTTCACCCATCTTAATCCGGAAGGCAGCCGGTTTTGCGACGGCAGTTACGGCGTCTATTACGCGGCTAAGGACATCGATACCGCGATTGCCGAAACCCGCTTTCATCGCAGCCGGTTTCTGGCCGCCACTCAACAGGCGCCGATTGAAATCGACATGCGTAGTTATGCTTCCGATTTGGGTGCCGATCTGTACGACATTCGCGGCCAGCAAGCCGAAATCCCCGATATTTACGACGCCGACACCGGCAATTACGCTGCGGCCCAGACTTTGGCCCGGCAGTTGCATGCCGACGGTGCGGACGGTATCGTCTACTCCAGTGTGCGGGCGGGGGGCGGCGAATGCGTGGCGGTATTCAAACCGCGCTTGCTGGCGCCGGTCAAGCAAGGCGCGCATTACTGTTATGTGTGGGACGGCCGGCAAATCAGCGCGGTTTATAAAAAAGAACTTTACCATCCCGGTATTTAATGGATAGCCATGCTCGATTTGCCAGTTCCCAGCCCGGAAAACGATTTTTACGAAACCCATATCCAATTGCTGTTGCACAGCTATCGGCAGTTACTGGACAAGCCTTTGCTGGAAAGCTATGCGAGCTTGTCATTGGGTCAGCAAGTTTATCAGGCCGATTTCGCCTTGCTGTCGCATAACACCGCTGCCGATCCCTTATTCAATTACGCCAACCAAACCGCGCAGAAATTATTCGAGCTACCTTGGCCGGAATTCATCGGTATGCCGTCGCGCTTTTCGGCGGAACCGGTCAATCGCGAGGAACGCGAACGTTTGTTGAATCAAGTCGCCAGCCAAGGCTATATTGATAATTACGCCGGGGTGCGTATCGCCAAATCCGGCAAGCGCTTTTTGATCGAGCGCGCGGTGGTGTGGAATGTTTACGATAGCTCGCAACGCTATTACGGTCAGGCGGCTTGTTTTAGCGACTGGCGCTTGTTACCCTGACTCTATCCGTTCCGATCAACTCACTGTCTGCGAGAAATTTATGCTGAAAACCTCATTGAAATTTGGCGGCCGCTTATGCTGCGGGTTATTGCTAACGTTGGCCGGCGCGGCGCAGGCCGATGAAGTGGGCTGTGTGACCACGGCCTGGAAACTGATCGGCGCCAATCACAAGGTTTGCGTCGATGCGTTTGAAGACCCGAAAATCCCCAATGTGATTTGTCATATCAGTCAGGCCAGAACCGGCGGTATTTCCGGTGGTTTGGGCTTGGCGGAAGATCCGTCGCAGTTCTCGCTAGCCTGTCGGCAAATCGGCCCTATCAATCTGCCGGCTAAACTGGCCGAGGAAGAAACCGTGTTTTCCGAAAGCACCTCGCTGCTGTTCAAGTCCACCAACATCACCCGATTGTGGGATGCCAAGCACAACACCCTGGTTTACTTGGCGATCAGCCGCAAAGTGATCGAAGGCGCGCCCGCGAATAGCATATCCACTGTGCCGGTGATGCCTTGGGGCAGATAGTGGAAACCGAGAGGGCGGCTGCTTGCGCTTTAGTCGGAACCGATATTTAGCGATTGCCCCACGCGGGGTTCGCTCCATTTCAACAAGGCCTCGTAAAGCGTGGCCGGTAAAATCGGTTTACCGATGAAGTCGTTCATGCCGGCCGCCAGGCAGTGTTGATAATCGCTGTTCATCACGTTGGCGGTCATCGCAATGACCGGTATGTCCCGGCAGGAAGGAATCTCTCTTAACAATCGGGTGGCTTGATAGCCGTCCATCACCGGCATTTGCACATCCATCAGCACGCAGTTGTATTCGTGGCAACGCAGCTTGTCCAAGGCCTGTTCGCCGTTTTCGGCAATATCGACTTCTACTTGCGCCTGTTCCAGTAACTCGATAGCGACGATACGATTGATTTCGTTGTCCTCCACCAGTAACACCCGCCGCCCATACAGCCGCACCAGTTTAGTCATGTCTATGCTGGTGCGGTGACGGCGAATTTGAAAGTTGCGGATAGTGTTCAGATCGGTGATGCCCAGCAGGACGTCGAAGGTAAAGGTTGATCCGATATTCGGCCGGCTGCTGACTTCTATGCTGCCGCCCATCTGCTCAATCAACTGTTTGGAAATGATCAAACCCAGGCCGGTGCCGCCGTAGTTGCGGGTCACACTGCTGTCGCCCTGACTGAAAGCCTGGAACAACTTGGTTTGCTGCTCGGCGGTGATGCCGATCCCGGTATCGCTGATCGCGAATTGCAGACGCACGGAATGTTCGTCGCGGCCAAGCTCGCAGAGGCTGACTTTTATCTCGCCGTGTTCGGTAAACTTGATCGCGTTGCCGATCAGATTGATCAAAATCTGCCGCAGCCGTTGCGGGTCGCCGATCACCGCGTGATACTCCGGCCCCGCCTGCGGCCTGATCAGTTGAATGCCCTTATTCGCGCTGAGTTGCAACATGGTCGAAAACACATGTTCCAGCATTTCTTCCAGCAGAAAAGGAATGGTCTCCATCTGCATTTTGCCGGCTTCCATTTTGGAGAAATCCAGAATGTCGC
>CAZGUM010000293.1:0-3985 GCA_964529085.1 uncultured Methylomonas sp. | reverse complement strand
ATGTTCGACGGTATGGATATCGATATTGGTATGCAGTTTCATGCCGACGTGAGTCATGGCCCGGGTATCATCACCATCGTCGAAATCGACGGCGACAATGTCACCATCGACGGCAACCATCCCTTGGCCGGCGAAGACTTGACGTTTGACGTGGAAGTTATCGATGTCAGACCTGCGACAGCCGATGAAGTCGCGCATGGTCATATCCATGGCTCTGGTTGCCACCACTAGCATTTATCGCTTAGCTCAAAGGCAGTAAGCGATAAATGCGTTGCTTTTATCGCTTACCTATCCGATACATTTCGCACGACTGTCACTATCAGATCTACTGAGCGGTAGTGTTAAGACCCAAATCCACTCGGCTATGCCCCAACAACGTACCTGTAGCGAAGGCCAGGTCTATCATCGACACCTGATAATCGCCGATGGCGCGCACTTCGCGTAGTTGCGCCTCGCCAAGCCGGGTCAAGGTTTCCAGCACTTCTGTCATCGTCCGCTGGCCTTCTTTAAATTGTTTGAGTTCGGCATCGTAATTCAAGCCGGCCAGCACCACGTTTTGCCGGGTGGCTAAAATCCGTTGCCAGTTTTGGCTCATTTGATCCAACGCGTCGTAGATTTCCCGCCGCACGCTTAATTCGCGCAGTTGTTGCGTGGTCAGGCGCTGCATGCGTTCCTGCACGGCGCGGTCCAGGCGCGCGCGGCGCAGTTCGTTGCTCAGCGGGATTTCCACGCGTAAGCCCACCGACCAATCCGAATAATTGCCGCTTATGGTCTGATCGAAAGCACCGCCATAGGACGAAGTATCACGGCCCAACGCGGCATAGTTGTAATCGAGCATGAACATCGGCAGGGTTTGATTACTGAGATAATCGATCTTGGTCAAATCGGCGGCCAGCTTTAATTCCAGTTCCAGCAACTCCAAGCGTCCATCCAAGGCGCGTTGCGCCAGTTGTTCGCGGTCGAGATTAAATTCCAGCAGGGTCGGCGAGGTATCGGGGATCAGCAGGGTTTGTGAGTCCAAATCCAGACCCGGCGCATTCAATAACAATTTCAGTTGGCGCTGGCGGGTTTTTAAGCTGGTTTCGGCGATGATCAGCGACTCCAGGCGTTCGGCCACGCCAATTTCGGCACGGTTGATTTCCACGCTGGCGGTCAAACCTTCCGCTACCCGTTTTCTCACCATGCTCAGGTTGTTAGAGGCGTTTTCGTATTGCTGGCGGCGTACGTCTAATTCCCCCCAAGCGACATACAAGCTCCAATAAGCACGCTCGACCGTCGCCAACACTCGAATTGCTTGCAGACGAGTTTTCACGTCTACCGCTTGTTGTTCGTAGCGGGCGATGCGAATCCCTGCCACGTTGTTGGAGATACCCGCATCGCGCAGCAAGGGCTGGCTGATGGAGAAGCGCAGCGCATTTTGATACTGGTCGGACGCGACGCCACGAAACTGACGCTTGCCGTCGAACGGCGAACTGACGGTCACTTTTGCCCCGGTACGTAAGGGAATGACGATACCGGCTTCCATATCCAGCACTTCGGTTTCCTGCGGTACGGCGGTGAGTTTATCGACTTCGTTTTTTAACGCCGAATTGGGATCGACCGGGGTGAAACTGACAACATCCAGATTTTGCGCCGGGGTATTTTTTTTGCCGTATTTGGCCTTGGCAAAGATCAGATCATCGAATTTGGCTTCTTCTTCGCTGACCGCCGTGGCGGCAATTTTTGGGTCGGCCTGGGCGATTTTCAGATCCAGATTGTTTTCCAAAGCCATGCTGCGCACGGCCGAGATGGATAACTGCTTGCTGGCTTCCGGCGCAGCTTTGGGCAATTCCGGTTTCGCCGCGCTGGGCGGGGGCAGGATGGTCGCCGATTTTGGCCGGCCTTCCTTAAACTTGGGCAAGGCCTGTTCCACGGTTTGCGGCGGCAGCTGCGAGATGGCCGGTAGCGGCAAACCCTCATCGGGTTTCAGACGTTCTTCCACCCGCTTGACCAGTTTACGGTCGGGGCTGGTATCCAGATATTGTCCGCAACCGACCAACAAGGGTATAAGTGTCAACGCGACTATACGCTGCCCGCAGAATTGCCAGTACCTTGACGGAGCTAATGTATTGCGTTGACGGGGTGCAAAACGTTTCATATGCGATTATTTCAATTTTTGCCGGACAATATCGGTGGCCGGCATTTCCGTAGTCATTTGCGGCGGAAACGCATTCAGTTGGCGCCACAGTTCGTAAGCCATCGTCACCCTGTTCAACAATATCCAGCCTTTCACCCGCACGCCTTGGCGCGCGAAGCGTTCGGCCGGCCAAGGCCGGTCTTTGGGATCGGGCACGATCAGCACCCGGAATTTACCCTTGCCGTCGTCGGTAGAATCCACAAAAGCGACCAAACCGCCGAAGGTGCCCACGGCCACTTCCGGCCAGCCGGCGAATTGTAAGGCCGGCCAGCCCTCGAATTGCAGACGCGCATGCCGGCCGGGGGTGATCAAGACGGCGTCATTGCCGTCCACCCACAGCTCCACGGCTTTCACATCCATGTCCGGCACTAATACCAGCAGCGGATCGCCTTGTCTGACGATGTCGCTCTGCGGATTGGCCAGCAGCCTGAGGATGCTGCCGTCGCGCGGCGCTCTGATTTGTTGGGACTGTTGGCGGGACACATCCACTTCGCTTTTTAATAAGCTGCTGCGGCTGTCTTCCAATTCGCTTTGAGTTTTGTTGGCTGACGCGGTCGCGGAGTCGATGCGGGCCTGGGCATCGGCGCGTATCCGGCCGATTTCCGCTTCGGCGGCGCGTTGTTCGGCCAAAGCGCCCTCCAGACTGGCTTGGGAGCTATTTAAAGTGCGTTGCGCGACGATACCATCGCGTTGCGCCACTTCGTAATCGCGTTGCGACACCAGGCCGTCGCCGATCAAGCGTTGCAGGCGCTGGGTTTGCACGCTAGCCGTTTCCAGCGTCGCGCGCGCCGAGGCAATGGCTTCACTGGCCGAGCGCGCGCGTTGCCTAGCCACATCGAGCCGGTATTGCGCGGTAGCCACTTGTAAATCGCGGGTAGCAATCAAGTTGTCGATTTGCATTCGATATGCGCGTAATTCTTCTTCCTTGGCGGCCAGTTTGGCGGCGGCTGCCGCGCGTTGTTGTTGCAAGCGTTCCAGCAACGCCGGATCGACATCGGTGATTTCCATTAGTAAATCGCCGGCTTTAACTTTGGTGCCTTCTTTAGCATGCCAGCTGACGATGCGGCCGGAAACCGGAGCATCCAAGCTCTGTTGGCGTTCGAGGGGTGCAAGTGCGGACACCCGGCCGCTGCCGTTGATGTTTTGTTGCCAGGGTGTCAGCAGCAAGGCTGGCGGGGTCAACAGAAATAACCAGACGCACGCTCGCGCCAAACTGCTGACCAGGCGCGGTGTATGCGCCGCCGATAGTGCTGACAGTCTAATCTGTAAATCAGTCATGGGCGGCTCCCGGCAATTGAAGCGTGCGTTGGCAGAGCGCGGCCACCTCGCTTGATCCGGTTAACAACAGTAGGGTCCAGGGCGCGTCCGGGGCAAATAGTGCTGGTGCCAGCCGTTGCCGCAAGCCGGTATCCAATGCGTCGAGTATGCCATCCACGATCAACAAGCCCGGCCGGGCGGCGATGGCTCGGGCCAACATGACTTGTAGCGCTTGGCTATTTGAAAGCGGCGAGCCGCCAGGGTTGAGTAGCGTATCCAACGCGATACCGGTCAATCCGACCTTGGCGAGCGCCAGCTCGACATCGGCGGAACTCAAATTCGTATTCCCCAACCTGACATTCTCCAACAGGCTGTCATGGAAAGTTTCCAGCCGGCTTACTACCGCAACCCGTTGTCGCAAACTGCTCAGGCGTAGACTATCCAAAGCCTGACTATTGATTTGTATCTGTCCGGCTTGTGCTTGACGCATCCCGCTCAATAGCGAGGCCAGGGCGGTTTTGCCGCTGCCGGGGCCGCCTAAAATCGCGACTT
>CAZGUM010000292.1:0-4053 GCA_964529085.1 uncultured Methylomonas sp. | reverse complement strand
TTCCGATTTATTCATTTATTTCCCCTTAGGATGTCGTTGTATTAATTATGCTCAGTAAACAAACGCTTGGATTTGCCCACCAACCGGTTTTCCACCAACCCGATTTATAGCCTCTCCTGGTTCGAGAGGCCGACATTTATATCAATCGCCAACGAGCAATGTCAAGCTTTGAAGTCGGCGGAAGCCACGATTTTGATGGTTTCCACCGATTCAACCCGACATTTAGTGTGCAACAACACCCGTCTGTTTGACCTCTACCTTGGCAGTAGATGCTTCGCTTAGCTCTGCGACCGGAATAGCCGCAATCGGCGTCGGCATATACTGCAAAGCCAACTCTAAAACCTCATCTATCCAACGGACACATTTAATCGCCAAATTGCGCTTAATATTCTCCGGTATTTCCGCAAGATCCTTTTCGTTTTCAGCAGGAATCACCACGGTCGTAATCCCGCCGCGATGCGCGGCCAATAACTTCTCTTTTAGACCTCCGATGGGCAATACTTCACCACGTAACGTAATCTCACCAGTCATTGCCACATCCGCACGCACCGGAATTTTGGTCAGCGCTGAAATAATAGCGGTGCACATCCCTATCCCCGCGCTGGGTCCGTCTTTTGGCGTGGCGCCTTCCGGAACGTGGATATGAATATCGCTCTTCTGAAACACATCGCAATCGATACCCAGAATATCGGCTCTACTTCTGACCACGGTGACAGCGGCCTCTATAGATTCTTTCATCACATCGCCGAGCTTACCGGTGGCCAACTGCTTGCCCTTACCCGGCATTACCGCCGTTTCGATAGTCAGCAATTCGCCGCCAACTTCGGTCCAAGCCAACCCCGTAACTTGCCCGATTTGATCGTTATCTTCCGCCATGCCATAACTAAACCGCCTGACGCCAAGATATTTATCCAAAGTTTTCTCGGTAACAGAGGTACGGCTTTTCCTGGATTTCAATAACAGATCCTTCACGACTTTACGGCAAATTTTCGAGATTTCCCGTTCCAGTCCGCGCACCCCTGCTTCCCGAGTGTAGTAACGGACAATGTCCTTAACCGCAGCTTCGGAGATATGAATTTCAGATTCCGCCAAACCGTTGTTTTTGACCTGTTTCGGGATCAAAAACCGCATGGCGATGTTGATTTTTTCGTCCTCTGTGTAACCGGCCAGACGAATAATTTCCATTCTATCCATCAAGGCCGCCGGAATATTCATGGTATTGGCGGTAGCAACGAACATCACGTCCGACAAATCGAAATCCACTTCCAGATAATGGTCCGAAAAGGTGTGATTTTGCTCTGGATCGAGCACTTCCAACAACGCAGAGGCTGGATCGCCGCGAAAATCCGCCGCCATCTTGTCGATCTCGTCCAGCAAGAACATTGGATTACGGGTTTTGATTTTCGATAAATTTTGCAGAATTTTACCGGGCATAGAACCAATATAAGTGCGCCTATGCCCGCGAATTTCCGCTTCATCTCTAACCCCGCCTAACGCCATCCGCACATACTTGCGGTTGGTGGCCCGCGCAATTGACTGGCCGAGAGAGGTTTTACCAACCCCCGGAGGACCGACAAGACAAAGAATAGGCCCTTTCAACGCCTTGACACGCTGCTGTACGGCAAGATACTCGAGTATCCGCTCTTTCACCTTGTCCAGGCCGTAATGTTCGGCTTCCAATACCTCTTCGGCCACTTTCAAATCGTGCCTAACCTTGGTTTTCTTTTTCCAGGGCACGTTGACCATCCAATCGATGTAATTGCGAACGACCGTCGCTTCCGCCGACATCGGCGACATCATTTTCAGTTTATTCAGCTCCGCAGTCGCCTTGGTTTTCGCTTCGGCGGACATGCCGGCTGCAGCTATTTTCCTTTCCAGTTCTTCGATTTCATTACTGGCTTCGTCCATCTCGCCCAGTTCTTTTTGAATGGCCTTCATTTGCTCATTCAAATAGTATTCGCGTTGGTTTTTTTCCATTTGCTTTTTAACACGGCCGCGAATTTTCTTTTCCATTTCCAAGATATCGACTTCGCCTTCCATCAACGTCATCAGATTTTCCAGTCGCTTGGCAACATCGACCATTTCCAACATCAGCTGCTTTTCTTCAACCTTTAACGCCATGTGCGCCGCCATGGTATCGGCTAAACGGCTAAGGTCGTCGATTCCGGCAAGTGAGTTCAACACTTCCGGCGGAATTTTGTTATTCAATTTCACGTATTGATCGAACGAGTTAATCGCCGTGCGTTGCAAAACTTCAGCTTCCTGCTCGGAAATATTTAACTCGTCGCCCAATTCAACCACGCTAGCCGCGCAATAATTATCGACTTCCTGATATTTCGTCACCGAGCAGCGCTGACTACCTTCCACCAATACTTTAACGGTACCGTCCGGCAATTTCAGCAACTGCAAAATATTGGCCAAGGTACCGACCGTATACAGATCATCAAAACCCGGCTCATCGACATCGGCCTGTTTTTGCGCAATGAGCAACACTTGCTTGTCCTGTTTAATCGCGGCGTCGAGAGCATCGATCGACATACCTCTACCGACAAACAACGGAATTACCATGTGCGGGTAGACCACCACATCCCGCAAAGGCAAGACCGGAATCAATTCATCTTTGGATTTTAAATCAGTCATTTCATTTGCTCCCTTGAGCAGCTCAAAACAGTAGATGCCATCCTATATGAGGATGAACTCGCAGAAAACAAGTATCTTTAATTTCGGGCAAAAAAAAGGGGACTTTGCCAACAAAGCCCCCTTTTCACTTGATTAGTCCACCCTAAAATCAGGCGGACAATATCGAATCCAATAGCTAAGCGTCCGAAGCCACCAACTTTTGCTCGGCTTCGTAGACCAAGATGGGCTCCGAATTACCCAAAATCACACTCTCATCGATCACGACTTTCGATATTTTGTCGTTGGAAGGCAATTCGTACATGGTATCCAACAACACATTCTCGACTATCGTGCGCAAACCTCTAGCGCCGGTCTTTCTTTCCATCGATTTACGGGCAATCGCCGATAAGGAATCATCCCTAAATTCCAACTCAGCGCCTTCCATTTCAAACAGATGTTTGTATTGCTTGATCAAGGCATTTTTAGGCTGGGTCAGAATTTGAATCAACGCGGCTTCATCCAGTTCGTCCAGTGTCGCGATAACCGGCAGACGACCGACGAATTCCGGAATCAATCCATATTTGATTAAATCCTCGGAACGGACATCGGCAAAAATCTCGCCGACGTTACGTTTATCGTCTTTGGTTTTAACCTCGGCAGAAAAACCGATACCGCCCTTCTCGGTGCGATGTTTGATGACTTTATCCAAGCCAGCAAACGCACCACCCACAATGAACAGAATATTTGCAGTATTAACCTGCAAGAAATCCTGTTGCGGGTGTTTACGACCGCCTTGCGGCGGCACGGAAGCCACCGTACCCTCAATCAATTTCAGCAGCGCCTGCTGGACACCCTCACCCGACACATCCCGAGTAATTGAAGGGTTGTCGGACTTTCTGGAAATCTTGTCGATTTCGTCGATGTAAACAATCCCTGTTTCTGCCTTTTCCACATCGTAATCGCATTTTTGCAGAATCTTCAGAATGATGTTTTCAACATCTTCGCCGACATAACCTGCTTCGGTCAGAGTCGTGGCATCGGCAATGGTAAAAGGCACATCCAGTAATCTGGCCAAAGTTTCAGCCAACAGGGTTTTCCCGGAACCGGTAGGCCCGATCAGCAGGATATTGCTTTTCGCCAATTCGACGTCGTTCTTTTTACTGTTGCTGCGCAAGCGTTTGTAATGGTTATATACAGCCACGGCCAGAATTTTTTTGGCATTTTCCTGGCCAATGACATAACCGTCCAACTCTTGCTTGATTTCCTTAGGCTTGGGCAAAGCTCCGCCTGCCACCGACATCTCGTCTTCCAGCAACTCATCTCTGATGATGTCATTGCATAATTCCACGCATTCGTCACAAACGTAAACGGATGGGCCGGCAATCAGTTTCCTGACTTCATTTTGACTTTTACCGCAAAAAGAACAGTAAAGAA
>CAZGUM010000291.1:0-4078 GCA_964529085.1 uncultured Methylomonas sp. | reverse complement strand
GTTTCACTTTTGGGGTTTTTTCGATCTCGGCAATAGTACCGTCGCCAGACCATTGCGCGACAACGCGCAGACCCATTTCTTCCAACAAAGTACGTGATGCCCAAGCGTCACCACCGATGTTGTAGTCGCCGATGACGGCTACATCGTATGGAGTGGTTGGGAAGCTTTCGTCGCCGTCGCGGTTTTCCAATACCCAGTCGCGGATTGCGTCGTTAGCGATATGGTGACCCAGCGATTGCGAAACACCGCGGAAGCCTTCGCAACGAACCGGCACGATGGTTTTGTTGTACTCTTTGTTTTTAACTTTAGAAACCGCTTCGATATCGTCGCCGATCAGACCGATTGGGCACTCGGATTGAATCGAGATACCTTTGTTGAGCGGGAATAAGGTTTCGATTTCGTCGATACATTTAGCCAGCTTTTTGTCGCCGCCGAATACGATGTCTTTTTCGGTAAAATCCGAGGTAAAGTTCATCGTACCGAAGGTGTTGACACCTGTAGTACCCACGTAATAGTTACGGCGACCGGCGCGGGAATATTGTCCGCAGCCAACCGGGCCGTGAGAAATATGAATCATGTCCTTAATAGGACCCCATACCACCCCTTTGGAACCGGCATACGCACAACCACGAATGGTCATGACGCCTGGCAGGGATTTACGGTTGGATGTAATACACTTGTTTGATTTTTCCAAGCTTTGATCGTTAATGGCCAAATGTTTGGCACGATCGGCTTTGGCTTTTTCGGGATAGACTTCCAGCACTTCTTGAATAAGCGCTTCGGTCTCTTCTCTTGTCATGGCTGCCATGATGAAATCCTCCTGGTAGTCGTGGGTAATCCCCCACAGACCTGTTAGGAACAATGCGAAAGTAAGTTGGGCCAGCTAACGCCAACCCAACTTACATACTGATTAAGCGCTGGCTTCTGCCGCCGCGGTTACACCGACGACGCTTTCATCCACTTCTTCCATGACGCCAAATTCCATCAACAGGTCTTCCAGTTCGTCCATAGTGATTGGAGTAGGAATAACCAAGTTTGTGTTGTTGATGATTTTGTTCGCCAGGTCGCGGTACTCTTGCGCTTGTTTGGCTTCTGGTTCGTACTCGATAACTGTCATACGGCGGATTTCAGCGCGTTGTACAACGTTGTCGCGTGGTACGAAATGGATCATGTGAGTGCCCATTTTTCTGGCCAATTCCATGATCAGTTCGTCTTCACGAGCGGTTTGACGTGAGTTGCAGATCAAACCGGCCAAACGTACGCCGCCTGAATTGGCGTATTTCACGATACCTTTAGCGATGTTGTTGGCAGCATACATAGCCATCATCTCGCCTGAGCAAACGATGTAAATTTCTTGCGCTTTGTTTTCACGAATTGGCATCGCGAAACCGCCGCACACAACGTCACCCAATACATCGTAGAATACGAAGTCTAGGTCGTCAGTGTAAGCACCTTCTTCTTCCAAGAAGTTGATCGCAGTGATAACACCACGGCCTGCGCAACCAACGCCAGGCTCTGGACCGCCGGACTCAACGCATTTAATGTCGCGGTAACCGACTTTCAATACGTCTTCCAATTCCAAATCTTCCACGCTGCCGGCGTCAGCTGCCATTTGCATGATAGAGTTTTGCGCTTTCGCATGCAGGATCAAACGAGTAGAATCGGCTTTAGGGTCGCAGCCGACGATCATTACTTTTTTGCCAAGCTCAGCCAAGCCAGCAACCAGGTTTTGCGTGGTGGTAGATTTACCAATACCACCTTTACCGTAAATAGCACATTGACGTAATCTCGCCATGATCTTCTCCTCTTGAGTAGGTGTTGTTAATAACAACCTGATATCAGCAATGGTCGTGCCAAAACAAAATTAAAACCTAATGCATTGAAATATATGATAAATAATATTTGTCACTGGAATTTTAAGTGGTGAGATTAACAACATTGTTTGTAGCGGGTGTTATTTAACTAACACAAATCGCGGGGTTTTTTAGGAAGCCTGTCGTATCGGCAACATATCTCCTTCCCGCGCAAGGTTCAGTCAGTTGTTTGGTTCCGGCCAATTTACATAGAACAGATTAGGGCGTTGGTCGAACAAAGCAAATTGATTGAACGACAGTGTATGGCGACCGCTCGCACAAGCAAACCGTTTGAGCTTTGAGGTGGTTGTAAGGTTGAATGAAACGGATTTGATGACAGGTAACGCGCGAAACCTAGCTAACTGTACCTAGCTAACTGTACATCCCATTTTCAGGGGCGGGCGCTGATATTTATAGCTCGCGGCATGGCCGACAAGCAGAACAAATCGCGAATCTATTTTTTTGCCAGCATAACATCGCTAGATCTGGCACTGATTGCAGCTATTAAACAGGCTAAGGCGAAGACCATCATCATGAGTCAGCATCATGCCTACCCGATGAGATCAAAAATTATAAGTTTCCAGAAGTCCGTATGGAATTGTCCAAGCAAAACGGCGAATTGTTTGCAGATGTATAAATGTCAACAAATTGATTTTATTCAAAATACAAATGGTCTTCGCTAGTAAAAATATTTACACAATAGCCAATTGAGAACATAGCCGACTCTTTACGCAAACAGAGATCAATCCACATTCTATTTCCCAGCCATCAACGCCCATTAATGCGTTTCTGGGTTGTCGCTATATTCTTGCGGATGCCGTCTTGGCTTAACCAACTAGGCGTTTGGCTTATTAAGCCTATTTCATAGAGATAGCTAGGGCTTAATTGAAAAGCGTCGCGGGCCGGTTTAAAAGCGCTTGGCTTTTTGTTTTTGCTAATCATGGTATTCCCCCAAAATACAGTTCATTCACAGTAATCGGCTATGTTTTGCCAGATTACTCAATATTGATAGAGCAAAGAAAATGCCATTTCGCCGCTACTCACTAGTTCCAATGCGAACGGCACGATAGAAACCTGTACGCCGGGTTATTTGGCAGCAAAAATACTGTCATTCGCGTCAGCCTAATGACAGTATTGGTCACAAACCGGTTTTAATCCCCTCAATACAGTGTAAGCATCACTAATTCCGCGACAAACCAATTCAACAACTGTCCCTTCGTGCTTGTACCTTAGAACAATCGACCGAAATCAAGCTATAGCTGAGAATCGCGTCTCATTTTTCACTTTTAGGGACTATGTATGACATTTAGAAGCAGGGCCAGCCTTTTATTAGCCGGTATTGTTACGCTGACGGCGAACATTTTCGCACCGATAGCAAATGCGTCCACAACAACCAACCTCGGTTCGTTGAGCCTGCCGTTTGGCGCCGTTACTAGCGATAATAGTCTTGCCGGAAACTCCGCATTCAGCGACCTTTGGACATTTACCTTGGGAACAAGTGCTGTACTGGTGGATTCCCAGGTCTCGTCAACCATTACAGAAACCAGCACAATCCCGGGCTATTCAGGTTCATCCGTTAATGGTGTTCAGCTGTCGTCCGTTCAATTGTTTAGCGGAACAGATACATCTGGAAATTTAATTGCGCAGACCATTAGTAGCGTAGTCAGCTCGGCACCCTACTACCCATTTACTTTCACTACATTGATTTCGAGAACAACGGACACTTACAACCTATTCTTGAATAATATTAGCTTGTCTGCTGGCACCTATACGCTAGCAGTAAATGGACAGGTTTTTGGTAACACCCCAGGGACTTTTTCCGGCAATTTGTCTTTGATTGCCAACACCGTCGCTACACCCTCAGCACCTGTACCGATGCCGGCTGCGGTTTGGTTATTCAGCAGTGGCTTGGGTTTTCTTGCACTCAGAATCCGTCGTAAAAGGTTGGACAACTGAAGCAATCGGTTTCGGCAAGAATGATTGAGCCGGGTAACACCGGCTTTTTTATTGCCGTTTATTCGGACTTTTTATTCCGAAATAGGACGAACTAAGAGTTGCCATAATTAGTGAACTTATTTTATAGGCATGAAATGGTCACGAAAGGCGAGTTAGGAAACTCGGAAACTATAGGCTTTTGAATTTTATGGCGTCCCGGAGACGATTCGAACGTCCGACCTGTCCCTTAGGAGGGGACCGCTCTATCCTGCTGAGCTACCGGGACCTTG
>CAZGUM010000290.1:0-4084 GCA_964529085.1 uncultured Methylomonas sp. | reverse complement strand
CGCGGCGAAACGCCGGTGGCCAGTTCGGTGATTGTGCCTATTATTTTTACTTTGCGTGAATAAAATCGGAGAGATTAATGCCCTACCATATAGCCCCGGACGCGGTTATCGACGCTACCCTTTACACACTGCTAGCGTTTTCGTTGATAACGTGGACTTTGATCTTTTTCAAAATATGGCAGTTCGCCAAGAATAATTATTACAACAAGCAATACAACACGGCGTTTTGGGACTCTACCGATTTAAAAGCCGCCGAACAATTGCCGGCCGAAACGGCTCGCGGCCCGCAAGCGCGTATTGCCGGTTGCGGCTTTGCCTGGCTGGCGGAGATGACGCATCCGGAAACTTGCACCGGCTTAAAGTTTCGTGGTTCGCCGCAGGATTTGTTGGAGCAAACCCTGCGTAAACAAACCCAGGAAGAACAAAAGCGCATGGAAAGCGGTTTGACAATGCTGGCCAGTATCGGCAGTACCGCGCCGTTTGTCGGTTTGTTCGGTACCGTGTTAGGAATCATGCATGCAATGCACGACATCAGTGCTAGCGGTTCCGCGAGTTTGGATGTGGTTGCCGGGCCCATTGGCGATGCATTAATTGCCACGGCCATCGGTATTGCCGTAGCGGTGCCGGCGGTGTTGGCCTATAATTTTTTCCAGCGCCGCGCCAAGCATCATCGGGCTTCGCTAGAAAATTTCGTCGATGGTTTTCTACATATTGCCTTCGGCGATTCAGTCGGTAATACCAGCAAAAACAAGGAGTAGATAAATGGGATTTAAGACAAACTCGGACGACGACGATGCTGTTAGCGAAATTAACGTAACGCCGCTAGTCGATGTGATGTTGGTGTTGGTGATTATCTTGTTGGTCACCGCGCCGTTGCTGACGCAGTCGGTAAACGTAGCCTTGCCGAAAACGGCCTCGACGACGCCGGATATGGAAAAACAGCCGATGCAACTGGGTATCGACGCCCAAGGCGGCGTCACCTTGAATAAAAATGCAATTGCCGACTTAACGGCGCTGGATACCACGCTACGAAACGAATTGGCCGGCAACCCCGAACTCATCATTCACATCTATGCCGATCAGGGCGTGAATTACGGTAAGGTCGCGGAAGTGATGGCCACCGTGCAACACGCCGGCATATCCAAGTTGGCGTTTGTCACGCTGGAAAAATAGATAAGATTGGCAGCGCATTTTGGCCGATAGGCCGGGGATAATTACACCGCTGCTTGTTAACTCAGATAACTAAATCCGGGGTCTCCGATTTACCCGGATTTATTTTTCCCTACGTTCTTCTCGATATATTCGATCATCAAGCCGGCAATATCCTTGCCGCTGGTCTTTTCTATACCTTCCAGGCCCGGCGAGGAATTGACTTCCATCACCAGCGGGCCGCGTTTCGAACGCAGCAAGTCGACGCCGCAGATATTCAAACCCATGATTTTGGCGGCTCGCACCGCAGTCGAACGCTCCGCCGGCGTTAGTCTAATTAAAGTGGCCGTGCCGCCGCGATGCAGATTGGAACGAAACTCGCCTTCGCGGCCTTGGCGTTTCATCGCCGCCACCACCTTGTCGCCGATGACAAAACAACGAATGTCGCTGCCGGCGGCCTCCTGAATGAATTCCTGCACCATAATATTGGCGTTCAGCCCCATAAACGCCTGAATTACGCTATGCGCGGCGTTATGGGTTTCCGCAAGTACCACGCCTATGCCTTGCGAGCCTTCCACCAACTTGATCACCAGCGGCGCGCCGCCGACTTCGGCGATTAGATCTTCGATATTGTCCGGATTATGCGCAAACGCGGTAATCGGCAGGTCGATACCTTTGCGGGCCAGCAATTGACTGGAAGCCAGCTTGTCGCGGGAGCGGCTGATCGCCGCCGAATTATTTAAGGTAAATGTATTCATCACCTCGAACTGCCGCAATACCGCCGTGCCGTAAAAGGTAATCGACGCGCCGATTCTGGGAATTACCGCATCGTAACCGACCAGATTTTCGCCCATGTAATGGATTGACGGCTTCATCGAGGTGATGTTCATATAACAATGGGTCGGGTCCAACACCCTGGCTTCGTGACCGCGCGCCGTGGCGGCCTCCAGCAGACGCACACTGGAATACAGCGTGGCGTCGCGGGACAGTATCGCGATCTTCATCTCCGGTTCAAACCGCGCTTAAAGATGGATGCCGTCAAAATCGCTGACCTGAACATGTGCGGCGCCGGCATCCGGTTTTTGCTCGCGTATTAGCCAGCAGGTAGCCAGGCCGGCCAGGAGGGCGGCGTCCAATTCTTCCTTTATGTCCGATAGAAACAGAATTTGCTCGGCCGGCAAGCCAAGTTCGGCGGCGATACGCCGGTACGATTCGCTTTCGCGTTTTGCGCCGATATGCGTATCGAAATAGCCGGAAAACAAGGGCGTCAAATCGCCGAAATCGCTGTGACCGAACAACAGCTTTTGCGCCTGCACCGAGCCCGACGAGTACACATAGAGCTTGTAGCCCTGACCATGCCAGGCCCGCAGATTGCGTTCGGCATCCGGGTAAACGTGACCGGTAAAATCGCCGTTACGATAGCCTTCCAGCCAAATCAAGCCCTGCAAGGATTTCAACGGCGTGATTTTTTGATCGGTATCGATCCACTGGATGAACTGCGCTATTACGGCTTCGTCATCCGGTTCGCCGCCGGCAATTTGCTTGGCCTCGGCCAACAATTGCCGGATCTCGGCTTGGGTTTGACGGCTTCTGACGAAATCCGGTAAGTGAGCGCGCGCATACGGAAACAACACATCCTTCACGAACGATAGCGACGAGGTGGTGCCCTCGATATCGGTGACGATGGCTTTGATCATAAGGCGGCCAAATATTGGTCTAGCGTCGGAAAGCTATCGGCAATCGGATTGCCGGTAAATTCCGCTACCCAGCCGTCTTCGGTGGTGAACAAACGGATGCATTTAAACGCCGGATTTTCGCCCATATCGAACCAATGCGTGGTATTGGCCGGTACGCTGATCAGATCGCCCTGTTCGCACAGCACGGCATAGACTTGATCGCCGACGTGCAGGTAAAACAGGCCGCGGCCTTCCACAAAGAAGCGTACTTCGAAATCGCTGTGGTTATGCTCGGCTAAAAACTTTTGCCGCAATGCCTCTTTATTGGGATGGTCGGCGTTCAAACTGATCACATCCACAGACTGAAAGCCGAATTGTTGTTTCAGTTTGTCTATCGAGCTTTGATAAGCCTTTAAAACCGCGTCGGCATCGTCGCTTGCCGAGAATTCACAATCGGCTTGCCAGCGTTCAAATTGCACGCCGATGTTATGCAACTGCCCGGCGATGCTTTCAATATCGCGAAAGGTATTGCCGTTTTGCGGTTGGTTGGCAGGGTAGAGGGTTAGTGCGCTCATAGTCGTGTTACTCCATGTAGTCGAATTTCAACATCAAATAAAAATTCCAATGCTTCCAGATGGCGCAAGGCATCGTCAACCGACGCGCCCCAGGTATAAAAACCATGGCCGGCGATAATATAACCGTAAACGTCGCGGTCGTGGCGATCCAGATAGTTCTCGACTTTGGCCGCCAGTCGGGGAATATCCTGATCGTTGCCGAAAATGGGAATGGAAATGCGGGTTTCGTGGGTGTTGATGCCGGCAAAGGCTTTGAGCAGTTCGTAATCCTTTAATACGATCTCATGCTTGAACAGCCGCGCCGTCAGCGTGGCATTGATCGAATGCGGATGCAGCACCGCCTGCGCATCCGGGAAGCGCTGGTAAATCGAGGTATGCAGCAAAGTTTCCGCCGACGGCTTCTTACCGTCCAGTGAATTGCCTTTGCTGTCAATCAACATGATGTCGTCGGCTTGTAAGCGGCCTTTATGCCGACCGGATACGGTGATGGCTATATTGCCGTCGCTGAGCTTGGCCGAGAAATTGCCGCTGGTAGCCGGCACCCAACCCTTGCTGTCTATGAAGCGGCCGGCGGCAATCAATTGATCTGCCTTCCGGAAAAATTCGTCGGTCTTTAAGGTCATGGAATGTTTTGCGGATTGCAAAAGAAAAAGAAGAGAAAGAGTTGGCCTGTAAGCCGGGTTC
>CAZGUM010000289.1:0-4089 GCA_964529085.1 uncultured Methylomonas sp. | reverse complement strand
GACATAAAAGCACCTCCTGTGCTATCTTCTCACAGGAGGGCTTTCTTTTCGTGTCTGCTTTTCTGGGGTCAGTTCACCGAAAAATCTTTTCTGCCTGATTCTTTTATCATATTAAATTGCCATCCGTCTATCAATTTCTTCTAGCGCTGCTTTGTAGTCTCGTATGAGGCGCGTGCGGATTAACTTTTCATCCCAGTTTATGACTTTCGATAATGACAATTCATAAGTTTTGCTGTCAGTTGAAAAGTTTTTTGGGGGTACTAAATTGTAGCGATTAAATGCATCCACCGCTTGCGAGACTCTAGAAATAAGAGACATATCATCTTCCATGCTAGAATCAACCTTTTTTGAGGAAAGCTGCAAGGAAGTGAAGCTGTTTATTGTTATCTTTTCAACATATTCCTTTGGCAGGTTAGCCATGACCGAAACTAGGCTTTCTGGTCGACATTTCTCGTATAGTCCATTACACTGCAATATATCTGTTAGCGAATGCTTCGCGATCTCAATTACCCGCAAATCAATTCCGCTGAATCCGACACTAATACAGTCTCTAACTGAACGCAAAGCATCAAGAACTGCTTCTTCTTCAGACAAAGATGGTGGCTTCATTAAAACAAAAGCATACGACTTCATGTGATAAGCCCTAATTAGATTTAAGGCTTTAAGAGTCATCTCCCATGTATAGCTCTTGTTCATGCAATAACGTCGGACAAAATCGCTTGACGTTTCAACTCCTAAAAAGATAATAATCTTGGCCGGGTCTAGTTGATGCGAAATTTCATCTAGAATACGACTAGTCACTAATTCAGCAGTAGTCTCTAGCAAAACATATCTTAATCGCGGCAATTCATTAATTGCTTTATAAATGTAAGTACGAACTTTGACTGGAAACTCAGCGAGATCCATGGTTGAATAAGGAAAAATTCCTAATACTTCTTGGGAGCTGATTTCATTTGCAACAACTTCAAATTGCTGAATAATGTCTTGTGCTTTTATATCTGGTTTGATTTTTCCTACATTGTATGAGCACATAAAGCATCCGCCACATTTTTTATACCACCAGCAACCTCTAGTCCAAGGTATGAAACCTAGGGCGTCAAAGCATAACCCATCGATTTTGATCGGAAAAGCCGATAAGTAGGGTCTTGAAATAGCTTTTTCATCTAAAGGAACAGAAGAACGATACAACTGAAAATTTCTACACAGAGATTTGTGCAAGTCTTCAAGGCTATAATGCTCAACCATTTAATCTCCTTTAACTAGAGACTTATCCGATGGTTTATCGAATTGTTATGTGGAATTTTCTAACAGTCGTTTGCAGCTAATTCAGTTTAAATGTAACTCGCAATTGTGAGAATCACCAATTGATTTACTAGAGCAAATCAAGAGCATCCTTTTGATAGACCACCTTTTCACTTACGGATAATTTAAGTAAATGGACTCAACTCTTCTCGAGAGAGTCCATTGAATTCGCACTCACATTTGTTTTTTGGAAATATCAGCTATATGGCTCAAGGATAGCCTGTACATAAGCATATGCTGGATGTGAGATCCCCTTATCCCATTTTCGAAAACTCTGAACGCATTCTTTCTCAAGAACCCCCGTGGTTATCTTAGGCGTTTTTAGACCACTTTTCTGTATTGATGGAGCTAGGAAGATACCTCCATCAGGAGCACACTTCATACCAATTACAACCTCATCGATTTCACAATTTATCATCGCCCCAAAACACATCAGACATGGTTCCAAGGTAGTGTAAAGCACTATTGGACGAGTAGCGGAATATAACCTTCCGTTTGCGTCCAGTAAAGCCATAAGCTCTCCATGTGCTACTAACGAGCTTCTCCTAACAACTTGTGTTTGAGTGCGCCCGATTATCTCATTATTTGCAACTAATACTCCCCCAATAGGAAGCTCATTTGCTAATCGGGCCTTTTCTGCTTCTTCCAGAGCGATGCGCATCCAATGTTCGTGAGAAGGGGTATTCATTTTTTCTCCGTATAACTTTTGATAGAAAATCTTAATTATTATGACCTTTTCGCAATGAAACGCGTTTGCTAACAATACTTTCAGGTAAGGCTATCACTGCCATTTGCTAATCTATCCACCATATATTTAAGATAATGCTCTGAAACTAAGTTTAACACATGAATAAATTCAGTGGTTGACCAAGTCCAAGCGCGCTCCAGATCATGTTGAGCCGGATCAGGTGATGTTAGTTCCCAAATACCATCTTCTCTTTGTGAGGAAAGTAACCAAGAAAAAGCATCTCTTGTAGTAATGCCAAAATGGTTTGCAGAGACAAGAGCTTCAAGTGCATCGCATGGACTATTGTTGTGATAGAGAGTAGCTGTGGCAAGATTAACTTGGTGTATTTTAGAAGAAAAGCCTTCAACCCCCAATCGCCAACTGGAGTTTGGAAGTTTACTTGAGATCAAGAAATCAACCGCTCTCTGAATTATCTCAGAGTTAGCAGAAGCATATTGGGATCTTAGCAAAGCCAACATGGCCCGTGCTGTGTTGCTGACCTCCGAAATATCGTCCACCAGATCGCCTCGAACAAATGGCCACCCGCCATCCTTTCTCTGATAATTAAGTAAGAAGTTTGCTCCCTTTTTAACAGTATCGGAATCATTACAGGAAATCCCCAGCATCCAATAAGGTCTCAATGCGTAGTAAGTACCGGATATTCTACTAAGGTTTCCGTCTTCCCCTAAAGATGGTTGCACGCCCCAGCCACCGTTGAAATTCTGGTTTTTTTCAAGCCAGATTAAACCTTTTTGAATGGATGAATCTATTGCACTCAGGAGATTCTGATTAGTAATATATCTCTTTGCCAAAACCAATGAGGATAAAGTGTGCCCCGTGGAAAGCGTCGAAATTGGCCCAGTGACTACGTAGGGCCAACCACCATCTGGTTGCTGTACAGTTATTAGAAAACTAACCATCCTTATACAATTTTCAAGTATTCCAGGAGGAAAATATGCACATAATAAGAACGACTCTAAACATGAAGCCGTCGTCCACGCACCGCTACTTTGTCCAGGGAGAACGGCAGGAATTCCCCCATCCTCATTTTGGAAGGACAATAGAGTTGAAATAGCTCTGTGAAGTTGGGTTCGAAGTGGCATCTTGGTAGCATCCTGAGATTAACATACTGCTGAATAGACATTCCTTATTGCCGAACTTAAACTCACTTCTCACTATAACGGTAATTTTTGACTATTGAATTATACCTCCGCTTCTAAAAAAAAAATACATGATTTATTTTCGTGCTACAAGGTGGGCAACACCGTGCTGATGTGGTAGTCCATGTGATTTATCTAGTTTGACACGCTCATAATAAGTTAATATCTCCCAATCCCCAAAAAATCCTTTGAGCTCATTTTCCTCGAAGTAGTGCTGGATAAAAGACGCGCATTCACTTTCGCCTTCTTCAGTGCCTTTTAGGTAACCAGCATCTTTTACAGTAAAAACAGAAATGAAAATCACCCCGGAAGGACACAATGATACTTTGATTTTCTCAACAATCTCCTTAATTTGAGGTAATGTTAAGTGATCTAAAAATGTCCGGGCGACAGCTACATTATATGTATTTACAGGAAAATTAAACTTAAGAGCATCTAAACAAACACAATTAATTGGGAGTTTTTTTTCTTTTGCAAAGTTGGAGAGCTTAAGAAGTCCTTGCTGAGATATATCTAAAGCCGTTACGGAAAATCCTCTAGCCGCTAAATAGATACTATCCCTACCTTCTCCACATCCTAAGTCTAGCGCAAGAGAGTTAATAGGAAAACTTATCTTGTCTAAGGTTTCTGGTAATTCTCTAAATGGCTTCAGTCCATAATACCAACTATCGGTTTTGTAAAAGTCGTCGAAGGAATTATTCATAATCATCCTTTCCTTTGATGCCATCAATTTGTGGTAAGACAATATTTACTTCAAGTGGTTGCTGACCGTCTTCATTCAATTTACAACAAGTATGTTACCCAATTGTCTACTACCATAACACAAGCTTTAATATTTCTATCTTTTTGTTAGTGATTATATTCTACCCTAAGAGTTGTAGGTTGTTTATAGTTATTTAG
>CAZGUM010000288.1:0-4119 GCA_964529085.1 uncultured Methylomonas sp. | reverse complement strand
AAAAATACCCTCAAAAACAATGCCGGCAACCATAAATGCCACCAGACCCGATATGCTGCCGATGATGTAAGAGGCGAAGGCGGCAATTATGCTCAATAGTGTGATGAGGTATTTCATCGGGTCGACTCCTGGGTCTTCAGTGTTAAATTTGAAATCTTTTAGTGGATAGTTAACTGCATCATTCCGCCAGCGGCAAAATCAAATAATCCGTCCATTTCCGCTCGCCGTCAGCTTCGTCTTCCGTCGGCACCAAGGTTTCGTTCCAGCCGCCGCCGAGCGCCTTGACTAGCAACACCGAAGCAGACAAACGTTGCCCCAGCAATTGCACTGCCGTTTGTTGATTGGACAGCGCGGTAGTCTGCGCGGTCATCACGTTGATATAGCTGACGGTGCCCGCCTGATACTGATTGTTGGTCAGAGCCAGCGCCTGTTTCGCAGCGGCGACGGCTTTGTCTTGCACTTGGGTTTCCGCATCCAGGATGCGCAGCGCGGCCAGATTGTCTTCCACCTCTTGAAACCCGGTGAGGACGGTTTGCCGGTAGCCGGCCACGCTGGCGTCGTAGGCGTCTATTGCTTGTTTGTATTGGGCATTCTTGGCGCCGCCGTCGAACAAGGTCAAGGCCAAGCCGGCCGGCCCTAAAGACCAGTAGCGGCGGGCCATCGTGAACAAGGTGTCGGCGGTCGGCGACTGAAAGCCGTTGGTGGAGGCCAGATTCAACGTAGGGTAGTAAGCGGCTTTAGCGACGCCAATCTGTGCATTCGCGGCGGCAATTTTACGTTCGGCGGCGGCAATGTCCGGACGGCGCTCCAGCAGTTCCGACGGTAAGCTGACCGGAATCCCTGGGGGTTGCGTATCCAATGGAGACGGTGCCAACGCCAGTTCCGCCGGTGTTTTGCCTATCAATACCGCGATGGCATGTTCCAGCTTGGCGCGCTGCACGCCCAGATCGATAGACTGCGCGCGGGCGGTTTCCAATTGGGTTTCCGCTTGCACGACATCGGCTTTGGCGACTACGCCCACGGCATAGCGGTTTTTGGTAATTTCCAGGGTTTTGGCGAAAGCCGTCACCGTTTCGTCCAGTAGGGCTTTCTGGGCGTCCAGGGTTTTCAATTGAAAATAATTGTCCGCCAGTGCCGATTGGCTGGACAGTATCAAGGCATGTAAGGTCGCGGCGCTGGCTTGGGCGTTGCTGGTATTGGTTTCCACCTGACGGCGCACACTGCCCCATAAATCGGGTTCCCAGGCCACGCCGACCGCCTGGCCGAATAGGTTGCGCACCCCGCCCACCGCGACGTTCTGACCGGTGGCGGCGCGGAAGCGGTTGAAGGTGCCGGTCAGCGTCGCCACCGGCAGCAAGGACGATTGCACCGATTGCACCAGATGCTGCGCTTGCCGGTATTGGGCTTCGGCCTGGATGATGGACTGGTTGGCGGCGGCCACCTGTTCTTCCAGTTCGTTCAGTTTGGGATCGTTAAAAATCTCCCACCATTTGCCGGGCAAACCGGTATCGCGCGGCTGGGCCTGTTTCCAGCCTTTCACTTCCTTAAATTCTTCGGATATATTGGCTTGCGGACGGACATAATCCGGGCCTACCGTGCAGGCAGCCAAGGGCAAGGTTAGTAGGGAAGCAATCAACGGTGGGCTTATTCTTAAACGCATGACAATCGGGGCTTAGAGGGATTGTGGCGCCGGACTGGCGGCGCGGTTGGAAAAACGGGCGTGCAACCACAGCCGGAAGCGGTCGAGATACAAATAAACGACCGGCGTGGTGTATAAGGTTAATAACTGGCTGAAAACCAGGCCGCCGACGATGGATATCCCCAGCGGTTGGCGCAGTTCCGCGCCGTAACCGCTGCCAAGGGCCAACGGCAAGGCGCCGAACAGTGCGGCCAGCGTAGTCATCAGAATCGGGCGGAAACGCAGCATGCAGGCCTGGAAAATGGCCTCGCGCGAATTCAAACCGCGCTCGCGCTCAGCCAGCAATGCAAAATCTATCATCATGATGGCATTTTTCTTGACGATGCCGATCAGCAAAATCACGCCGATCAGGGCGATGATACTGAACTCCTTATCGCAAGCCATCAAGGCCAGCAAGGCGCCGACACCGGCCGAGGGCAGGGTGGACAGAATCGTCAGCGGATGCACCAGGCTTTCGTAAAGCACGCCCAGCACAATATAGATCGTGATTAGTGCTGCTAAAACCAGCCAGGGTTGACTGCGCAAGGCTTCCTGAAACGCCTTGCCGGAACCTTGAAAGCTGCCGGTAATGGCGGCCGGCAAGCCGATGTCGCGCAAGGCTTGGCTAATAGCAACATCGGCCGTGGACATAGACACGCCGGGCTTTAAATTAAACGACAATTCGGTGACCGCAAACTGGCCTTGATGATGCACCGATAACGGCGCATTGCTCGGCGCGAAGCCGGCCAGCGCCGACAGCGGCACTTGCTTGGGCTGTGCCGGCAGACCGTCAGCGCCGGCCCGGCCGGGGGCGCTGATATACAGTTGTTTCAGACTATCCGCCGATTGCCAGTACTGCGGCGCCAGTTCCATCACCACCCGGTATTGATTCAACGGGTTGTAAATCACCGATACCTGGCGCTGACCGAAGGCGCTGTTCAAGCTGTTGTCGATCAAGGCTTGGCTGACGCCGTAACGCGCGGCCAGATCGCGGTTGACGGTCAGGCCGATTTGTTCGCCCTTGTCTTGTTGGCTGGTGCTGACGTCGCTCAATTCCGGCAGCCGGGCCAAAGCGGCCTGGACCTTCGGGGTCCATTCCCGCAACAAATCCAAATCGTCGGCCTGCAAGGTGTAATCCAGTAAACCGAAGGACATGCGTCCGCCTATTCGCAGTTCCTGGGCCGGAAACATGTGCAAATTGGCGCCGGGAATCCGGCCCGCCGCCTTGCGCAAGCGTTCCATCACCACTTCGACGCCGTCGCGCTGTTCGTGCGGAACCAAAGTGACGAAAATCCGCGCGCTGTTACTGCTTTGCGAACTGCCGGCAAAGCCGGCGACATTGGCGACCGCCGGGTCTTTTTGCAAAATGTCCGAGATTTGCGCGAATTGCTTTTGCAGGGTTTGGAATGAGGTGTTTTGATCGGTTTGTATCTCGCCGAGCAAGCGGCCGCCGTCTTGGGTCGGGAAGAAGCCTTTGTCGATAGCGCTGTATAAGTAAATGTTTAAAGCGATGGTCGCCAGCAACAAAGTCAGCATGATGCGGCCGTGGCGCAAGGCCCAGCTCAGGCTGACCCGGTAGATGTCCTGTATCCAATCGAAAGCCGCGCCGATGCCGTGATAGACGGCGCCATGTTCTTTGGATTCCTTACCCAGCCAGCGCGCGCACAGCATCGGGGTGGTGGTCAACGAGATCACCAGCGACACCAGCACCGCCGCCGACAACGTCACCGCGAATTCCCGAAATAGCCGGCCCGGTACGCCGCCCATCAATAAAATCGGCAGGAACACCGCCACCAGCGACACGCTCATCGCCAATACGGTGAAGCCTACTTCCTTGGCGGCCATTAGCGCCGCGCGGAATGGCGCGACGCCTTCCTCGATATGCCGGTTGGTGTTTTCCACCACCACAATCGCGTCGTCCACCACAAAACCGGTGGCGATGGTCAAGGCCATCAAGGTTAGGTTATTGATACTAAAGCCGCACAGATAAATCACGGCGCAAGACCCCAGTAAGGAGGCCGGCACCGCGACGATGGGTACCGCCGCCGAGCGCGGATTGCGCAGGAACACCAGTACCACCAGAATCACCAGCAACACGGCGACGAACAAGCCGTGCTCGACTTCGCGGATCGACGCCCGGATCGACAAGGATCTATCCACCACTACCGAGAGCTCGATATTGCTGGGCAAAGCCGCCCGTAAAGCCGGCATCACCGCCAATACTTGATCGACGGTCTGAATGACGTTGGCTAAGGGTTGTTTGCGGATGATCAACAATACCGACGGCTTGCCGTTGTTGGAACCGGTATTGCGCAAATCCTCCACGGAATCGACCGCTTCGCCCAGGTCGGCAATCGTTACCGGCGCGCCGTTGCGATACGCAACAATCAACGGCAGATATTCCTCGGCTTTGCGGGCCTGGTCGTTGGCTTGAATCTGCC
>CAZGUM010000287.1:1302-4146 GCA_964529085.1 uncultured Methylomonas sp. | reverse complement strand
CGCGTTACGAGTGCGCTGCTCTACCTGCTGAGCTATGCCGGCGTGTGATTGTCTACTTATAGATGGCTTTGGGGTCTTTCAGTACCGGCTCGGTGGTTTGCCACTCGCCGTCTGTTAGGCTACGGAAAAAACAGCTTTCCCGGCCGGTGTGGCAGGCGATGCCGCCTTCTTGTTCAATTTTAAGCAAAATCACGTCCGAATCGCAATCCAATTGAATATCGAGGACTTTTTGCCGATGACCGGACTCCTCGCCCTTACGCCATAAACGCTGGCGGGAACGGGACCAATATACCGCATAAGCCTCGGCAACGGTTAAGGCAAGCGACTCGCGGTTCATCCAGGCGAACATCAGAATGCGACCGCTGGCATGATCTTGCGCAATCACCGGCACCAAACCCTCCTCCGTCCACTGAATTTCCTCCAGCCAGCTTACACTCATAAGCGCACCTCTATGCCTCTGGCCTGCATATGCTTCTTGGCCTGTTCTACCGTATATTCTGCAAAATGAAATATGCTGGCTGCCAATACTGCATCGGCTTTGCCCTCAATGATGCCATCGGCCAAATCATCAAGATTGCCGACACCGCCCGAGGCGATCACCGGGATACTGACCGCTTCGCTGATAGCCCGAGTCAATGCCAGATCAAAGCCCGATTTGGTACCGTCTCTATCCATACTGGTCAATAGAATTTCGCCGGCACCATAGTCTTTCATTCTCACGGCCCATTCGACCGCATTAATGCCAGTCGGTTTGCGGCCGCCGTGGGTAAAGATTTCCCAGCGGTTTTCCTCGCCGTCCTGACTGACTTTTTTGGCGTCGATAGCCACCACGATACATTGCGAACCAAATTTTTCCGCAGCTTCCTTGACGAATTCGGGCCTAAATACCGCCGCGCTGTTAATGCCAACCTTATCGGCACCGGCATTGAGCATACGGCGAATATCTTCCAACACCCGGATGCCGCCGCCCACGGTCAGCGGAATAAACACTTCGCTCGCAACCTGTTCGACAACATGAACCATGGTATCGCGGTTGTCGTGGGTCGCGGTGATGTCCAGGAAGGTGATTTCGTCCGCACCCTCCCTATCATAACGCCGGGCAATCTCCACCGGATCCCCGGCATCGCGGATATCGACGAATTTTACGCCTTTAACGACGCGACCGTTATCGACATCCAGGCAGGGAATAATACGTTTGGCTAGGCTCATGGTTACGATTTATCGGCTAATAGCTCAGGCATCCGCCCCACCGAAGGACTCTGCCAATCTCTCTCCTTCGGCAAAATCCAGCGTACCTTCATAAATGGCACGGCCTGTAATAGCACCCATGATACCTTCGTGTGCAACGGCGCCGAGAGCACGAATATCATCCAAGTTGGTTATGCCGCCGGAGGCGATGATGGGGATGTGGACCGAACGCGCCAATTTAGCGGTCGCTTCCACGTTGACACCCTGCATCATCCCATCGCGGGAAATGTCGGTATAAATAATTGCGGCAACGCCGTTGGCTTCGAATTTTTGCGCCAAGTCAATTACATCATGACGCGACAATTTCGACCAACCGTCGATTGCGACTTTGCCGTCGCGAGCATCCAAACCAATGATGATGTGGCCGGGAAACTCGATCGATACATCGCGCACGAAATGCGGTTCGCTGACCGCTTTTGTACCGATGATCACGTACTGCACGCCGGCTTCCAGATAAGCCTGAATAGTGTCCTCGTCGCGGATACCGCCGCCGATTTGCACCGGTACGTCGGGATACGCTTGGACGATCGCATTAATGACGTCGGCATTTTTGGGTTTGCCGGCAAAGGCGCCGTCCAAATCAACCAGGTGTAATCTTTTCGCCCCTGCTTCTACCCAGCGCCCGGCCACAGCCACCGGATCGTCGGAGAACACGGTGTCGTCTTCCATACGACCCTGGCGCAAACGGACACATTTTCCTTCCTTTAAGTCAATTGCGGGTATCAGCAACATATCTAAATCTCGACAGTTAAAACACTAAATCTAAAGGTTAGTAAAACCAACGTCTTCGGGTTGGGGCTTAAGCGACGCCATCCCAGCCCAAGAAATTTTGCAATAACTGCAAACCCACGGTCTGGCTTTTCTCGGGATGAAATTGCACGGCGAACACATTGTCTTTTGCCAATGCGCAGGTGAACGCTGTGGGGTAATCGGCGGTGGCTGCGCTATCCTGCTGATTGTCCGGCACAGCGTAATAGCTGTGCACAAAATAAAAACGGCTAGAATCCGGAATGTTATGCCAGAGCGGATGCGGCGTTTGCTTGACCTGATTCCACCCCATATGCGGGATTTTCAAGACATTGCCTTCGCTATCGAGCATATGTTCGGCAAATCGCCGGACATGACCGGGGAATATATTGAGGCAGGCAATACCGTCGTTTTCCTCGCTATCGGTCAACAAGGCCTGCATACCCAGGCAAATACCGAGAAACGGTTTGCTTTTCGCAACTTCGCGGATCACCTCGTCTAAAGCGCTATCGGTCAAAGCCTGCATGCAATCGCGTATCGCGCCCACGCCGGGAAACACCACCCGATCGGCGGCACGGATAACGGCAGCATCCGCGGTTATTTGTACGTTGACGCGGCTATCGGCATGTTGCAGCGCTTTGGCAATGGAATGCAGATTGCCCATTCCGTAATCGATAACGGCTACTGATGACATAAAACTAGTGATTCAGGGTCAGAGGTTCTTGGCGGAAAGCTTGGAAATTATAGACTGCCTTTGGTGGACGGCATGATGCCCGCCATCCGTTCGTCATGGCTGATTGCCATCCTGACGGCTCGACCGAATGCCTTGAAAACAGTTTCGGCAATATG
>CAZGUM010000287.1:0-1202 GCA_964529085.1 uncultured Methylomonas sp. | reverse complement strand
ATGTCTTCCACGCTATGGTGAGCATCGATATGCAGGTCGCCATGCGAGACAATGTTCATATCAATCAAACCGTGCCTGGCTATCTGATCCAGCATATGATCCAAAAACGGCAAGCCGGTGGTAAACGCGGCCGCGCCGTTACCGTCGAGATTAATGGAAACGTTGATCTGGGTTTCGAGCGTATTGCGCTCAACCTGGGCGGTGCGTGGGTTCATGCTTGATGCGAATGGCTTATTTCGAAGCTAGTTTACGTGATTGTGACGACTACGCCAAACTCTTGCTGGCAATCTCAAACACATCCTTGGACAGATGCTCGGTAGCGACAATACGCTGTAATTGCTGTTTCATCAAGCCCTGGCGCTCCGCGTCATAACGTCGCCATTGCGCCAGACCGGTCACCATCCGCGAGGCAATTTGCGGATTAAGAGTATTCAACGCCAATACTTGATCGGCCAGAAAGCGGTAGCCCTCGCCGTTTTTGGCATGAAAATGCAGCGGATTGGCTTGGCTGAAAGCGCCGATCAATGAACGCACCCGGTTAGGCGTTTTCATATCGAAAGCCGGATGCTGCATAAGGGCCTGCACGGTGGCAAAGGTATTGGGCATGCTGCTGGTAGCTTGCAAGGTAAACCATTTGTCGATAACCAGCGCTTCCTGCCGCCACTGCACATAAAAGCTGTCCAGACTTCTGGCCTTGGCCGGATGGTTACTGTTAACGATGGCCGACAAGGCCGCCAGTTGATCGGTCATATTCCGAGCACTGTAAAATTGCTGCTCGGCGATATGGTAAACGTCCTGGTTTTCCAGTTTACTCAGATAGCTCAGGCAGGCGTTTTTCAACCGCCGCCGCCCCACAGCACCGGCATCAAAACTGCCGGATTCGTCGCGGTGATGTTGCACATACAGCTGTCTAAACTCGCCCTGCAATTGCTCGGCCAAGGTTTTTTTCACAAATTCGCGCGCTTGATGGACGGCTTCGACATCGATGACAGCCATCTGCCCGGACAAATAACTTTCTTCGGGCAGCACCAGCAATAGCGCCTGATAAGACAAGTCCCCGCTACTGTCGGTCAACACACTACGGTAGGCGTCAACAATAACCGGCTCCAACTGCAAAGACCGACCCAGCTCGATAGCGTCGATCAAAGTAAAAATCACCTGCACCGCCAATTGCTGACCGGCTTCCCAGCGGTTGAAAGTGT
>CAZGUM010000286.1:0-4206 GCA_964529085.1 uncultured Methylomonas sp. | reverse complement strand
TGGGGTTTGATTTGGACGACAAACGTCTGCGTCGCGCCGGGCTGGATTATCATGAGTGGGTGAATATTCGCCAGCATGGCTCGTTGCACGATTATGTCGAAAAAGCCAAGCCCAAGCGTTTATTTGCATTGACCACCAAAGGCAGCACTAATTACAGCGAAGTCCGTTATCAGGCCGGAGATGCCTTGCTGTTTGGCCCGGAAACTCGCGGCTTGCCGGCGGAGTTTCTTAAGCAACATCCGGCCGGACTAAAGCTTTATTTGCCGATGCGCAAGGAAAGCCGCAGTCTCAACCTTTCTAATACGGTCGCGATAGTGCTCTACGAAGCGTGGAAGCAACTGGGCTTTCAGGATGCGTCGCGTTCGGACCATTAAAAGCCCAGCCGTCTAGCGGCCGCAGCAACGTTTGAATTTTTTGCCGCTGCCGCATGGGCAGGGTGCATTCTTGCCGCTATCGCTGGTCACGCTGACTTTGCCGGCAGCTTTGATAACGCCGTCCAGATAGAGCCAGTAGTAGCCCGATTTAACGAAACGGCTGATCTCGTGCATGAAATAATTTTCACCGTCCTGCGCGTAATAGGCCTTAAACTCGACAATGCCCTTGCTGTCTTGCGCGCCGCCTTTTTTGGTGCCGACTATCACCAGTTTTTGCCATTGCGCCGTTTCCTTGGAAAAGTCGATAGTTGCCGGCCTTTTGTCGGCATCCCAGGTTGCCAGTAAATAGTCGACATCGCGGCGCGCATAGGCGCTGAAACGCGAACGCATCAATGCTTCGGCGGTCGGCGGCTTGCGTTCGCCAGCGTGGTAATAGCCGCAGCATTCAGCATAAGTTAGGCCGGAGCCGCACAAGCAAGGGTCGGGGTTGTCGTTGATTGTCGTCATGGTTTTGATTTTACCGAAATAGATAAGTCAAATGCCAATTGACGCAGATATGATCGTTGTTCCCCCCAGGGCACGGTTTTGTGCAACGGGCAAGGATAGATAAATTCGTTTTAAAGGAGGCGGCGGTGAAAATAGCATTAAACACCCAAATTTTTCTAGGCGCGGCCGTGGGTATTGCGCTGGGCCTATGGTTCGCGAAGTTGGGGGCGGATGCCGAAGCCACTAGACACGGTACTTATATTTGCGGTCTCCTCGGTAATCTGTTCATAGATCTACTGAAAATGGTGCTGGTGCCGTTAGTGTTTACCTCGATCGCAGTTGGGGTCGCTAATTTGCGTCTGCATAGCCAATTGCATCGGGTTTGGCTCACTACATTAGGTTTTTTTATATTGTCGATGGCGCTCGCTATCGTATTGGGTTTATCGGCCGCCAATTTATTCGAGCCTGGTAAAGGCCTTAGCCTGGATTTGTTCAGCAACGCCGCTCAGGGTTTTGCCGCAAAACAAATGAGTTTTGCCGAGTTTATCGCCAGCTTCCTACACGGTTTGTTCATCAATCCATTCGCGGCCCTGGCGCAAGCTAATGTGCTGGCGATTGTGGTGTTTGCGTTATTGCTGGGTATTGCGTTGGTGGTGGGCGGCGACCGCTATCGAAACATATTGTTATTGATGCAGGAAGGTTTGGAGTTGATGTTGCGTCTGGTCGGCTGGATTATGCATTTGGCGCCGCTCGGTATCATGGCCTTGTTGGCGAAGTTGCTGGCGACGCAAGACACCGCGTTACTGAGTAGTTTGGCCGAATTCGTGGCGGTGATTGTCGGTACCACTTTGCTGCATGGGTTTGTGGTGTTGCCGCTGTTGTTGTTTCTGGTAACCGGGATGTCGCCGCTAAAGTTCTTTCGCGGCTCTCGCGAGGCTCTGGTTACGGCCTTCGCCACCAGTTCCAGTTCTGCAACCTTGCCGGTTACCTTACGTTGCGTCGAACAGCATTTGCATGTCAAGCCCGGCATCGCCGGTTTCGTGGTGCCGTTGGGCGCCACCGTGAATATGGACGGAACCGCGCTGTACGAAGCCTCAGCCGCGTTGTTCGTCGCCAATTTGGCCGGCATAGAGCTCGATCTGGCTCAGCAATTGATCGTGTTTTTTACTACCATGGTTGCCGCCATCGGGGCACCCGGTATTCCGAGTGCGGGAATGGTAACGATGGTGATGGTGTTGCAGTCGGTCGGTTTGCCCGCGGAAGCCATTGCGATATTGCTACCAATAGATCGCGTGCTCGATACTGTTAGGACTATGGTGAATGTCGAAGGGGACATGGTCGGTAGTCTGGTGGTGCAGCGTCTGACCGAACGGCAATCAGACGCCCGACCTGATGATGCCTCGCGACAGCCAAAAAGTCGATACTAGCGGCGATCGAGCTGATCGTAATGCACCACTTTATTGCGGCCGCTTTGCTTGGCTTTATACAGGGCAGTGTCGGCGCGAACGATAAAGCTTTCCGGATCGTCGCCCGGCTGTAACTTGGCGATGCCGATCGACAGCGTAATCGAACCTAAGGACTGATTATCGTTTTTACGTTGCAAACGGCTGGCTTCCATTGAACTGCGGATGTTTTCGGAAATTTCCAGGGCTTTTTCATGGCTGGTATTGGGCATGATGATGGCTAACTCTTCGCCGCCGTACCGGGCAACGTGGTGATGCCCTTCCGCGTATTTTTTCATCAGCGACGCCACATACTTGATCACGTTATCGCCGATAGTGTGGCCGTAAGTATCGTTGATACGTTTGAAATGATCGATGTCCAACATCGACAGACAGGTTTTATCCGGTTCGGATTGCTCGACTATTTCGGCCAGGGTCATATCGAAGGCGCGCCGGTTCAGCAAGCCGGTCAGTCCGTCGGTAGTGGCGATTTGTCTGACCTGCGCCAATTCCTTCCGCAGCTGCTCCATTTCCTTATTGGCGGCGGTCAGTTTGCCTTGCATGGCCTGACTGGTGACGGCGAGCGATTGGGTTTCCTGAATGATCTCCCGCAATATGGTTTTCAAACCGCCGGTTTCGGGGAGGCTTTCCAGCATAACGGTTTTTTTCTGAAAGCTGTCGTTGGTTTCTTCGGCTTTGTGATAAGTGTCGTTGATCGCCGTCGTGGCTTGCTCGATAACTTTATGAATTTGCCGATTGATATGTTCAAACGATTCCAGCGATGCGTTACAAATATATTTTTTATACAGCTCCACACTGGTTTCGCAGTCGAATACACCTTGCTCCGTCACTATCGAGTTAACCGCGTTCGTCAATGTGACGTTATTACCGACCACATAGTCATACCAGATAGCGTAATTAATCGGATTGGCTGCGACATTGTGGCGAACCAGCAAAGGCAGGATTTCTTTTAAATAAGCGGCGTTAACGGTAGGGGAGAAATCGTAAAAGGGTATAAAAGACGTGCTGTTGTTCATGCGATTCCCAATTAAGTGGTGATCTATATGTCTGTTATGCCGGCAATCGGCGGTTTTTCTAACTCATGCCCGACAACTGTTTCAGGCTCGATTCGTGTGAATTCGCACTGGCTTTCCAATATGGCTGTTTGAGGCTGATTGTCGGAAAATGATCTGTAGTCTTATGCCTACGTTGAAAATCTTGGAAACGGAGTGCTAGTACGGCATCGCGAAACGGCGTTAAGTCATGCGAGAGCCAAAGTTACGACCCTTTGCTGGGGCGGAACGAGGTGACGCGGACTAATCGGGGAGCCGATTTTTTCCAGCGCGATGCCCGAAAAAATCCTTCGGCGGAATTAGCGACTCTTCTATGTAAAAGTAACTTAAAAATAGAATTTTTCAACATTGTGGATTAAATCACAGCTAAAAAGAAGATTGGGTTTGTAAGCCGAACAAAATGTGATTATCCAGATCGGCAAACGAATTTCTAAGTTCGCAGCCTCGTTCTATCATGCAGGTATTATGTCAATTCGAATGGGGGGGGTGAAAAATTGCTCGGGGGTTGCGTAAATCCTTAGTGCGGTAAAGGCTTACAAAATTGTTTTGCGGATAGCGGATTTTGTATACAATGCGCGGCCTTAAGCCGGGTGCTTAGCTCAGCTGGGAGAGCATCGCCCTTACAAGGCGAGGGTCGGGGGTTCGAACCCCTCAGCACCCACCAGGCTAACAGGGGAAAGGGCAGCCGATGGCCACCCCTTGCTTAATTTCGGGACGGCTGATATTCATCGGCGGCCTGTTCAGTGCAATTGGCTACCTAATGCGATAAGTCGATACTTGGCCCGGCTGTTTTCAATAGTCCTTGGGTAAGCGCGCTGCCAGCTCATCCCA
>CAZGUM010000285.1:0-4239 GCA_964529085.1 uncultured Methylomonas sp. | reverse complement strand
TCGCGGTTGTCGGTCCGCGAACCGACATTCAAAAAAACCGTCGCGTTAGCGACACAAAACTCTACGCCAACACCCTAGCAAACAACCTGTGAGAATATTCCTGCTCCCGCTGCAAGATAGTTTCGTTTTTTATATCCTTGAGTTTTTTCACCAACACTTCCCCGGTTTCCGGAAAGAAATACACCTTGCGGGGATAGATACCGAGCATGTCGTCAGCGAGGACCGGAATGTTCCGGCCGGCCAGATAACCGCGTAAAAACTGAGCACTACGAGCGCCGACATTGTTTCGCTGCATGCCGTTAAGTATGTTGCCACCACCGAATACCTTGGCTTCCAGCTCGCCCTCTTCCGCCCCCATGTCGACCAGATGATTGATGAAATTATCCATACCGGCACTAGCCATGTTTTCCATGCGTTGGTTGAGTGGCTGGTCTTCGTTGACGTTCACCACCATGAATTGATACATCCCGCCTATGCCCCGCCGCCAATCGCGAATACAGGCAATCACACAGGACCCCAGCACGGTAACAATAACCTCGCCGGAATCGGTAACACAATATTCGCCTGGAGTGATTTTGCAGGCGCGGATGCGTTGGTGCGGATCGTAGTAGGTTTCGAAGTGTTTTTGCGGGTACATGCCACTACCTTGAATATTACAGAAAGTTAAACAAGCAAATGCCGTTCAGGATTAATACATAGACAGCAAGAACCCTGCCAAGTCAGAATTTGACCAGTACCTCAAATCTTTAGAATTTCACTGACTGACATCGATCTTCCGATTGTAAAACAGTTTGACACTCTTTGGCGGCTTTAACCGCCTGCCCTGGTGCAACGCCTGTTTGCGGTTTGCAAGCAAAAATATCCACCGCATTAGCGGCACATTTTAGTATCCTACCCGACCATTCCGCACCCAGCCCGCAGACCATGAGCCAATACCCACTGTTCGCCACCACGCCGAAAGCGATGGAAGGCATCCTCGCCAACGAAATCAAAGCCCTGGGCGGCCTAAACGTTCGCGAAAAAATGGCCGGCGTGGCTTTCGAAGGCGATCTGGCACTGGCTTACCGGGTGTGCCTGTGGTCGCGCACCGCCAACCGGGTGTTTCTGCCCTTGAGCAGTTTCGAGGTCAAATCCCAGCAGGATTTGTACGACGGCGTGAAAAAGATCAACTGGTTCGAGCATATCAAGCCCGACGACAGCCTGGCCGTATCGTTTAGCAGCAAGAACAATCCGGCCATCAACAATACTCATTTCGGCGCATTAAAGGTTAAGGACGCCATCGTCGATCAAATGCGAGCCAAGTTTAACAAACGGCCCAATATCGACACCGACCGGCCCAGCATTCGCGTCAATGTCTATCTACACAATGAGACCGCACAACTCAGCCTGGATTTATCCGGCGAGAGTTTGCACAAACGAGGCTACCGCGACGTCAACATCGCCGCGCCGATCAAGGAAAACCTGGCGGCGGCGATTTTACTGCGTGCAGGTTGGCCGAAAATCGCCGAGCAAGGCGGTTCGCTGCTCGATCCCATGTGTGGCTCCGGCACCATGTTGCTGGAAGGGGCGATGATCGCCGCCGATTATGCGCCGGGTTTGCAGCGCGATTATTTCGGCTTCCTGGGCTGGAAAAAACACGATGCCGCGCTTTGGGAAAGCCTGCTGGACGAAGCCAAGCAACGCCGGGATATTGGCTTAAGCAAGATGCCGGTGATTGTCGGTTTCGATCAAGACCGCCGCACTGTGTTAGCAGCCTTGCAGCACGTCGAAAATGCCGGCTTGGCCGGTAAGATTCATATCGAACGACGCGATATTGCCGACGCGAAGGCGGCGGAAAGTTGGACTAAGGGCTTGATCGCCTGCAACCCGCCATACGGCGAACGTCTGGGCGATGAGGCCGAAACATCCGAGCTGTATCGCCGCTTTGGAGAGGTGTTGAAACAACGTTTCGTCGGCTGGCAGGTAGCGATGATCATCAGCAATCCGGAATTGGGCTTTAGGTTGGGCGTGCGTTCGCAAAAGCCGATTACCTTGTTCAACGGCGCGCTGGAGTGCAAATTGCTGCGCTTTAATATCGAAGAGCAGACCTTTTTCGAACCCAAAGCCAAATCCCAACAAGAACGCATCGAGCAAATCAGCCGGCGTACCAAGACCGTGCAGCCCGACAATCAGGCGGAAATGTTCACCAACCGCTTACGCAAGAATCTGAAAAAAATCGGCAAATGGGCCAAGCAAAACCAGGTCAGCTGCTATCGGCTGTACGACGCCGATTTGCCGGAATACGCGGTGGCGGTGGATGTTTATCAGGGCGAGCAGACCTGGGTCAACGTGCAGGAATACGAATCGCCGAAAACCATAGATCCGGCCAAAGCCAATCAACGTCTGGCCGGGGTCATGGTGGAAATCCCCAAAGTATTGGAAATACCCAAGGAGCAGGTGTTTTTAAAAATCCGCCGTAAGCAGAAAAGCACCGAGCAATATGAAAAGCAAGGCGAATCCGGCCGTTTCCACGTGGTCGAAGAAGGCGGTTGCAAGTTTTGGGTGAATTTCGAAGACTACTTGGATACCGGCCTGTTTCTAGATCACCGGCCGATTCGCCTGTTGATACAACAGCAAGCCAAGGGCAAACGCTTTCTGAATCTGTTTGCCTATACCGGCAGTGCTAGTGTGCATGCGGCGGTGGGTGGCGCGGCGTCTAGCGTCACGGTGGACATGTCCAATACCTATCTGGACTGGGCCAAGCGCAACTTCGACCTGAACGGGATTCAAGGCGATCACAAACTGCTGCGCGCCAATTGCGTGGAATGGCTGGCGGAGCAAGCCGGCGCCAAGGACAAGCCGCAATTCGATCTGATCTTTCTCGATCCGCCGACCTTTTCCAATTCCAAGAAAATGGACGAAGCCTTTGATATTCAGAACGATCATCTGCACCTGCTACGCAGTGCGGTTGCCCTGCTGGCAGCAGACGGCGTGTTATATTTTTCCACCAACTTCCGCCGCTTCAAACTGGATAGGCAAGCCTTGGCGGATTTGCAGATAGAAGACATCAGCGCGAAAACCATTCCTGAGGATTTCGCCCGCGATCAAAAAACTCATTATTGCTGGAGGATTACGCGATGAGCGAGTGTTTGCACATCATCGTCAAGGGCCGGGTGCAGGGCGTGTATTTTCGCGCCTATACCCAAAAGCAGGCGGTGAAGTTAAATGTAAAAGGCTTTGTCAGAAATCTGGCCGACGGCAGTGTCGAAATCATCGCCAGCGGCCATGTGGAAGAACTACAAAAGCTGGTGGCTTGGTGCCATAAAGGCCCAATATTGGCCAAGGTTAGCGAAGTAATCGCCAACCCACATGAGGCGGGCGAGCATTTTGAGGTGTTTGAGGTTAGGTAGATCGAGTAAGGCTAGGTATTTGTCTGAGCGATATTTAGTTTGGTTAACTGAATACCGTTTTCTTAATCTTTAGCCTACCTAATCCCTAGCAAGCAGTTTCCGACTGACTAACAGCACAAACAACTTCTACCCACCTTCCCCGTCAAATCGGATTACAATAGCGAACATTTATTCCCAACAAAGGGCGCAGCTTAGACGCCCGCCAGCAATCGGCAGGAGCAGTTTTGGCTGACAGAATTATTCGTATCGCTACCCGGCAAAGTCCGCTGGCCTTGTGGCAGGCCGAGCATGTCGCGGCGCGACTGCAACAGGCATTTCCCGGCTTACAAACCGAGCTGGTAAAAATGGTCACCCGCGGCGACAAAATCCTTGATGCACCTTTGGCCAAAGTCGGCGGGAAAGGTTTGTTCGTGAAGGAACTGGAACAAGGCATGCTGGAAGGCTCTGCCGACATTGCCGTGCATTCGATGAAAGACGTGCCGGTGGAATTTCCGGAAGGCCTGCATCTGGCAGTAATTCTGGACCGGGAAGATCCTACCGATGCCTTCGTCTCCAATAAATATCGCAGTTTGGCCGAATTGCCGACCGACGCTCGCATCGGCACTTCCAGTCTACGCCGCCAATGCCAAATCAAGGAAAAATTCCCAAACGCGGAAATTCTTAGCCTACGCGGCAACGTCAATACCCGGCTGGCGAAACTGGATGCCGGTGAATACGACGCGATCATTCTGGCTTCGGCCGGCTTGAAACGGCTGGGAATGGGAGAGCGCATCACCGCCCAACTGGAGCCGACAGAAAGCCTACCGGCGATGGGACAGGGCGCCATCGGCATCGAGTGCCGAATCGACGA
>CAZGUM010000284.1:0-4244 GCA_964529085.1 uncultured Methylomonas sp. | reverse complement strand
AAAACATGTCGAACAAACCATCTGGCGCCAAGCCAATTTCGACCCGCTTACCGATCTGGCCAACCGGCGCATGTTCCAGGACCGCTTGAAGCAGGAGATCAAAAAAGCCCATCGAGACAAAAACAGCCTGGCGGTCATGCTGCTGGATTTGGATCGTTTCAAGGAAATTAACGATACCCTGGGTCACGGCATGGGCGATATTCTGTTGCAGGAAACCGCGCGGCGCATCTTGGCTTGCGTGCGCGACGTGGATACCGTGGCCCGCTTGGGCGGCGACGAATTTACCATTATCCTGGGCGAACTGGACTCGGAAACCAACATCGACCGGGTGGCGCAAGGCATTCTGCAGCAACTTGCCGAACCCTTCGTCCTGGGCGAGGAACAGGCTTATATCTCGGTCAGTATCGGCATTACCTTCTATCCGCAAGACGCGCTGGAAGCCGAACAACTGATCAAAAATGCCGATCAGGCCATGTATACCGCCAAGCAACAAGGCCGCAACCGATATAATTTCTTTACCAGCGAGATGGAGCAAACCGCGCAAAACCGCATGCGCCTGACCAGCGATCTGCGCCACGCCTTGGCAAACCAAGAATTCACGCTGTTCTACCAACCGATCGTCGAACTGGCCAGCCGCAAGATGCACAAAGCCGAAGCATTGATTCGCTGGCAACATCCCGTACGCGGCATGATCAGCCCGGCGGATTTCATCCCGCTGGCCGAAGAAACCGGCTTAATCGTCGAAATCGGCGATTGGGTGTTTCAGGTTGCGGCCGGGCAAATCGCCGAATGGCGCGCCAAATACCGCCCGGACTTCAAGATGGGCATTAACAAATCGCCGGTACAATTCACGCGCAGCGATAGAAGCGACAGCAAATGGATCGCCTATTTGCAAGAACTGGACTTATCCGGCCAATGCATCGTTATCGAAATTACCGAAAGCCTGCTGCTGGACGCCGACAACATCGTGCGCGACCATTTATATGCCTACCGGGACGCCGGCATCCAGGTGGCGATAGACGACTTCGGCACCGGTTATTCGTCGCTGTCTTACCTGAAAAAATTCGATATCGATTATCTGAAGATCGATCAGAGCTTTGTGCGCAACCTGGAAGCCGACTCCAGCGATCTGGCGCTGTGCGAAGCGATTATCGTGATGGCGCATAAGCTCGGCTTAAAAGTAATCGCCGAAGGGATAGAAACCGCGCAGCAACTGGAATTACTCTGCGCTGCGGGTTGCGACTACGGACAAGGTTATCTGTTTTCCAAACCGCTGCCCGCGCCAGAGTTTGCGTTGTTGTTCGACATGGAAGATCACCAGCCCACGCCGCCGGCCGCGCCGGCCAAAGCGCCAAGCAAACCCGGTGGACGCGGCGACTCCAGCATATCCAAGTTATTCGGTTCAGACAATTAACCGGTTTGGGCAAACGCGTATTATCGAAAAATCCGTTTTGAATATTGAACACTTTCGGCATCGGCCGGCCAAAGTCGCTAATATGAAGCAGTATGCCAACCCACATGGAGTATTTATGCGTCTCGACAAATCCGTTTTCCAAGTCATTTTACTGAGCGGCAGCGCGCTATTCTGCCAAGCCGTCAGCGCCCAGGACGCACCCAGCCCGCAACAGGCGCTGCAAAACTTCGGCATCAGCGCCACACAAATCCCGCAACTGGAACGCGGCGAAATCATCGGTTACGACGTCAGCGAAACCAGTCAAAAAGAACTCGCCATCGGCGTGGCGATGATTATGCCGGTGGGCTTAACTCAACTCGCCGATTACATTAAGAAAGGGAAACTCAATGCCGGCGAAAGCGACATCGTCGCCACCGGCACGCTGGACGACAATGCCAGTGTCGATAGCTTTAAGAAATTCGCCTTTACCGAAAAGCAGCTGGACGAAGCCAAGGCTTTTCTGGAAGCGGAGCCGGGCGACGAATTCAATCTATCCAAAGCCGAACTGGATAGTCTGAAAAGCCTGCAAGCCGGCCTGGAAGGCGCCGACAACAAAACCTTGCTGAAAACCGCCAATCAAAAATACCGCGAATTTTTGCTGCAACGCCTGCAAGCCTACAAAAAAAGCGGCCTGGCCGGCATTGCCCCTTACAGCCGCGATGACGGTACGGCCGACCCGGCCGCGGAATTGCGCAACGATGCGGTCAACAGCAAAGCCTGGGCCCGCTACTTTCCGGAACTGCAACAAGCTTGGTTAAATTACCCCGCCGCCTTGCCCGCCAATGCCAGCGAACAGTTTTTGTGGCTGAATCGGCGTGTGGAAGACCGGCCCACCGCCGTGCTTAATCACCGAGTGATCGCCATCGACGAAGGCGGCGGCATTATCGTCTCCCGCCAGTTTTACGTCGGCCATTCCTACAACTCCAGCCATGTGGTGGCAGGCGGCTTGCCTTACAAAGACGGCACACTGGTGTTTTACTCCATCCGCAGCTCCACCGATCAAGTGGCGGGCATGGGCAGCAGCCTGAAACACTCGATAGGCCGCGAACAGATGAAAAAAGAAATGATCAAGCGCCTGCAACGGCTGAATAAAGACATGAAACTCAAACCCGCGACAGTCGCCGCCGAAGAATAAGCGCGGCAAACAATTTCGATGATTTTTAACGCACGCCAATCGACCGCTGATATTAGGCTTGATTGGCTTGCGTATTGCCCCAATTCGGGTAATTATCTTTTACCTCCCTTATTTCATTTACTAAACTTATTCCTCCCAAGCCCCCAAACCCTAGATGAATATTAAACACAAAGCTCACCCCTGGCATGGCATACACCCCGGCGATAATACGCCGGACATCGTGACAGCGTTTATCGAAATCGTGCCGTCCGATACGGTTAAGTACGAAATCGACAAAGACAGCGGCTATCTAAAGATCGACCGGCCGCAAAAGTTTTCCAATATGATTCCCACCCTGTACGGCTTCATCCCGCGCAGTTACTGCGCCGAGAAAACCGCCGAATATGCCGCGGCCCAATCCGGAAGAACCGTCAGCAAAGGCGACGGCGACCCCTTGGATATTTGCGTACTGAGCGAACGCAGCGTGACCCACGGTGACATCCTGCTGCAAGCCATACCCATCGGCGGATTCCGCTTACTGGACGGCGGCGAGGCCGACGACAAGATCATCGCGGTGATGAAAGGCGACGAATTCTACCGGCAATGGCGCGATGTTTCCGACTGCCCGGAATCCTATATCAACCGCTTGAAACACTACTTCCTGACCTACAAACATCTACCCAGCGAAAAAAGCGTCTGCGAAATCACCCACGTTTACGGCAGGCACGAGGCACACGAAGTCATCAAACGGGCAATGGCGGATTATCAGTATCATTTTGGCTGCCAGGACGACGAATAGGCTTACTTAGGGGAACGGATTCGCTAGGCTATTGTCGGCGAATCCTTAATTGCACTACCCCTAACAGCGAACAAGGTGAAAAATAAGGCTGCTGGGCGTATGCTAAGGCTTTAACGATAAAGACATAAATCCATGCATGCCGAGAAAATCATTTTAGAAACCGATCAACAAGGCAACTTGCTGCATATACCCAAATTGCCGCCCAATGCGCAATTGGAGGCTATCTTCCTGGTATTGAATCAGTTGCCACCACCACCCAAAATACGCAAACCTTCTGCGCTAATAGCCGGGAAAGGCAAAATCGTTGGTGATATCGTTGCATCCGCCGCACCCGAAAGTGAATGGGACGCTCTGAATTGATTCTGCTGGATACGCATATTTGGGTGCGCTGGCTCGTAGCCAACGATGCTATCGCTGTTTCGGCCATTTCTGTTTGGGAAATCGTCTTATTACAAAAACACCAACGTATTGAATTGCCGATTCCGCTTGATCAATGGCTAGACGCGGCTTTAATTGGCTCGGATGTCCAGGTATTGCCAATTACCGGCGAAATCGGCCGCTTGGCCGGCATTCCCCCGAGCATCACAAAGATCCGGCTGACCGGCTCATCATCGCCACCAGCATCGTCAATCAAAGTAAATTGATCAGCTTTGATTCGGCATTTCCAAATTATCAGGAATTGACAGACCTATTGGTCACCGATTGAGACAGGTATTCATCAAGCCCAGCCTCTTTTAGCTCAAAAGCCAACTCCCTTCGAACCTAAGAAAATTTTAATTCTTGCTGGAATCATGACTCTTGCTAGAATCTCAAGTTATGACTTTTGATTATCTGAACCAGCCCGATACTATCGACACCGCAAACGCATGGACTCCTCC